>JBMOKV010000165.1:1676-2811 GCA_049325495.1 Candidatus Rifleibacteriota bacterium | reverse complement strand
GCAACTGGTCGTTCTGCTGGTCACGAACTGCTGACATAAAACTGGAAAGAGTTTTTCCCGGTGCGATTGCTGCAATTACTGCCTGAACCCACAGCGGGTTTATACCGAAAAGTGGTGAAACAAATGCCCGCTGCAGCGCATTTTCTCGCTCATTTCCGTTAAGGGCGGCTATTTTCAGCAGCGCGGCAAGAACGATGACCTCTTCAGATCTGAAGAATTTCATGTCGCCTGCAATCTCGTAAGGTATGTGAAGGGCCTGCAGATTTTCGGCCAGAAGATCAATCTGATAGTTGTTGCGAACCAGAATGGCGACTTCTGAAGGATGATAGGTGCGCTTTTCCCCGTAAATCAGAAGAGAAGCAATTTTTCGTGTGATAAACCTTGCTTCTTCCAGCTCGTCTCTGGCGCTGAAAAGTTTAACGAAGCCAATTTCTTCGCTTTTGGGTTCCAGATCGAGATCGTCTTTGCTTTTTTCTTTCCATGCCAGTCTTGAAGCAACTGCCACAATTTCCCTGGCACATCGGTAATTTATCTGTAATGGAAAAACGCGGGCGTTAAATTCTCTTTTGAATGGGCCGGTTCGCGTCATCATTCCGGGGTCGGCGCCGCGAAAACGATAAATGCTCTGATGCGGGTCACCGATTACCGCAATTCTTGAATCGTTCTGGTCACCGCACATCAGTTTCAACAAAAGATACTGGGCCGGGTCCGTGTCCTGAAATTCATCAACCAGTATGACTTTGAACTTTTCACGGTATTGCGCCGCCACTTCAGGAATCTGCAGAACCCGGATACTTAAAAAAATCAGGTCGCGAAAATCAAGATATCCGGTTTTCTTTCTTTCGGTCTCATAGAATCGGTAAAGGCAGGCAATTTCCTTGAGTCGGTTCAGCGTTCGAGCCGATACCTCGGGCATGTTTTCGATCTGCGATGAAAAATCCTCATGACTGACCAGGTTTGATTTTAGCAGAGATATGAAGGTCAAAATTTCCTGTTGAAATCCACGTTTGAAGATAACTTTGCCGAATTCTGGAAAAGCTTCGGGAGACTGGCGCCGACAGATTCCTGACATCAGCAGCGCCTCTTTGAATCCGGTTAACAGCTTGAAATCCGGCTGAATGAAGACCCGATAATA
>JBMOKV010000165.1:0-1666 GCA_049325495.1 Candidatus Rifleibacteriota bacterium | reverse complement strand
TACTGCTCGCGCAGAATTCTGGCGCAGAATGAGTGAAAAGTCGATATCCAGCATTGGTCGAAGCTGTGGGGATAGTATTCGAGAACCCTTTCACGCAGTTCACCGGCGGCTTTGTCAGAAAAAGTAAGGGCCAGAATTTCTTTAAGTCTTACCCCCTGATGCAGCAGATTGCCGATCAAAACTGCTACAGTTCTGGTTTTTCCGGTGCCGGGCCCGGCGACGATCAGAGAGGGACGGTTGAATTTTTTGACGATTTCAGCCTGCTGCTGGTTCAGGCGTTGGATGTCTTCCTGCAGAGTCATCTGATATCCGGATAAACCAGATCCAGGTCTGCTGATCCGGTTACAAAATAAAGAATGCTGTGATGAATAATGTCAGAAATAGCCAGACTTGCACCAATGACCAGCAGGATATTTCCGAAATTAGATTTTCTCAGAGCCGGAAGTGTCAACAGCAGCAAAAACAGAATGCCGATATAACCATGATGAATTCGAATGCCTCCGGTTAACCGCCCAACCGTTGAGGCGGTATGCTTTGTCGATTCAAGACTAAGCCCGAAGCGAAAGAAAAGTGTAATTGCTTCGATGGCCAGTGTTAGAGCAAAGATGCCCAACGCTGGCCGCTGGCAGAATCGTTGAAGTTTTTCGAGATTTCCTGTCATCGGATTGCATTGTAGATGCAAATTAGTTCTTGTTCAAGGGGCGATATGACAATAATTTCCCGGGAAAAACTGGCCGGTAAATGCTTCAGGACTCCTGCTTCAACCAACCGTAGATACCGATAGAAATCAGAATCAGAGTTCCGCCGATACAGGCAAGGGTCGATGGCATTTCGCCGTTGAAAAGAGCTACCCACAGAGGGTTTAATACCGCTTCGGTCATGGCAAGAATCATCACTTCTACCGCTCCAAGTTTCGCTATGCCGAGAGTAAAAAGAATATATGGCAGGCCAAGTTGAATGAATCCGAGAAAAACCAGAATTCCCCAGTAATTGACAGTTATTTCGGCAACGTCGATCATCCAGGGCAGGCAAATTAAAACGGTCAGCAGGTTCCCCGTTATAACCGCGGGAAACGCCAGCGATACTTTCTGCGGCGTCTCGGGTGCAAAAGCGCCTTTGCCTGTGACTTTCGAGAGCGAGCGCATGAATATTGTGTTTAGAGCGCAGGCAACCCCGGAAAGAACTGCAAGAACGTTTCCCCACAAACCCTGTGCCGAAAGCTTCTCACCGAAAAACATCAGCACACCGACCAGACAGCCGCCAAGAGTCAGCCATTCTCTGGGTCTTACCGGCTCACCAAGCATTGAAAAAGAAAGCAGAGCGACATAAAGCGGCGCGGAATACTGCAGCAGAATCGCATTGGCTGCCGTGGTATAACTGGTGGCGGAAATGAACATTACCAGCATCAGAGCGTAGCAGAAAGCCGAACCCCAGGCCCTTTTGAAACTCATTGCCTGAAGTCCGGTGGTAACCGAAGTTTTAACTCCCCTGCAGGCTAAAATAAAATACCCAAGCATGAGAATGAAGGTGAAGACACTGCGATAGCCCGTTATCAGCAAGGGACTTATGCCAGGCATCGATTTTACCGAAATTCCCGAAAAACTCCAGAAAACCGCCGCTGAAAGAACCAGTAAAACACCCGTTCCCCTTTCGGTGAAGCTGCTAT
>JBMOKV010000164.1:0-2820 GCA_049325495.1 Candidatus Rifleibacteriota bacterium | reverse complement strand
GAAAAATTGCGTTCAAGGTGCCACCAGACTCCACAAAGAATGTCGGTTCCCGAACTGTGGCCATATTGCATTACCCGCAAAATCCGGCTTGAACTTACTTCTTCATGGCCAAGGGCAGCACAAAGTTGCTCTATTCCCAGATTCAAATGGCCCGCTGCCGCAAAAACAAGCTGTTGCAAAGACTGCCTGGTGGTTTTTGCTGCCGCTACCGAGAAGAAATTGGCGGGAATGCTGAGCCGGTCAAGCCTTAGCATACGGTCGGCCAGCAGCATTCCTGCGAGAAAATCATCAAATGAAGGGGTCAAACCTTCTCCGGCGCCAAGAAAACTTTGAAGCTTTTCAAGCGATAAATTACTTTCGACCAGCAGCGCCTCCGCTCCTGAAAGCAGGTTTTGTCTTGTGTTGCAGCCCAGAACAAGATCCTTCACTTCTGAGGAACGCCCAAACAGCTTGATATTACTGTGCAGACGCTGCAGATTCTGCCTGAGAATGCCGTCATTCAGCGACAGGGGCATTTTCGGATCGACAATGTCGTCAACGGCAATCAAAGCTGACTGCCCGATAACCAGGCTTTTCTCTTCGATTGTTACCAAAAGGCCAGGTTGGGCACGGGAAATCAACGGTTCGGCAATAAGAATGGAAAGAGGGTTCATTCTCAAATAATCAGAGGTAAAAAAAACGATTGAATCGACAGCGATCACATCGAAACCGTGATGGTAGCAATTGCTTATGGTCCCCGAAAATGAACGGGCATATTCAAGCGGCCAGCAGGACCGGCGGGCAAATGTCCCTTCTTCTACAATAATCATTGCTTAGAGATCGGGATCCGGGTTGATAATGGAATTCAAGACATGGTCCCGCCATTCACCATTTATTTTCAGATAAAGCCTGGCAAAGCCCTCTCGCTCGAATCCAAGTCGCTGAAGAAGCCTGGCGCTTCGGTGATTATCAGGCATGTGATTGGCCATTATGCGGTGAATCTTCACAGTTTCAAACATATACTTGATTGAAGCTGATGCAACTTCGAACATCATCCCTGTTCCTTCATAATCGCGCCCAACCGAATATCCAAGATAACAGGCGTTGAAAGGGCCTCTGACAATTCCGGTAAAATTGCAGGCGGCCAGCATTTTCTGGCGATCGTGGGTCAAAGCAGCCATACAGACCGACACACCGCATTTATAAGCACTGAAAGACTTCAATAATCTCCCCTTCCATGAATTCTCACAATAAAACTCAGGAACTCTCTCAGGCTCAAACGGCGCCAGGTGTTCTTTGTTTTCAAGGTAGTATGCGTTTATCAGGTGAGCGTCGTCAGGGGTAAGAACAGTTATCAAAGCCCGTTCAGTCTCAATTTTTGGAATAATCACCATCTTAAATCCTCTGACAATGGGTTGTTCATGCCTTGCTTCTCTCCAGCTTTTTAATACTGCGGTCTTCAGTAAGCAGGCGCATCTGTTGAATTGCTGTATTATTAAGTAGTTTCAATCGCTCTTTTTGAGGAAGTTCCTGCTGTATTAAATGGGCATTCAGGTTTTCAAGGTTCGCCAGGCAAACCAATTGCGAAACATTGGCGTAATCACGCATATTTCCGGTTTTGTCCGGATTTTCATCTCTCCATTGCTGTGCGGTTTTTCCGAAGAGGGCCACATTGAGCAAGTCTGCTTCTGATGCATACACATGACTGATTTGCTGTTTGGTCAGTTCGGGGGGAATCAGATTTTCTTTAACTGCATCAGTATGAATACGATAGTTGATTTTGGTGAGCTGGCGTTTAACATCCCAGCCAAGTTGCTTTTGCTCATCTTCTTTGAGCCGCTGAAATTCTTTAACCAGGTAAATTTTGAATTCTGCACTGATCCACATTCCGAATTCAAAGGCAATATCCGGGTGGGCATAGGTTCCACCATAGCGGCCGGCCTTGGCCTGAATGCCTATTGCCCGGGTTTTTTCCACCCATTCTTTAACACTGATTTTATAGCTGTTGAGCCCGGCATGGCTTTTAATTATGGCGAATTCGCCATAATTAAAAGCCGGGTTATGAACCCGCTCCCATATTCCAAGATACTCAAGTGTATTGCGGTTTCTTAACCAGTCTGAAATGAAAAAATCGCCGTCTTTTGAGCGAAGCATGTCGGTTAATGAAATATAGTTCTCGTCCGTTACCCGGATTTCCTCATTGAGCACGACTAGCATTCTGGTCTTGGTCTTATTCATCAATTTACGCCCCTTTATCTCTGCGAAAAGGCATCAAAGGACTTTTCATCGCCAAAGTGTGGGTCTAAGAGGGTATCACCAAGGGCAATGTTGAATTTGTAGTAGTTAATGTATGCAATTTGTTTGACTGCAATCCAGCTCCATTCTAAGCAATGGCGCACATATGATAACTTTTATCATAAAAAAAAAATTATCACTAGATTAAATTTAACGATAACAGGGTCTTAACCAACTGATTTTTTTTTGCCGACAATTTTGGGGATTTTCATTCAATTTCCGCTCTTTAAAAAATTTATGTTTATTGACCAGACCATTACAGTCAGAAAAAAAATTTGTTATAATTAGCCTTACAATTATGAAAAGCAACCATAAATTCTATCTGATTTTTCTAATCTGCCTTCTTCAGTCTTCGATTCTGGTGGCTGCAGACAATCTTCTTCTACAGCAATTGAACCAGATCGGCCAGTTTGAGCTCAGCCATAATGCTGCCGAAGACAAAGGTGGAAAAGTTCGCGACTTTGTTAAAACCCAGCAAAAAGGGCATGGGCAGACCGAAGCCTTTTCTCCCGAATCATTGGCTGCTTTCGAGAAATTCTTTCTTTT
>JBMOKV010000163.1:0-2846 GCA_049325495.1 Candidatus Rifleibacteriota bacterium | reverse complement strand
ATCTGGTCGGAATCAAGGACACTTTGCCGAATCATTATTACAGACTCATATTTTTCAAGGTTGATCATTGGGGTGCCCCATTTTTTTCCGTCGTTGAGGCAATGTTATCGATGGCCTGAAGATAGTCGGCAACCAGAGTCGAAAAAGTTACCCGGTCTTCCTGCCAGACTTCGGCCCAGCTGACCGTCAACTCATAGGCGAAAAGGCCACTGTGGACAAAACCGTTGATTATTGCAGGCTTAATCTCTTCTGAATATTTGTAATTTTCGAATTCACGACCAAAAACTCCAGATCGGCGAAAAGGCTCAATTCTTCGAGATTTGACCTCGGCAAGTTTTTTCCAGGCCAGACTTCTGGCTACGGCCGCATTTTTGGCGCGAACAAGACGACGGGTCAGATAATTGGTACCACTTGACAGAGCGCCGGTTACCAAAACCAGAATGGTAAGTGAAATCAGAATTTCTACAAGAGTGACACCATCATTATTAAACGTTCTTTTAATTTTATCTTTTTTTTGCGGTTGAGATATAATCATCTGGCAGAGTCTGATCTTCTGACCAGGTGAGCATCGTAGGCGCGAATTTCGGCAAAAACCGTTTCGTGGGAGTTTTCGTCATAAAAGCGAAGCTGCGGCGATTCGCAATATCCTTCCGGAAGCACCTGCCAACCGTTTTCCGGCCAGTTCAGCTGCATTTTTTCCGGAATCGCAAGGGGTCTCAGCCATAAATCATTTGACGGAATCCAGCGCTGGTTTTCAAAAAACTGAACTTCCAGCTTATCGCCCGAAGTTTTAACAATCCGGTATGACTGTCCTGCAAAAACCGCCTTTTCAAAGGCCTCCCGGCAAAGCACCGAGGTATGGTGAACGAAACCTTCGAGTCGGTTTTTTCTGGTCATCACCGCCGCCGACGGCAGAACAACACCGGCTGTCATCGAGAGAACCGCGAGCACAACCAGCAATTCGACAAGAGTAAAGGCGCGATTTTTCATCAGACCATTATTTGCGGCCAATATTCCAGTTTTCGATGTCGGCGAATTCGCCTTCGCCGCCCTGAACCCCGTCTTTACCGAAACTCAGCAGATCAAATTCGGGAAGATGAACACCGGGAGAAAGATATACGTAATCTTTATCCCACGGGTCTTTGGGTAGGATGCCCTTTTCAAGGTATGGGCCTTTCCATTTCGGTGGAACTGGATCGACGGCAGGCTTCTCAACCAGCGCCTTGAGCGTTTGCTCGGTAGTAGGGTAAGTGCCGTTATCGGCATAATAAAGGGCTAGAGCGTTTTCAATGCTGCGAATCTGCACTTCGGCAGTCTGGCGTTTGGCTTCTTCAGTTCGCCCCATCATTCGGGGCAACACCAGGCCAGCAAGCAGGCTGAGAATGATTAGAACAACCAGCAGTTCGATAAGGGTGAAACCGTTGCGAATTTTTGTCATGGCTATCCTCCGGTTTTGTTTTCAAGCGATATTTTAGCACAGTCTGCCACGATGCCCAAAGATAAATCAGTAATTAGAGAAAGCGGTTCATTTCGTAGATTGGCAGCAGAACGCCAATCATTATTGCGCCGACGACCGAACCCATAACTACGATCAACAGCGGCTCAAGAATATTGAGAAACAGCTCGGTCAGAACCCGGTTATCGGCTTCAAGCTCGGCAGCAGCCGAATGCAGCATTGGCGCCAGCTCGCCAGATGCCTCGCCTGCTTCGATCATCTGAATCACAAAAAGCGGAAAAAAGCCGGCGGCTTTAAGTGCTTCCGAGAAGGAAACACCGCGTTCAAGCGACTTTTCAACCCTGGTCAGGGCTTCGTTATGAAGCAGTGAGCTGTGGCTTTCTTTCAGTACCCGCACCGATTCAAGCAGAGTAACACCGCACTCGATCATCATGCCAGTGTTACGGGCCCATCTTTCCATCATCATTCCTTCGCTGAACCGGCCCCAGATCGGGACTTTCAGCAGCAAAGCCTCCCACTGTCGTCTGAAAGATTCGACCTTCAGCGCAAGATGAATACCAACCAGCGAAAATATTGCTCCCAGGCCGATGATCAGCCAGTATTCCCTAAAAAAATTGCTGAAAGCAATCAGCCATCTGGTTATCCATGGTAGTTCGCCCTGCACGTCAGAAAACATCTTCGCAACGGTTGGCACCAGATAAACCATCAGAAAAGCCAACACTCCGATTGATATCACCGCGGTAATTGCCGGGTAGGCAATTGCGGCAAGCAGACGACGGCGATGCTCCATTTCACGGTCGAGATGGGCGGCCAGTTGAGCAAAAGCGAAATCGAGCCGGCCAGTGGTCTCTCCCACCCTGATTACCGCCAGTAGCGATGGAGAAAAAACCGTGCCGATTTCCTGCAGAACCGCAGAAAGGTCGCGACCCTTCTCGATTCCCTCACGCAATTGCACCAGTACAGGTCGGCGCGAAGACCAGGCAGCCTGTGCTTCAAGACCGGTCAGAGCTTTAACCAGCGGCACACCGCCGCGCAGCAGGGCTGCAAGCTGCCGGGAAAACCTGGCCTGTTCTGCCAGGGAGAATGATCGTGAAAAGCCTAACCCCGTTTCTTCAACCGCCGGCTCTATGGAAAAAGGCGCCAGCCCGGTTGAGCGCAACTGCTGGCGGGCGGCAGACAGATCATCGGCATCGATGACACCCGAGGTTTCATCACCCTGCTGGTTGTAGGCCTTATATTGAAACAACGGCATGATCAGTTACCCTGCCAGCAAACACGTTCAACCTCATGCAGAGAAGTCTGACCGGTGCTTACTTTCTGCAGGCCATCCTCGTAAAGACTTCGCATTCCGGCATTGCGTGATGCGTTTCTGATATCGTCGAGCGAAGCG
>JBMOKV010000162.1:0-2850 GCA_049325495.1 Candidatus Rifleibacteriota bacterium | reverse complement strand
CTTTTACTGATTGCGCCCTTTTATTTTTCAAAAAGTCCTTCAATGAAGCCGGGAGAGCAGAAAATCAAGCTGCTGCATGTCAATGTTAATACGAGGGCGGGCAATCCGGCCAAAATTCTCCGACTTATTGAAGAGCAACAACCTGACCTGATCATTCTTCAGGAAATCAGCAGTCGCTGGTTGACCGACATTGCAGAACTGCAGAAAAATTACCCCTTTTCAATCAGCAGACCAAGAGAAGACAATTTTGGCATTGCCCTGTTCAGCCGCGTGCCATTACCGGCCAGTCAAGTCATCGACATTGGGCAGACCGGAATTCCATCGATAGAGACAAAGCTTTCGCTTGATTCATCAGAAATTCATGTGCTGGCAGTCCACCCCACCCCACCGATAGGCCATGAGATGACTTCGAGAAGAAACTTCATGCTTGCAGAGCTGGGCGAAATTGCCGCAAAAAGAAATTCACCATTGATAATAATCGGCGATCTCAATACCAGTCCCTGGGGCTATCATTTCAAAAATATGATTGAAAAAGGCGGATTGCTTGACAGTGCTTTTGGCTGTGGTATTCAACCGACCTGGCCTTCGAACAATTTTCTGCTGCAGATTCCGATCGATCATTTTCTGCATTCTTCAGAAATCAGGGTTCTGTCGAGGCTGATATGCAAAGACACCGGTTCTGACCATTTCGGCCTGATTGTGGAATTCTGCCTGAGCAAGACCGAAGCAAAATAAAAAAGCCCGCAGGTTGTGCGGGCTTTTCCATGCTCGAGGGGGGACTTGAACCCCCACACCCTTGCGGGCATAAGAACCTGAATCTTACGTGTCTGCCAATTTCACCACCCGAGCGGGTAACATGTATTGTAGCAGAAACCGCTTTTTCATGCAACTGGAATTTTTAAGTTTGGGCAGTTTTTTTACATGTGGCAAATAACCGGTTTTATGGCTTTTTCACCACATCTTGCCGGGGATTTTATCCGACCTGGGCGCCAAAACCCTCTTGCTGCGGCGATCTCAGACACTGGCACGTGGATTGCGCATATTAAAAACAGCAGGAGGAAAGGTTATGACCGCAGCAATAAATCTGGGAGCCCTGGTTTACTCGCTGGTTCTTCTGTATGGCGGATACGTCATGTTCAATCGTAACCCTGACAAAATGAAGATTTTTCTGATCTGCACCAATGCCTGTTTCGGTATTCTGATGATCTGCTGCTGCATGCTGAATCTTCGCTGTTACGAACTTTTACAGATGGCGGTTACGGTTAACGGCAGTCTGGCAGTTTATACTCTTCTGCTGAGCCTGGCAATCAACGTGCTTCGAACCAGTGCCATATTTGAGCCACAGGACTGATCGATCACTCGTAGCGCAGAGCCTTGACCGGGTCAAGCTGCGATGCTTTGGCAGCGGGGAAACTGCCAAAAACAATGCCTACTGAGATTGAAACAAAAAAGGCGATAAGAACCGCAGTTATGGGAATAACGGTAACCCAGCCGGTGTAAACCGAGATGGCAAGCGACAGGCCGGCACCGGCGAAAATTCCGATGAATCCCCCGACAACGCTGATAAGGCTTGCCTCAACGAGAAATTGCACGACGATATCGATTTTCGATGCCCCAAGAGCGCGCCGCACCCCGATTTCGCGGGTTCGTTCGTTCACTGAAGCAAGCATGATGTTCATAATACCAATGCCGCCAACCAGCAGAGAAATCCCTGCAATCAGCGCCATGACAAGGTTGAACAGATTCTGGGTTTTCTGGCTCTGCTGAAGTATTTCAAGTGGCACCTGGCTTTCAAGATCGTTTACTTCCTGGTGTCGGCGTTTCAGCAATGACATGACCACGTCTCTGGCCCGCAGAAGATCGGTTCCTGGATTAACTTCAAGCCAAAGACTGGAAATCTGATGATAAATTTCCTTATCTTCAACCGGCCATTTTTCAAGGCGCTGCAGACTCGACTCAATGGGAATATAAATATCACGGTCGTGATCGCGGCGTTTGATGGCAAGCTTGCCGCCGCCTTTTCCCTGTTCTTTCATGACGCCGATAACCTGGAAGCGCATGCGCTCAATTTGAATGAACTGGCCAACCGGCTCGACATCGGCAAAGGTTTCGCTGGCGATTGCAGCCCCCAGAACGGCAACCAGGCCGGCCTGCTTCATTTCCGAACTACTGAAAAAGCGCCCCTTTTCAAGTTCAAATCTTGAAGCTTCAAGAAAGCCTTCCCCAACCCCGACGATTTTGGCCAGGGGCTTTCGATTCAAACAATAAACGGGATAATCATCGATTTTTTCGGGAACCACCAGACGCAGAAACTGGCAGGAAGAAGCAAGAAAAGCCGCATCATTCATCGAAAGGCCCATTGCCTGCTTTTTCAACGCTTCGGTAAGCCTTTCGCCCTGAATTTCGATGGCACTGATGCGAATGCTGCTGTCGCCAAATTTTTTCAGCTCTTCGAGAGCCTCGCGCTCGGCACCGGCACCGATGGATACCATCGCGATGACCGCACCAACGCCGAAGATAATGCCGAGCATGGTCAGAAAAGTTCTGAACGGGTGGTCATAAAGGCCCACTGCACCGGTTTTAATCTGTTCAGAAAGTTTCATTTATCACCTCTTTGAGTGACATTTCAATTTCTTCGGGCAGACTTGAGCGCAACGGTTGCGCAACGTTTTCTTCTTTTTCAATTACCCCGTCCTTCATGCGGATAATGCGCCCGGCGTGCTGGGCCATGCGATTGTCGTGAGTTACCATGATAACTGTCATTCCGGCACGGTTGAGAGCCTGAAAAAGGGCGATGATTTCTTCGCCGGTTTTTGAATCGAGGTTGCCGGTCGGTTCGTCGGCAAGCAA
>JBMOKV010000161.1:0-21467 GCA_049325495.1 Candidatus Rifleibacteriota bacterium | reverse complement strand
AGATGCGGGCAACCGCAAGAAACAGGCTGTGCAGCGAAATGATCAGAACCACAAAAGCCTGACGGGCAAATCCGGGCCCCATAAAAGGCAGGTGGTAATTGATCTGATTTTTATGACAGGCACTTATGCAGTCACCACAAAGGGTGCAGGTCAGTCCTGCAATGCGTTTTTCGATGTCCGTCGGTTTTAGAGCCTCGTATTTGCATACTTTCGAACAGGCCATGCAGCTGCAGCAATCATCAGCGATTTTGATTCGAAAAAGAGAAAGCCGGCCCAGAAGGTTGCACAGAAGGCCTATGGGACAATAGGTCAGACAATGGGTCATGGCACCGTTGCGCCTCGAAATCAGCAGCATTATGCCAATGCCCGCCGCCGCAAAAATAAGCGAGAGGGCAAAAGCAACAGTTGAATTGATTCCAAGATAGCGCAACCCAAAAGCACTGACAATTACCAGAAGCAGAATCGAAAGTCTGACTTTTGCCCGCCATCTGGGCAGGTCAGTCCTGGCCGGGGCCTTGCGGCTGAGATAATCTTCCCAGGCCCCGATATAGCAAAGGTGGCTGCACCAGGCCGGTCCAACCAGAATAACCGTGATCAAAAGCAGAATCGGCATGAAAAATTCTGAACCGCGATAAATCGGGCCGGCAATTATCAGAGCCGGAAGCGGCAGATGCAGTTTGCCGGTCATCAGAAATTTTTCGAGCCCCACAAGCCCCAGAAGCAGTTGAATAAAAAAAACGATTGAAAAAAACATCCAGATTCTCGGTCGAAGCTGTCGCGCCCGCATCGGGTCAAGAAACTCGCGGGTTAAAGTGGCTGAGTAGATTGCCATAAGAAAAACCTGTACCCAGCCAGTTCCAGGCCAGAACCGCTCGGCCAGCAATAAAGGGAAAGATGGGGCAACCTGGACTGCCGATAAAAGAAGCGTAGTCAAGCCAAAGGAAACTGCCGGAGCGAAATTTGTGCCGCTTTTATCCATACCAGGCCTTTATTCTTAGATAACTGATTTTTATCGGATATTTCAGTGAAATTGTATGGTTGAAGATTTTATCCGTCAAGCTTTAGCCAAAAAGCTTACCCATTTCGAAAGAAGGCATTGCTTTATACAAAATCTCACTTATTTTTTCCTCATGGAGCATTCTGATAAACTCAATGACATCATTAAATCAGATTCCTGAGATTGTCGAAGATCCGGTTTAGTAAAGTTTTCAAAGAGCTTTTATCCAGATTTGGGTATAGAAAGTTTGGTTTGTTTGTAATAGAATCTGTTTATGGTCTGGGAAAAAATCAAAGCAGCGTGGCAGAAATTTCTCAGTGGTGGGTCGTCATTGATGTCGAGATCTGCATCCGACTTCAATTCGAGCAGCCATTATGTTTTCGACTCATTTCGAGGGTTAACCAGATGCTATGTCTGCCAGGCGTCGGTTCACAATGAAACGGCTGTGGGGCCGACTGCAAAAGGATGGTTCGACCACACTGTCTGTCACATCTGCCGCACCCCGATCTGTGATAAATGCGCCGAAATTTTCTGGCGCGATGAATGGGATGGGGATATCGGCTATCGCTACAAACTCTGCGCCCGCTGTCGGCAGAATCATTCAGAAATAACCGATACTGATTCGCTTCTTAAAATCAAGCCGGAAGGGCAGGGGTGTTATGTCTGCCTTCGCCGTTCGCTTGATTCACCGGAATTGAAGGGTCTTAACCCTCTTGAGGTTCGAACCTGCATGAGGTGTGGAATTCCAGGCTGCGAAGCCTGCCTTTCGCAGCTTGAAACCCAGTTGCTTTGCTCCGGTTGTCGTGAAATTGTCGCCGCCGATCGCTTCACCTGCTTCGTTTGCCATCAGTCTTTCTTTCGGGAACAGGTAAGCCTGATTGGTTGCGCGGTGTGCCAAAAAGAATTCTGTTCGGTACACCGGGTTTCGCGACGGGTTGACGGCAAAATTCGCAATGTCTGTCCTGATTGCGTCAATCAGACCTCCCCGGTTAAATAAGTATTTGTTTGAAAAATTTACCTTGTTTTGCTTCATTTCGATTGAAGTGAAGCTCGGTGAAAATTTGCTAAACTCTTCTGTAGATATGACAAAGTGTTAATTATCCCGGAGCTTCTTTTTGTTAAAAACCCTCGGGTTTGTCACCGTTTGAAATTGCTTTCAGGGTTTCACAGTCAAGAATTTCAATAATACTGCCGCTGACTTTAATAATTTCATGTTCAACAAGCTTTTTGAATGTTCGACTCAGTGTTGCTGGAATAGTGCCAAGTTGAGCAGCCAGGTCAGTTTTGGAAAATGGAAGTTTAAGTTTTTTTAGATTGCAGCCACCGCAATTGCGGCACAAAAACTTGGCGAGGCGGGCGCTGATGTCTTTCAGGGAAAAATCGTCGATGAGCTCGACAAATTGGCGCAGGCGCAATGAAAGCACGGCAAGAAGGCTCAGCAGAATCTCGGGCTGCCTTTTTCCCAGATCTAAGAACCGGTCTCTGGATATATAAAGAACGTTTGATTTTTTTGTGGTCTGAGCGTAGGCCGGGTAAGCGCTGCCCTGAAAAACCGGAACTTCCCCGAATATCTCACCTGGCCCGAAAAGGTGAATGACCTGTTCCCGCCCATCGGGAGCCATGCGGTAGATTTTAACCTGGCCGCTTTCGATCAGATAAAACCCTGTAGCCGGCTGATTTTGTGCAAAAAGCATTTCACTGGCCACCACACTTCTTGAAATAACGATAGAAGCCAGAGCTTCAAGCAACTCGGCCGGCATGTCCTTGAACAGGTCAGCCTTTTGCAGGCACTCAACTGTTGTTTGTTTCATTCTTCCTTTTTACCATGGAAACTGAAAAAACGAAAAGAAATACTTGAGCAGCAGATTCAGATTGTAAGTAAATGAATATTTATTTAGATGCAGAGTTTCGGCTGCCAGCATTTCCTGCTCGTTTGCCACTCCTGAAAAATGAACCTGGTTTTCGGTGATGAGTCCTGAAAAGGCTTTCAAGAAAACTTTTCTGTGGGCAGAAGGAAGCCTGGCAAATTCTTCTTCGGTTCTGGGCTGTAACCCGACCATTGAAATTTTTCCTGAAATTACGGCGGGAAGACCAGGCAGAAATTCCTGAATAAAATGTGCCAGCGGGTGATAGGGGCGCTTTCTTTCTGAAAGCAGCCGCTCGGAAAAACTAGAAACTGAAAACTTTCTTATCTCCGGATTTTGGATATTGCAAGGTGTTTGAATGTATTGTCTTGTACAAATAAACCTGCCGTTACTTTTGAATAAAAATTTGAAAATCGCGGCTATGGCAAGCACCGGGGAGAAGACCAGGAGCATCGACATGGCTACAGAACGCCAGAATAGCTGAGCAAGGGTGCTGCTGAACCAGTTCTGTTTCATGCTGCCCAGTAAAAAATCTTCGCTCAGGTGTATCAGTCCGTTAATATCAAGATTTAAAAGCTGATTCTGATTAACAATGGAGTTCTTGATATTCAGAGCTTCGCCGACATAAGTTCCTGGAAAAACGCAGGAATTTTCTATAGAAGAGCCCTGCTCTATGATGCAGTCGGCACTAATGCAGGCGTTTGGTCCAAGCTTAACTGATGCTCCGATCTGGCAGTTTTCGCCGATAAAAACAGGAGGGGTCAAAACCGCCGTTGGTTCAATCGTTACATTCCTTGAAATCCTGATTCCCGGGTCGATTTCATTGGCATTACAAAGAATATTTTTGAAACGATTGCTTAAAACATGCTGTTGCGCTTCGATAAGCTGACCGGGATTGTTTAACAGTATAAATTTGCTGCATGAGATTATCTGCCACTTGGAACCACTCAAATGTTTGCTTAAATACAAACTGAGATCTTTGTAAAAATTAAAATCGCCCGCATTTTTCAGACTCGCAGGTTCAATCATGTGCCAGCTGTAAAATTCATCGGTCTGTCTTGCCGGAATAAAGCTGCTGGGACAGATATTAGCCGGGTCGTTGAAATCAGGCAGATCGAAAATAATACTGTTGGTCTGTGCCAGAAGTATCGTTTCGGCCCCGGAAAGCTCCGCCTGCATTTGAATCTGTTTTAGCAAAGCTTTTTCATCTCTGCCAAGGTGAAAGATGAATTCAGAACCCCAGCGTTGGCCATCCTGAAAGTAATTTTCTATCTGCTGGGGAAGATCGCAGTTGAAAAAGTGAAACCTTTTAATTCCACGGTTGATCAGAGATTCCACCAGGTGTTGAAGCCATGGACGGTCGAGCAGAGGTACCATGCAGCCCGCAAGATCTTCACTGATAGAGCCAAGCTGATTGACGTGATTTCCCGTTATGATGAAAGCAACTGTTTTTTTATCCATTTTTGTTTACTCCCCTGCAGCTGGTTCCAGGGAGGGTGCCCTGGTGCCCGCTTTAGATCTCACAACCCGGTAAAGAAACACCAGATTGCCGACAAAATATCTTTTCCACATTCTTTGCGGTTCCTGCCAAAAACGATAAAACCATTCCATCCCGATTTCCCGCATCCATATAGGTGCCCGGTTAATTCTGCCCGAATAGAAATCGAATAAACCGCCGACTCCCATTGCAACTTTAACTTTTAAACGATCAAGGTTTGCCGCGATCCACTTTTCCTGACGTGGTGCGCCGAAAGCAACCAGCAGCAGGTCAGGGTTAAGGCGGTTGATTCTTTCAATGATTTCATTCTCTTCTTCAGGCTTGAAATAGCCGTGCTGGCCCCCGGCAATAACCAGGCCAGGGAACTTTTCTCTCATGGTTTCAATCAACGCCTGGTTTACCTCAGGTCGGGCACCAAGAAAAAATATGCTTCGCCGTTTTTCAGCCATTACCGAGGCCAACCTCGGAAACAGGTCGGTGCCGTTTACATTCTGGCGAATCTGCCGCCCGGTCATGCGGCCCGCAATTTTCAACCCGATTCCATCAGCCAGATTCATCGTCGTTTTATGCAGAATGCTCATATACCCGGCATCGTTCCAGGCAAGATTAGCACAGTCGGCATTAATAAAGCAGATCTGCTGCCGCTGCTTTTCGGAAAACATGGAAACAATCGAATCGAGTGCTTCAGACATTGTAAGGTTTTTGAGGGGAATATCGAGAATCTCAACATCGGCAGAAAATTCACTGCCCGAATCGCCAAAAACCGAGGCGGGCAGCGCTTTTAAAATAATGGCTGCATCGGTCTTAAGCCCCTGACGTTCAATGTATTCACGGTCAGCGGCAAACTCTCCATCAAATCCGACGTTGCCCCGCTGTCTTATCCACCAGAGACAAATCAAGCCGGGTTTTATATCGAGACGCCGCAGCATCTGCACCGGAATACCCGCAGCTTCTTCGAGAGTCATTGCTCTTGGCCCGATTAAAGATATATCACCACGCAGAAGGTTGATTGCTGTCGCCAGCCTGGACATACCAGTTTTCTCAACAATTCCCGCAAGAAAGCTGTTCGTCGGGGCAAAAGTCAGTTCTTCAAAAGGTTCGCCCCATCTGCCAAGTCGGGAGTTTCTGGCAAAAATTCTGCCTGAATTGCCCTGAATGATTGAAAAGAGAAAAATGGCGGGTAAAAGAAGTGTAAGCATGATGAAGCCTGCAAGAATATCGATCAATCTTTTGCCGGCCGGGTAAATCAGCTGGCGGAACTGCCAGGATGTGCGGGTGAAAAAAGCACTGACAGCCCTTTTTCCTGGCGCTTCCAGTCGTTTTTCAAGTTCAGAAAAATCTTTGTCAGAAGACATTTCAATAGGCACCTTTGCCGGTTAGAACTGCTGGAACAGTCAAAAACAGAAGCTTGAGATCGACCCAGAAACTCTGGCTTTCAATGTAATCCACATCGAGCTTAACCTGTTGTGGAAAAGGAATATCACCCCGGCCGCTGACCTGCCAGATACAGGTAAGACCTGGAGTAATTTCGAGGCGACGACGGTCGGCGAGAGAATAAAGGGCGACTTCTCTTGGCACCGGCGGTCTCGGGCCAACCAGACTCATATCACCGCGCAGCACGCACCAGAGCTGGGGAAGTTCATCGATACTGAACTTTCTGATGATTTTTCCGATCCAGGTTACCCGGGGGTCGTCTTTCATTTTGAAGGTAACTCCGTCTTTATGCATGTTCTGCTGCATCAGCTGGTCTTTCATTTTGTCGGCATTTACTACCATTGACCTGAACTTTGGAAAGGGGAATTCACGCCCGTTCAAGCCTACTCGGCTTTGCCAGTAAACTGCCGGGCCACGGTCGGTGAGCTTGATACAGAGTGCAACAATGAAAAACAATGGTGAAAGAACAATCAGGGCCGAAAAAGAAACGAAAATATCAATCAAACGTTTAATCAGTTTTGAGCCACCGATAACCATCTGCCAGAGCAGTCGTTTGCGAAGATATTTCAAATGACTCAATATTCCATGAGAATCTGTGCCATAACGGCGAAAAAGCTCTTCGGCCACTTCGATTCTCTGTTGATAGGAGTTCGGTTGATCCATTTTCAGCCCCCTTGTCTGACCGCATCTTTTATTACGGCAAGAGTTTTCTCGGCAGTGTTTTTCCAGGTAAAGTTCATTACCCGTCGGTAGCCATCTTCCATCAATTTCTTTCGATAATTTTCGTCGGTTAGAATCCTTGCCATCGCATCTTTGATGCTTAAATGATCGCCCGGATCGAAAAGTTCAGCGGCATTACCTGCTACTTCAGGCATTGAAGATATGTTTGAGCAGGCTACCGGTACCCGGCAGGCCATCGCTTCGAGAATCGGCATGCCGAAACCCTCGAACAGCGAAGGAAAAACGAAAAGATCACAGGATTTCAAAAGGTTGGCCATTTCGCCGCCGCTGACAAAGCCGGTAAAAAAGATGTCAGAGCTGTATTGAGAACGCTCTGCCAATGCGTGAACTTCTTCTGCGCGATCCCAGTCCGAGCCGGCCAAAACCAGGCAATGCGGTATCTGTAGCTCGGATTTCAACGATTCAAATGCTTTGATAAGTTTTACGTGGTTTTTTCCCGGGTGCTCGATTCTTGAAATGTAAAGAATGAAAGGCATTTTAAAGGGGAATTTGTGGCTTATTTCTGCAAATGCCGCTGATGGTTCGACGGGGAAAAACCTTTTATGATCGACCCCGTGATGAATAATCGATACCTTTTTCGCTGGCACTCTGGCAAAGTTAACGATATCGTCAAGACTTGATTCGCTGATGGTAATGACTCTGGTAAGACGCCTCATCAGCATTGGCAGAACTTTCATAATGTAAAACATGCGGTTCTGATCATACTTGTTTGGCACATGTAGTGCAGAAAAATCATGCACGACACCGATACTTGGCACTGGTGAATAGAAGGGCAGACGCCGATTTCCCGCAGGCAGAAAAACTGCCTGCCAGCCCCTCTTCACTGCCATTGAAGCTAGGTTGAGCTGGTGCCAGATAATGTTTTTGAGCGGGCTGCGATAGTAATCATCGACGCTCAGCCATTTTAAACTGGTTTCATTGACAAAAATCTTTTTCTCGTCAGCGAAACCAACTGTTTCAATTTCCAGCTCATTATTGAGGTTAGCCAGCTCCCGCAGCAGTTCAATGGCGTATCTGCCAATACCTGATCTGCCACTGTCACAGCCGAAAGTCAGATATCCCAGTTTTATCATTGCATCCTCTTTTTGTTGCCTTTGCACTGTATTCTATCAGAAAAAACCTTTTCAAGGGTTTCAATACTCTGCAAAAAATCGAAATTTTTTAAAAAATTTTCAAGTCCATTGCTGCCTAGCGTGGTGGCTTTTTCATGGCTTGACAGCAGAATGTCGATTTTTTCTGCCATTTGCCGGCAATTTTGCGGTTCAACCAGAAAACCTGTTACTCCATCTTCAAGCCAGTCGGGTATCCCGCCTACTCTGAACCCGATGCAGGCGCGGCCGAAACTCATTGCCTCAAGTCCAACCATGCCGAATGGTTCTGCCCAGCGGGATGGCACAACGGTGAAGCGGCAATTTCGATAATAATCTGTAAGTTTCTCCCGGTCGATCCAGCCACAAAATTCAATGCGGTTATCAAGACCTTTTTCTTTCGCCATGCTTCGAAGTTCCGGGGCTGCATTGCCTTCCCCTATAACTTTCAGATGAAAATCATTTTTTACCATGCCCAGTGCATCGATAAGCAGGTCAACGCCCTTGCCCTTGATTAATTGACCGGCATATAGAATTTCAGGCCGGTCGGGTGGGGGAGTATAATCTCTGGCGGGCAAATTAATTACAGGAGGTTGAATAAGAACCCTTTCATCGGCAAAACCATTTTGCAGCATCTCTTTTTGCATGGCCCTGCTTCCAACCAGGATCGTATTAATTTGACGGTATTTTTTCATTTCAGAGAAAGCGAAAAAAATATTTTTAAAAGAATATTTTAAACGACTGCAATTGTTTCTTTCCAGAAAGGCAAGATCGAAAAAACAATGCCAGCCAAATGGCAGTTCGCAAATCTGCCGGTTCCAGAAAAAATATTTGTGGTGCCGCGGGCAGCACAGGTCATGATCGTGAATCATGGCAACAAGCGGGATCTCAGATTGATACTTCAGTAAAAAATCAATATTTTCAACTTTGTGGGCGAAAATAACTTCAGGTTTTACCTTTGAAAAAATTTCTGCAAACGCTGAAGCCTTGTCGTTTGGTTCTTTTGCCATTTCAGCGGTTTGAAAAGATTCGCAGAAAAGTTCCGAATATTTTTCCGCATTCTTCTCTGAAATTTCACCAAAGGCAAGGAAAACCTCGTGCCCCTTTTGCCTGAGACCCTTTGTTACATCGGCAACGTATTGCTCAACGCCTCCAAAATAGCCACAAATTCGGTTAACCAGAAGAATTTTCATAAAATCTCCCGATAAAGGTTTTCAAGCTTTTCTGCGATGATTTGCCAGTCAAATTCCTTTTCCGACTTGATTCGGCCATTTTCGGCAAGCTCTCTTCGTAGTTTTTTTTCACTGCAGATTGCTCTGAAGTTTTCCATAAGAGAAGCGGTTGAGCCTGGCTCAAAAAGCAGACCGTCGCGCCGATGTTCTACAAATGATGGAATTCCGCCGGTTTTACTTGCGAGAACAGGCATCGATGACGCCCAGGCTTCAAGAATCACAATGCCGAAGGGCTCGTGCAAAGATGGCAGAATAAAAAGATCCGATTCATGATAAGCGGCATTCAGGTCTGGGTGCCCGGGTGGTCGGCTTCCTGCAAGATGAACCCGGCTTTTGAAGGGTTCGCTGGCAAGAAACTCTCGGATTTTTTTTTCATAATCAGGGTTGGTTGTCGGGCCAATGAAAACCAGATGCAGCTCGGGGCATATTTTCAGCATTTCAGGGAGATTCTGCAAAAGAAAGAGCTGGTTTTTCTGGGGGTCGATGCGGCCGCAGGTCAGGGCAACAAATGAATTATCGCTTATGCCAAGCCGCTTTCTGAATCCAAGCGGCGGTTTGATCGAAAATTTTCCCGTATCGACGCCATTGGGAAGGTAAACTACTCTCTGGTTCAGGCCCGCATCTTTAACTTTCCTGACTTCATCTTGATTGACACAAATAACGGCTGAAGCATTTTTTATCACATCTCTTGACCCGACAAGCGCGCCAAGAATACGGCCCCATTCAAAGCAATCGCGGGTTGGCTCGGTCCAGGTGGCGGCTTCGGCCACAGGTACATCAAGCAGTCCCCCGTGGAGCGAAATAACATAGGGGATTTTTTTTAGCCATGCCGCCCTTGCAGCAAGCCCTCCAAGCCTTTTGCCGGTATGCAGATGAATCAGGTTTACATTCTTTTCTTTGAGAAGAGCCATGAACAGCGGTAGTGAAAAAAGGTTTCCGCCTTTTTTGTCGAGCTTCTCGATAATTTCTTCTGTCAGCCCCAGATAGGGGTAAAAGTAGGCAAATCTTCTTATTTCAATATCGTCGATTTTTTCGCAGGCCCGGTCAGATAGAGCGTTGGTCGTAAAAATTCTGACGTCATTTCCCAGTCGTTTCAATCGTCTGCACGTTTCGAGAATTACGGTCTCGGTGCCTCCCCATTCTTCTTTTACGAACCTTCTGGGAATGTTGATTATTTTCAATTTTTCGGTCATTTGACCCTCTCATAAAGCCATTTTTCAAGATCGTCAACATAACGGTCAAGAGTGAAGCGGTTTTCTACCATTTTTCTGGCATTATTGCTGAGTTTTTCTGCAAGGGCCTGGCTTTGCAGCAGTCGATCGATTTGTCTGGCCAGATCTTTTTCGTCGTCTTTTTGAAAAATCAGGGCATTATCTTCATCGACGAGAAATTCGCCATGACCACCGTCGCGGGTACTGACAACCGGGGTTCCAGAGGCCATTGCTTCAAGGTGTGTAAGGCCGAAAGGCTCTGGCCAGATCGATGGAAAAACAAAAAGGTCATGGCTGCGGTACAATTCGGGAAGCTCGGCAACCGGCCTTCGGCCAAGAAAATTGACCTGTGCCCGCCCGCTTTCGCTGAGACTTTTTAACTCGCTGCGATAGTCTGCAGGCCCGTCTCCGGCAATGTTAAGACATATTGAATCATAATTGCCCTCTGGCAGAAGGTTTACGGCTTTGATCAGAGTGTGAACCCCTTTGTAATGGTGCAACTGCCCGGCATACAAAATTTTCGGACTGCGGGTGGGAATATTTGGCGGAATCTCCCGCAAAGGGAACTTTTCCAGGGGAATGCCCTGGTAAATCACTTTTGAATTCCTGATATCAACTCCCTTTTCACAAATCTGATCCTTGAGTCGCTGACTAATACAGGTCGAGTGTGACAAGTCGAGGTCGTAAACCGTTGCCTGCCGCATAACGGTTTTGTCGAGCAGCCAGTTTGCCAGCCCTTTCAGGCTTGTATTGATTTTTTCCGGCCCGTATCCTGCGATATGATCGTCGTTAAAAGTAAAAACCACGGGAAAGCCGGCCTTCTGGGCAGCCAGGGCGGCCCCAGGCGTCAGTCTCAACTGGCTCCAGACAAAAACGATGTCAGGCTTGTAATACTTAAGCAGGTTTCTTGTGAATCGAAAATTATAAACAGCGGTTTTCAGGCGTTCAACTCTCATTTTGCCCGCTTTCTGGGCGAATGGGCAGAAAAGCTTGAGTCTGCGAAGAATTCCGTGCTCCTGAGTGTTTGCTGGTTCCCCGGAATTTAGGTGATCTGAAGTTAGAACGGTTATCCGATGTCCACGTTTTTCAAGCAGATTTTTTACCTGGCTGCAGAGAATTTCATATCCCCCAAGAAAATGGGGGGGGAAAAGATTGGATATAAATAAAATATTCAATTTAAATTCCCTTTAGAGGTAAATTTTATTAACATCGGTCAAGATAACTCCAATTATTGGAGTTCGGGTATCCCGAATTCTCTTAATCGCTTTTTTGATGGCAGAGAGTTGTGTTTTTCTGCTGCGAATAATCAAAAGAACCGCTGTAGCATGAGTGCACAAAATGTCTGCATCCACAAATCCGGTAACTGGTGGTGAGTCAACAAGTATAATTGAAAATTCATTGCAGATCTGATTGAGCAGTTCTTTCATGCGATTGGAATTGATTAAATCTGGAATTACTGCTTCTCCAACCCTGGGAATAGCTGAAACTCTGGCCATGGAAGTTGGGAAAACGATTTCATCCGTGTTTTGTGCCCTGAAAGAAAGATAGTCCCCAAGCCCCCGCAATGCCTGGTCTTTCGTAGTAAGAATAAAATCTTTAATTGAAGTATTTGTTTCAATGTTTCTTACCTGAGCATCTATCATCAACACTCTTTCGTCTGTACGGCCGAAACAGCATGCCAGATTGGTGGTGACCATTGTTCTGCCCTCACACTCTTCGGCGCTCACCACAAGTATGGTCGTTCCTTTATCGGGTAATCTGGTTCTTAACTGCTGGGCAATAATTCTAAACTGCTCAACCAGCACAGAATCTTTTTCTCCGGGAAAAGTCGTATGGGAAGGGGAAACTGACGATAAGACCCCCAGGAGTTCCAGGTCGAGTTTTGCAAGGCAGTCTCTTTCTGATTTAATCGAAGTGTCGAGAAACTCAAGTCCGATTAAAAGCATCAGACCGGCAAAAAATAAAATTGAGGTGACTGAAATAGCAATTATTCTTCTATTTGAACGATGAGGAAAAACCGGTTTTGCAGGTTGGGACACCACGGTAAAGTCATACTCTTTCGATTCCACTGACGATTTAACTGCAACAAGTTCAGCTTCGAGGATTTTCTTTTCTGCCTCGCGTGCGGCTACTTCTCTGCTGAATTTGACGAAATCACGCTGTAATGTCGGCAGTTTGTCGAGTTTTTCTTTAACCCTTGCTCGGGCAGCCTTGAGGTGCTCTACTTTGTCCTTGACCGCCACCGATTCCAGGTCAAGCTCAAATGATTTCAACATCATTGATTTGAGAAGGGTTCCCGCCGGTCCATCTTCGCCTTTGTTTGGAAGGACACGCTGATGAAGACCGTCTAGATCTTTTTTCCAGGCACTGGTTTTTTCAGTATCAACGGTTAGTGCTTTCTGTCGCTCAAAGGCATTTTTTGCCTTTTCTACTTCTGCTGCGGCTATGAGTCTTCTGTTGAAAAGTTCCTGTGCCTGATTATACTCAAGTTCTCTTTGTTTAAGTTCTGCCTGAGCGGCTCTATGAGTTTTATCCTCATGAATAGCGTCTTTTAATCGCTGCATTTTAATGTTCAGATCGCCAAGGTTTTCCATGGTTGAGGAATTGGCCGCTTCTTCAGCAACCCGCTGTTTGAGATTGTCTATAATTTTCCCAAGATTCGACACCTGAAGGCCAATTGTTTTTTCTTCGATCTGCGCCTGTTCATAAAGCAGATCAGTGCTTATCATCTGCTCTAGATACCATTGAGCTTCTTTGTCCAGGTCGATTACATTGTTGCTGATGGTAAAATCCTGCAGGTTTTTCTCAGCGGTTTTTAGCTCAGCAATAACTTCATTCAGGCGTGATTCAACGTCTGTCTGCTTTTTTTGATTCTCCTGCTGTCTGATTTTTAGGGTGTTTTCCAGGAAAACGTCACGTATGGTTGCAGTTAAACTTGCAGCTAATGCAGGGTCAGACCAGGTTCCTTTTATTATAAGCAGGCTGGTGTTGCGCTGAAGTGTAACTTCAATTGCCCGCCCAATATTTTCAATCTTACTCGGCAGACCAAGTATCTGCCTGGTTGCTTCCAGATTTGCAGGCAATTTAACAAGACTCAGCTGGGTAACCAGAAAATTAGTTTCCCCCATGGTCGGGTTTTCGCCCACCTTCTTGTACCGAAGAATCGTTTCACTCTGCCAGGTTGTTTGCCCCATGGTCAGCGCCGCCAGAATCCCAAGAACTGCGCTGAAAAATCCAATAAAGATTAGATGCTTAAACTTCAGGCGAAGCCCGGTAAGGATCGTCAGCGGGTCGAAGCCCAGAGCTTCCTTTTCGTTGTCGGCTGAGTTATTGCTTTGCATTTAACGAGACACCCATTTTGTGGCATTCATCATGAAAGCTTCAATATGATCGGTATAGCCTGAAAAAGAATGGTGTCTTTGCACGTATTCACGGGCATTAAAAGCAAGCTGCTCTCTTAATGAATCATTTTGAGCCAGTCGGAAAATGGCCTGCGCCAGTTCCTGCTCATTTCCGGCCTGGTAGGCCAGAGCATTGCTGCCATCGATTATCAGCTCTGCTGACCCGCCGGTAATCGTTGAAATTACCGGGTTGCCCAGGGCCATCGCTTCCAGGTGCGTGAGACCAAAGGGCTCTTCCCATTCTGATGAAAAAACGAAACAATGATGCCGGTAGTGAAGCTCTGCCAGCTTTTCATGGGGAACTTTGCCGATAAAATTTACCTGATTGCCAAGCTCGAAGTCGGCAACCAGATTTTCCAATTCCTGTCGGTAATCGGGAACACCTGTGCCAGCTATAGTCAGGCTAATCTGCGGCAGTTGCTGCCTTAGCAGATTTATTGCTTTGATTATAGTGTGAACCCCTTTGTTTCTGCTTACCTGGCCTGCGTAAAAAACTTTGAAATTCTGATCTGAGCGTTTTGGATTGAAACGGAAAGGTAAAGAATCGACATGAATGCCCTGATAAATGACTTGGGCATGGGAAAGATCGAGTCCATGCCTGGCGATATTTTTCTGCAGGGCTTTGCTGATTATGGTAACCGGAAATTGGCCCAGCCCTTTAAGGGTACTGTGTCTGAACAATGTTTTTTCTGCCAGAAATCTTAAAAAATCTTTTAAGCCAGCAATATTTTGGACAAACCTGAACTGCCTTGGATGCTCATCGTTTACACTGTAAGCAATGGGAATTCCTCTGCTTCGGGCGGCGAAAAAAGCCCCGGGGCTTAAGCGATTAAGGCACCAGCAGAAAACCAGATCAAATTTTTCCCTTTGTTTGTCAATCATGGCCTGAGTTTTGGCAAGGTTGAGCAATGCTACCTTTTCAATGGTCGAAAGCCGGAAATCTACGAAGCCAACATTTTCTCCAGGGCGCGGAAAGCTGGTGGTAAGAGTTAGAGATCTTTCTATGTCAATTTCGGGTCCGGGGTCAGCAAAGTCAAGCCCATAAGTGCTGGTCAAAACGCTTACATTATGGCCTCTTTTTTTGAGCTCTTCGACAACCTGATGACACAAAATTTCATAACCACCAAAAATAAAGGGCGGATACAGGTTGTTTACGAAAAGAATTCTCATTTGATGGCCAAGGTTAATCTTTTTTGAATTTTAACAGTCTTTTTCTGAACAGTTCTTTTTCGGAAGGTTCTAAGGAAACACTCCACCAGTATACCATAAATACAATTAGCCCCGGGATACTTTTGGCAGCAATGTCTGAGAGCGAAGATGCTGGAAAATAGTGGTTTATTGTCAGACACAGGCCGAGATTCAGGGTAATGGCCGGTGCTAGAGGCAGTATTATGCGTGACCAGTAAGATAGCCAGCCAATGCCAAAATGTCCGCCGGCAATAGCTGGAATGACAAAAACATCGGTTATTATTGTCGCTATCAGGGTACCGCCCGCGACTCCAGCTATGCCATAGTGGCGAACCAGAAACAGGCTGGCGGCAATGTTTACCAGTGCACTAAAAATTGCCGCTTTAGCGGTGGTTTTCTGATGACCTGACATCGTGAGAATCATTGACGCAAGCATTTGTGGAATAGCTGCTAACATTGCAATCAGAAGAATATTCAGAGGAAGCACAGCTCCCTCGAAACCCACGCCCAGCCAGAATCTCAATATATCTGCTGCAAAGGCAATAATTGGCAAAGAAAGCAGCAAAGAGGGCACAAGGGCAAACCTTGCGCAATTGATCAGGGCAAATCTCAGCTTTTCTTCATCCTGCTGTGCTTTCAACTCACTGATCAAAGGACTTATGGCATTAATAAACTGTTTACTGAATAGATGGGCATTTTCAACTATCTTCAGGGCAATAGCATATATTGCTACCGCATTGAGACTTTCAAACAATTGTACGATTATTGGGTCGGTTTTCAGCAGAATCAGCGATGAAACGCTGACAATAAAAGTAAAAAAACTAAAAGAAGCCAGCTCTCTAAAACTTTCGCGATTGGCCAGTCGTAGTTTTATTTTGATGTCAGGGTTTTGTGAATAAACCAGGATTACATAGGCAGTACCCTCAAGTAGCATTGAAGCCAGATTGGCTGACGCGAGTTGGACAATGCCATGGTCGTTTGCCAGCAGAAACCAGGCTGTAAGACCATAGAAGATGCTTGAAAATGATTGGATCAGGTTGATCTGCCAGATTAACTGTTGGCCAAAAAGAATGCCACGAAAAAGGCTGAAGGGAAGGCTTAGTATCGAGGTTCTTAAAGCGAGCAACCATAAAACTATGGTCGCTTTTTCATGTAATGGGGTTGCGATTTCAAATATCTGGTGAAAAAAAACACTGATCAGGGCAACCACCAGAAATGAGATTATGCTTAAAGCAAGATAGGTAGCCCATAGCGAACTCAAAATTTCATTAAGCTTTTCCTTCTCTCCAGTGGCCCGGCATTCTGCAACATATTTTACGAGTCCGGTACCGAAGCCAAAATCAAGGAGCCCGAGAAACCCCAGAACCGATAAAGTAAGCGACCAGAGGCCAAATTCTTCTTTTCCCAGGGTTTTGATAATGAGAGGAGTCAGCATGATAACCACAAGCAGGGCAATGGCAAATCTCAAAATATTGGAAATTGTATTGAAACCGACTCTTGCAGTTCTTGTCAGGGGCATTTTTCATCTTCTTTCTGATTCAGGCTGCTATGTTCAAGAGTTACAGAAAAAGCACTCAAAATTGCAAAAATCGACATC
The DNA here is from genome assembly GCA_049325495.1 of Candidatus Rifleibacteriota bacterium. Taxonomy (GTDB): domain Bacteria; phylum Muiribacteriota; class Ozemobacteria; order Ozemobacterales; family Ozemobacteraceae; genus DYKG01. The sequence continues at coordinate 5,215 of JBMOKV010000161.1, read as the reverse complement.
ACTGGTGTCAGTCTGAACGCCCATTCAAAAAAACCGCTCAGATGCAAAGCGAAAAAACCGGCACTGATTGCAAGACCGAGCGCGGCTGCCTGGCCTTTTAACCTGAAAAAATTCCAAATTCCTGCCCATGTGAAGCGCAAAATAATGATGATAAATACTGTAAGCCCTATAATTCCAGTTTCAGCACCCATTAGTCGATAGATGTGATGGCAGACTCCTGCCTGTTCTTCATTGGCCATTACCACAACAAACTGCTGGTACTCCTCCCGGTCAGTCATCGCTTTGGAGAAATTGTTCAGCCCAACTCCAAAAAAATGGTCACGCATCATGGCATCGGCTGCGGCATTGAATTCGTCTCTTGCTGCCTCACTAGATTCGGGAGCACTTTTAATGCGCTCGATAAAACTTCCGGCCGCTTTGGCTCCACCTACAAGACCGGCGATAACTATCAGAGAAGATATTAATACTGCTCGACCCGATCGCCAGCGAAAAAGCCCGGCAACCATCACCGAAATTATTGCCAGCCCGGCAAATGCTGTTCCGGCCCTGGAAAATGTGGCAATAACGCAAAAAAGCATGCCAAAAGCCAGTAAGATTGAGGAAACAGCCTTAATTGCCGGCATTTTCAGATCCGCAAAAGGCCAGATTATCATTGCAGGAATCATCATATTCAAGTAAAGAGGAACAGTGTTGGAGTGATCAAATGTACATGGTATACGGTAAATTCCCTGAATGTATTTCTGTTTTAGCCCGATGAAGGTAAAAACTAATGCCAGGGCCGCCATACCATACCAAAGGTTCGAACCAAGGTCTTCAATAATGAAGAGGTTGTAGAAAATCAGATATATAAAAAAAACTCTTATGAATTTGAACAATGAAAACATCGCATAAATCTGCCCGTCAGCCTGAAAACTCGATATAATGCTGATTGAAAACATTAACAGAAAAAAATAAAAATTATAAGGAACCCAGACAATTTGACGAAAATTTTTAAAAATTAATTTTAAAAACAGGGCCCATGCGACCAGATCAAAAATTGAAAGTTCGAAACCACGGTCAGGGCCACGGTAGGTTTCCATTGAAACGAAATTGATATTACCTTTTACACCGAATCCAGTGGCCAGAATCGCAAAAACAAAAAGGAATACAAGTGCTTTTCTCGATGATGCCGCCATGAAAGCCATTATCGGGACTCCGATCAAGGCAGCGGCAAAAAAAATTATGTATTTCATAAAAAAAATGATTAGTTAAAATTTTCCCAGATTCGCATGAAATTTTCACTGTTGACTTTCCACTTCTGAGAAGGCTTTTCGGCCTGTTCAAGCAATAAAGGCAGGCGTCTGAAAAGACTCTCGCGAGGGTAACGGATGCTGAATCTTTTCATCGATGCATTCTTAAGAATATTTCTTACCAGCCTCCAGGTTTGGTGCTCTTTTTTTTCTCTGATTCCACGCCAGACAAAATATTGAAAGGCATTGCCAAATACTTTATTCAATCTTTTTTCTTCAATTCTTAGAAAAACCTTGATCAATAACTTTGCAAGGCTGTAAATCTTTTCAGCGGTAAAACATCGTTCTCTTTCATTGTCTGGCGAAAACTTAAACTGCAGCGCTTGAACATAGACAGAGAGAAACTCATTGAATTCCCCGAATTCGTCGTTTTTTAAAACTTCTGCTAAAAGTCGGTCTCTTCCCCGGTAGGCAGTTTGATGTCTGCCTGCAGCAATTAAAATCGCATCGCCAATTGCCAGTGCCGCTTTGAAAAAATTTCTTCTGACAAAATCTTCCTCTGAATTGTTTATGTATCCATAAATAATTCTGAAACTCCAGATAAGGCCCGCACCTCGGTTAAGCATCAGATGTGTGGCTTCGATTCGGGGCAACGTGTCTCTCATATATGCAGGCATGTTTGAGGTTAGAATATCTGGGGGGCCATATAGAATGATGTGTCCATTGAGCAGATCCTGCCACATCAATTTATGGGGCAGGTTCTTCAAATTGCCGATTGTAAGCGGTCGGCTGAAATCAACATGAATCTCAAGTTTCCCGGCAAAATCGCGACTGATTGGCATTAAAATTTTGTTTGAATCAAAATTTGCATTTTTTACAACCAGTACAAGGTCAAGATCGTTATACGGCCATTCCGTGCCGTCCTTAACAATCACGCCTCCTTCGCCGCGCCCATAGCCACCAGCCAGAATCAGGGCTATCAGGTTGTCTCCCAGAGCTTTGACCGTTTCTTTCGCCAGATCTTTCAGATGGCGGTCGAGAAAATCATTGAAAGCCTCACTGCCATGCCATGCGTAAATCATCTGGTCTCCAACTTCTTAAGACCATCGATGAAACCACAGCGCCGGCCAAGCATCTGGGAAATTCGGTAAACTGGAGATTCAAATATTATTTTAGGCCGGTGAAATTTAAAAGCATATTTGACATCAGAAAAAATCTGGCGAAACAATGGCATTAATGAATATCTGAGCCAGTTTTTCTCCCATGCTGTCCAGGTGAAAATTGCCGCCTCGGCTTTGCCTTCACCATACTGTCGGCGATAAAACTGAGCCGGTGTGTAATTATGCGAGTGCTCAACCACCGAATCGGCAACGTATTTTATTGAGAAGCCATGCTGACGCATGCGCCATGTCCAGTCGATATCTTCTGAATATTGAATGTCTTCGCGAAACGGGTGCTGTTGCCAGACCTTCCTTGAAACAGCTGAAGATGCCATGGAAAAGCAGTGTTTCCAGTATTTCTGCCGCTCCCCATCGCCGAAAGTATCTTCCGTATCTTTATAAAAAATGGCCTGGCAGTCTTTTCGGGGAATCTGTCGGCCGAAAACTGCGGCGCAATTTGCATCAGTGAAACCGCTTAGCAGGTTGCCGAGCCATTGTTCATGCATCGGAACACAGTCAGAGTTCAGAAAAACCACTTTCTCTGATTTCGAGATTTCCATGCCCTGGTTAAGAACCTGCCCGGGAATATACTTTTCAACATCGATGAGTCTGGTTGCTATTCGGGCCAGTTCTTCTCTAGTTCCGTCAGTTGAGCCATTATCGAAGGCAAAAACTTCGAATGCTGTGTTTTGCCGTTGCAGGCCGGCAATCGTTCTTTTGATTACCGGCATGTCATTTCTGGCCCTGATAACAATGCTGGTTTTCATAGACTGTCGAGCTGCCGGTTCATCAGGTTGAAAATTTTGTCTAAACGAAAAGGCGTTTCTGCCATTTCAGTGTTTGAGGCAAACATCGCGGTTGAATCGGGATCTTTCGGGTCATAGCCGTGCATGCCGGCAAGCATTGTTTCACCCATATAGCTGGGGCACAGAAGAACGCCCGGGTTTATTAAAAAGAAAAGCTGTCCGTATTTTCCATCGACAAAATCGCAGCCCCAGTCATGCAGGGTAGCCTGATCGAGAATTCTTCCCTGATCGCATTTTTTTAGCGATTCAATGATTTCATTGCGGGCCCGATCGTTCATAAACCAGAATCGGGCCATTGTTGAGTCATATACCACTGCGTAATCACGGTTTTGTCGCAGCGGCAGCTCTTTCATTCTTTTCATCAGGTCGCATTTCGAATGCACATCAGTCATGCCATGATCAGAAAAAACGTAGAAATCTACCTGGTCAAATTTTTGTGCGGCAAGATCGAGAATGCGGCGCAATTGCCCGTCATACCAGGCAATCTTCGCGCTTACCTTTTCCGATTTTGTGCCATGGGCATGTAAAGTGGCATCCATGGCGGCCAGATAAAGATAGGCAAATTTTATCTGCCCCTGGTTCAGCTTTTGTTCAAGAGTTGCAAGATTAAACTTTTCACCCGCCCGCCAGTCTGATAGATAGTAGGGTATCCTCTCCCGCCGCAATCGGTCGAAGATTGTTTCCGCACCGCTGTTGATACCACCCGGCTCGTAAATATCACGCTTTTCGGTATAATCATACAGATTCAAAGTTCTGAAAGGCATATTATAAAGCTGAAAATAGCCCGTATAGCCCAGGTATTTCTTGTAGAATTTGCTTATCTGGTTTCTTACGCGCCCGCGCCTGGTGATAAATTCCGGCAGAATGCTCAGCATTTTGGCTGTTTTGAACGGAGAGCTCACCGGATCATGAACGAAGAAGGAAAAGTGCCCATGATCGCGTGGAAGCTGGCCGGTGATGATTGTCGGGTCGCAGGTTGCACTGTAGCCAAAAATGGTCTCGATCGGTGCTTTTGTTTTTAAAACATCATCGAGAAACGAATGCTTTTTCAGTAACTCCCAGCCGAAGGCGTCGATGAAGGTGAAAAGCAGCAGCTTTTTCATGCAAATGATCTGACGCCCTCTTCAACCGTGTTGTAGATTTCGAAGACCTTGTGCATGTTTACCAGCTCGATTATTATGCGTGCAGATTTCGATAGATTGCAGAGTTTTATCTCGCCACCCTTTGGGGCAACGGTTTTCAGGCATGAAAGAATTGCACCAAGACCAGAACTGTCGATAAATTTCAGATTCTCCAGGTTGAAAACGAAATGGGTGTCAGAATCCAGTATTTTGGCCATCGAACTTTTGAATTCGGTCGCAGTTCCGGCGTCGAGACTGGAAAAATTAAAATCTACTATGGTCAGATTGTTTGATTTCCTCGTTGCAATGTCCATTTGTCCTCCATATCAGAGCCATTCTTGAATCATGTTTCTTTGCATCGATTCTAACAGAAAATAGCCATTGATTAAAGAAGCAAAATTTTGAATAATTTCTGTTCGAAATTTTTATGATAGAATTGTCATTCAAGAGGAGAGAAAATCTTTGGAGACAACCAGTGCCATCCCCCCAAAAAAGCCGGTAAAATGTATTAAAGCTTTCAGTCCGGTAGCAATCGTTTTGATTGCCGGTTCAATGTTGATCTGGTGGACCGCCCATGTTGCCGACCAGCAAATGAGAAAGAAGCTGGCGGTTCAAAACGATTTGATCCTGAAGGGGTTTGCCTTCAAAGACTTTGCCTTTATTACATCTGAGAATTATTCAAAGCCTGATGATGCATTTCAGGGGCATGTTAAAAGTATTTTGAAGGTCGACAGGAATTTTAAATGTTTCTATCTGATCGGCCGCAATGGTTTTTCAAGGGGTTCTTTCTGCTTCAGTTGTGAGCCTGGTGAAAAAACTTCGCTGTCGGTGAAGATGCCGAATTTCACGGAATCTCCAGAGAATTTCTGGGTTATCTTTTCGAACATAGAATTTCTTTC
>JBMOKV010000160.1:0-2885 GCA_049325495.1 Candidatus Rifleibacteriota bacterium | reverse complement strand
TCTATTCGCTGATGTTTTTTCGCGGCCAAAAGAATCAGGGTTGAGTTTTTTTCTTTTCCCTGAAAAAGAATCCAAAAGCCAGTCCGGCGAGAAACCCGAAGAAATGAGCATCAAACGCAGTCAGGCTGTGGGTCGAAGCGGTCATTGAAAGAAAGTTGATCAGCAGATACATGCCCAGAACCACAAAAGCCGGCACATCTATGCGCCTGATGAAAAACCAGATCGGGCAAAAATAAGTGGTGATGCGGTTTGAAGGGAACATGATAACGTAAGCTCCCATTACTGCACTGACGGCACCACTGGCTCCGACCAGCGGAACAACTGAATCGATGCGAATCAGCACATGTCCAAGGCTGGAAAGGATGCCGGCGGTCAGATAAAAAAGCAGAAATTTCAAACTGCCCATTTTTTCTTCAACATTGTCGGTAAAAATCCAGAAAAACCAGATGTTCGACAGCATGTGCATCCAGCCGCCGTGCATGAACATACAGGTCAATGGCATTAGATAAACCCAGATGAGCGAACTTTCAACGGTTGCCATATCGGCAATCTTTTTCTCTTCGGCGTTCGCCGGCATGGTTTTGATTCTCTTCATTTCTTTCTTGCCAAAATACTGTTCGAAAGATCCGACCTCGTATTTGCTTTCGCCCTCAAGAAAGACCGATGGAACCAGACCGTGGCGGTAAAGAAAATGAATCTGGCTTTTCTGAGATGGGTCAGAAAAGCCTAGAATCATCCAGTATAAATGCACGATCAGGCAGATTCCGATAATGGTGTAACTCACTATCGGAATCGTTTTAACTGCCTCGTTATTCTGATCATGCAGTGGAAAAAACATTGGGTTATTTCAGGCCTGAGTGCTTCATCAGGGCTTCTGTAGTTGCATCGCGCCCTCGGAAAAGGCGGTAAACTTCGCGCGGATGCTTGCTTCCACCAAGAGAAAGAACCGTATCACGATATTTGCGTCCCAGTTCGCTGATTTTGTTCTCATTTTCCAGTCCTGCTTCCTCAAACGCAGCAAAGGCATCTGAACTTAGAACTTCAGCCCATTTGTAGCTGTAATAGCCAGCACAGTATCCTCCGGCAAAAATGTGAGAAAAGCTGTTGAGAAATTTTTCATGCTCATAAGGCGCAATTACTCTGCACTGCCGGGCAATTCTTTCTGCAACCTGCTGTGGGGTTTCTTTGCCTCCGGGTTCGAATTCGTGATGCAGATACATGTCAACGCGACCAAATTCGACCTGGCGGAGCATTGCGGTTCCGGAACGGAAATTCTTCGAAGCTTTTATTTTTTCAAACAAATCTTCCGGCAGAGGCTCGCCCGTTTCAAAATGTCTGGTCATACCGAGCAGGGTCTTTTTGTGAAAACACCAGTTTTCCATGAACTGGCTGGCCAGCTCGACTGCATCCCATTCTACTCCGTTGATTCCGGCAGCTTCTGCTTCGTTTACCGTGGTGAGCATGCCCTGAAGGCCATGGCCAAATTCATGGAACAGAGTTTGAACCTCGCCAAAGCCCATTAAAGAAGGCTTGTCACCGACCGGCGGGGTACCATTGCAGATCAGGTAAATTACCGGAGTTCTAACTTTATCATTGATCATTCTGCGGCCGAAGCATTCATTCATCCAGGCTCCGCCACGTTTTTCAGCTGGCCGTGAGTAGGGATCGAGGTAGAAATTTGCAATAACCTGCCCCGCTTCATTGCGCACTTCGAAAAACATGACGTCTTCGTTCCAGCTGGGGAATTGCCCTTTGAACTGGACGATGCTGATCGAGAAAAGCCGCTCAGCAAGGCTGAACAGCCCATCCAGAACCCGTGGAAGCGGGAAATATGGCCTTAGCATTTCATCGGTGTAGCTGAAGCTTTTTTCGCGCAATCGTTCAGCGAAAAAGCCCATATCCCAGTGTTTCAATTCTCCCGGATGCTTCATTTCAGCAGCGATCTTTTTAAGATCGTCGTGCTCTTTTTGGGCAAAATGCATGGCGGCGTCTGCAAGTTCGTCGCCCATTTTTCTTACCGCCTCGACGTTACCGGCCATCTTGTTCGACAGGCTGAGTTCGGCGAAAGTCTGGTAGCCGAGAATTTTGGCTTCTTCTTGACGAAGCTTGAGAATTTCATCGATCAGGGGGGTATTGTCGAGCTTGCCGTCAGAGGCTTTTGTCATCTGGGCGTGGTACACCTGCCGGCGCAGCCCGGCATTTCGGCAATGCTGCAAAAACGGGCCGGAAATCGGGTAATCAAGAGTCACGCGCCAGGGGCCTTTTTCCGGATCAGGTTTAGTGTCTTTGCTGCCCTTTTCCTTGGCCCACGACTGGGAAGTCAGATTTTTCAGATTGGTTGGCCAGCCTTCCGTGTCTTTCGGGTCAGTTATAATGAGCTCAAAGGCTTTGGTTGCATCGAGAACATTATTGGAAAAATCAGTGCTGAGCTTTGAGAGACGATTGGCGATTTCGTTGAATCTCTCTTTTTCTTTGCCTTCAAGGCCAACACCCGCCTGTTCTGCAGCTTTAAGCTTTTTTTCAATAATACGTTTTCTGGCTTCATTGAAGCCGGAAAATTCGCCGCTGGCCTTGATGGCCTTCAATCCTTCATAAATCGGCTTGCTCTGGGACATTCGCAGACTGAAGGTCACCACTTTCGGCAGTATTTCCTGGTAAGCCTGTCGAAGCTCGTCTGAGTTTCTCACGCTGATCAGGTGGTTGATCACCCCCCAGGTATATTCAAAATGCAGATCAAGATCTTCGAGGGGTTGGCAAAGGCCTTCCCAGGTAGGAATAATTTTATTTTCAATTTTGCAAAGCTCAGACTCAATCTGATCCAGGGTTGCATTCATGGCAGGAACCACATGTGACGGCTGAATTTTTTCAAACTCTGGCAGTCCACT
>JBMOKV010000159.1:0-2887 GCA_049325495.1 Candidatus Rifleibacteriota bacterium | reverse complement strand
ACCACGGTCAAGACCAGGCGTCTTGGGTTGAGCATGACTCTCAGCGATGACCGGGTTTTTGAATTCAGGGTTAAGACTGCGGTTTCACACATGGGAGAAGTTGAAAAAATCGGGTTGAAAGAAATTCTCAAATGGACAGATTCTCTCAACGGAATTGAACGATCTTTTGCCATAGCCGCTATCAACAGCTCGATCAATCTCAATGGGCCCGCCTATTTCACCGGCAATGCCCTCGAATTGACCAAAAGGCTGGCAGAAAACAAAAAAGTTGCAGTTGTCGGCCATTTTCCCAATATGGATCACATAAAACAGGTGGCCAGATCTTTTACCATTCTCGAAAAGCGGCCACAGGAAGGCGACCGCGAAGCTGAGGCGGCCGTAGAGGTTGTTCCTGATTCAGATGTCGTGGCGGTAACCGGAGTTACCTGCCTGAATGACACTCTGGAAGGCCTGCTCGCCCTGAAAAAGCCCGGCGCGATTTTTATCGTTGTGGGACCAAGCATTCCGCTCAGCCCGGTTCTATTCGATTTTGGCATCGATGTGGTCGGTGGTGCCTGGGTGGAAAATGAAGACGAAGTGAAGAGAAAAATGGCACAGGGCGGCACTGCCCGCCATGTTAACGGGATCAGAAGTGTTCTTATGCCGAAAAACCCCGATCTGCTCAATGGTTTTACCATGGTTAACCCGCCCGAATCGATAGTCTGAAGAACGTTATGGCCCCAGACTGGAAAAACGAAGACGGTGAAACTTTCGAACAGCATGCCGAAACGCTGCTGCAACCTCTTTATCCCTGGTTTGTGCGTGACCTGGCTGATGCTCACGGCAAACCATTGAACGACCAGAGGGTTCTTGAAATCGGCTGTGGCCCCGGCTTTTTGAATGGGCCTCTGATCGATGTGGGCTGCAGTCTGGTGGTGGAGCTCGATATTTCACATCAAATGCTGATTAAGGCAAAAAATCGGATAAAACCTGACCAAACCCTTTTGATTCAGGCCGATTCAGGCGCTCTGCCCTTTTCGTCGGCAAAATTTTCTCTGGTTTTCAGTCGTGGCTCAATTTTTTTCTGGGAAGACCTTTCCCTCTGTTTTCGTGAGATTTCAAGGGTTCTGAAGCCCGGTGGCATGGCGCTGATCGGCGGTGGTTATGGAATCTCCACACCCGAAGAACTGGTTGCTCCGGTAAAAGAGCATGCGCGACAGAGTGACAGAAAAAAAGACATTCCCAGAATCGATATTGAATCGCTTGTGGAAAAAACCAGCTCTTTTTTCAGCCGGGTAGAACTGATTCAGGCCCGGGGACGCGGGTTCTGGCTTAAATGTCAAAAATAGAAGAGGTGTAAATTGCAGGAATTAGAATTCTTTTTCACTCGCGGCGGTTTCCTTTTTTATCCTTTGACTCTGCTTGGGCTCATGATTTTCACGCTTGGTTTTTATCAAATATATTTTTGTTTTAAATGTGATTTCAAGGCTACGACCAAAAAACCAGACTGCAGCTTTATCTGGGCCAGTAAAGCCTTTCATATGTCACAAACCGGAAATGGATTCAAAGGCGCAACCCTGATTGAATCGCTTGAAATTTGCTTTGCCAAAGTCGAAGAGCAGATGAGTCGTAAGATTTCGACCATGAGATTTTGCGGACAGATAAGCACTCTGCTGGGGTTTCTCGGAACCGTCACCGGCATGGTTAAAACTTTTCAGGCGGTTGCTGAAAAAGGAGTGGCCACCCCTGCCCTTCTTGCCGGCGGTATTTATGAAGCCCTTTTTACCACGATTTACGGCCTGGTTCTGGCAATTATCGCCGTTGGCTTTGCCCATCTGATTGAATCGATCACCCGCCATCGAATAAGAAAACTCGAAAATGAGATCTTACATAAACTTGAAATAAGAGAGTCGGAAAAATGAGACGCCGCAGATTGAGAGATCCGCAGAAACAGTTTCCCATGCTCGATCTTACGGGAGCATCGGATATTATTTTCACTCTGCTGCTGTTTTACATTCTTTCGCAGAATTTTCTGCCATCACTGAGCGTCTCTCTGCCTGCGCTTAATTCAACCTCGATCAGCAATTCAAAAGATGAGCAGTATCTCACTATTCATGAAAGCGGCATGATTTCATATAATGAATACAGTTTCAGCCTGCCCGAACTGAAAAAGTCCCGGACAATTCTGCAGAATCTGCAAAAAGAGCGAACAGTGACCATAAAATCAGATAAAAAAGCCCGGGCCGAAATTCTGCTGGGATTGCTTGATCAACTTGCTCTGCAGGGTTTTTCAGATGTTAACTTTATTGGATTGCCCGATGAGCACTCTGATTAAGCAGCAACATCATTTGCCCATTCCAATCTTCTGCCTTTTTACGGGTTTCTTATGTCAATGCCTGCTGGTTCTTTTACTGGCAAAACTATTGAGCTTTCCCCCTACCGGCAACCTGAGAAAAATCCTGGTCAGAATAAAACCTTCCCCCACCCCGGTCACTCCCAAGACACAACCGCCGGCAAAAACCTCAGAGTTGCCACCTCCACCGCAAACTCCAGTAATTCCACCCGTAAAGCCAGTTCAAGCTCCGGTTGTAAGTCCGGCAGAAAAGCCTGTTGAAAAGCCCGTAGAAAAGGCGGTAGAAAAGGCGGCGCCCCGAAAAGAAAAGATCAGGCCGGTGCCCGAAAAGACTACCCCCAGAACCACGCTCCCGAAAAATCTGGCGAAAACACCGGTTCAACCGGCATTAAAACCGACCATTGTCAGGCCTGGGCCGGCACCAGATTCGATTGAAAATATAACCATCGAGAAACCCGCCAATGCGCAGGTAGAATCGGAGATTCAACCCACCAGAGCTGATTCTGCTGCACCGGAAGAAAACCGGCCCGATGAAAATATGATTTATCTTGGAAA
>JBMOKV010000158.1:0-2894 GCA_049325495.1 Candidatus Rifleibacteriota bacterium | reverse complement strand
AACTGCTGAAGAAATTTGAAAAATCATATAATACCGGCAAGCCATTGAAAGTCAAGCTGGGGGCCGATCCCTCCGCTCCTGATATTCATCTTGGCCATACTGTGGTCCTGCAGAAAATGCGGCAATTTCAGTCATTGGGCCATGAAGTCATTTTCCTTATCGGTGATTTCACCGGCCGCATCGGTGACCCGACCGGCAAGAAAAAAACCAGACCGGCGCTGACTGAAGACGAAGTTCTGGCCAACGCTGAAACTTACAAAAATCAGATCGGCAAGATTCTCGATCTCGAAAAAACCCGGGTGGTTTTCAATTCAGACTGGCTTGGCAAAATGACTTTTGCCGATGTGCTCAAGTTGAGCTCTCAATATACCGTAGCCCGAATGCTTGAGCGTGATGACTTCGAAAAGCGGTTTAAAAGCCATGTGCCCATCAGCGTTGTCGAATTCATGTATCCGCTGATGCAGGGCTATGATTCGGTTGCACTCGAGTCTGACGTGGAGCTTGGCGGGGTTGACCAGACCTTCAACCTTCTTGTGGGCCGCGAACTGCAGCGCTCATATGGTCAGGAAGCCCAGGTAATCCTCACAATGCCGATTCTTGAAGGTCTCGACGGAAAAGACAAAATGTCGAAAAGTCTGGGAAACTACGTTGGAATCAATGAAGAGCCCGGTCAGATCTATGGTAAGATCATGTCGATTCCCGATGAACTGATGGTAAAATACTATGAGTTGTTGACCGACATCAGTCTCGACGAGTTGAAGAAGGTTAAAGAGCGCATTCTAACCGAGCCCAAAAATGTTAAAATGATGCTGGCCCGCCAGATTGCCTCACAATACTGGGGAGCAGAAGCAGGTAATGCTGCTGAGGCTGAATTTGAAAAGATTTTTGGCAAGACCGGAGACGGTCTGCCCGATGATATTGAAGAAGTGGAAGTGCCGGTGCCTGCCGAAGGCATTTCGCTGGTGAAGCTCATGACGACCGTTGGCCTGGCGCAGAGTGGCGGCGATGCCCGTCGAAAAATTCAGCAGGGCGGTGTAAAAGTTGACCAGCAAAAAGTTCTTGATGGCCAACAGATGTATCAGTCCGGTCAGAATTTCATTCTGCAGTCAGGCAAACGAGAATTTAAAAAGATCGTTTTAAAAAGTGAATAGTGTTTTTGTGCTTGAATAAGGAGACAATATGTCGCAGATGATAGATTTAAAGTTACCCGATGGTAAAGTTATCAATATAGAAAAAGGTGCAACCGTTCTCGATGCAGCCCAGAAAATCGGACCTGGTCTGGCAAAAGCTGCTCTGGCTGGAAAAATCAATGGTCACCTGATTGATCTAAGAGCTCCGATTCACGAATCAACAAGTCTGGAAATCGTCACCGGGAAATCCCCGGAAGCCCCGGAAGTCTACCGCCATTCGATGGCCCATATTATGGCAGAAGCGATTCTTCAGCTGTTTCCCGAAGCTCAGTTCGGCATCGGGCCTACCATTGAAAATGGTTTTTACTACGACTTCCTGTTGCCCCGGGCCTTGACTGCCGAAGATCTCGAAACGGTCGAAGAAAAGATGAAAGAAGTCATCGCCGGAAAATTGCCGTTCGTGCGCCGCGAAGTCAGTAAAGATGAAGCGCTGAAAATGTTCAAGGAACTCAATCAGCCGTTTAAACTTGAACTGATTGAAGAGCTTGAAGACCAGACCATCACTGTTTACTCTCAGGGAAAATTCGTGGATCTGTGCCGTGGGCCCCATGTGCCCGATTCGGGTGCGGTGAAGAATTTCAAGCTTCTGAGCATCGCCGGAGCCTACTGGCGCGGTGATGAAAAAAGGCAGATGCTGCAGCGTATTTATGGAACAGCTTTTGCAACCAAAGAAGAGCTGAAAGAGCATCTTGACCGCCTTGAAGAAGCGAAAAAGCGCGATCATCGCAAACTCGGCAAAGAGCTCGACCTTTTCTCGACCCAGGAAGAAGTGGGGCCGGGGCTGGTTTTCTGGCATCCAAATGGTGCCCGTATCCGCCATACCATTGAAACTTTCTGGAAAGAAATGCATTATAAAAACGGTTACGAGCTGATGTATACTCCCCATATCGGTCAGAGCTGGCTATGGGAAACCAGCGGTCACCTTGATTTCTACAAAGATTCAATGTACAGCCCCATGGAGATCGATGGTTCTGATTATTTCATCAAGCCGATGAACTGCCCTTTCCATATCATGATTTATAAATCGCAGGTGCGCTCCTATCGCGACCTGCCACTGCGCTGGGCCGAGCTGGGAACTGTTTATCGCTACGAAAAGAGCGGGGTTCTTCATGGTCTGCTGAGAGTCAGGGGTTTTACCCAGGATGACGCTCACATTATCTGCACTCCCGAACAGATTGAAGATGAAATCCGGGAAGTTCTGCGCTTCAGCCTTTCTTTGTGGAAAGCCTTCGGTTTTTCAAGTATCAAAGCCTATCTGGCAACTCGTCCGGCTAAAGCGGTCGGCGACGAAAGCCGCTGGAACCAGGCAATTGAAGCTCTTAACCGTGCAGTTGTTGCCGAAGGTCTCGATTGTGAAGTTGATGACGGCGGCGGCGCTTTTTACGGCCCGAAGATAGACCTGAAAATCAAGGATGCCATTGGCCGTGAATGGCAGATGACCACGATTCAGTTCGATTTCAATCTTCCCGAGCGCTTCGATATGACTTATGTAGGTTCTGACGGCAATCGTCATCGCCCATACATGGTGCATCGCGCTCTTCTGGGTTCGATCGAGCGCTTCTTCGGAGTGCTGATTGAGCACTATGGCGGCGCCATGCCGGTCTGGCTGGCACCAGTACAAGCCAAGGTTCTGCCCATTTCCGATCGGCAGGCTGATTATGCCCGCAGTGTTCAGAAGAAAATGCGTGAAGCCGGGGTCAGGGT
>JBMOKV010000157.1:0-2914 GCA_049325495.1 Candidatus Rifleibacteriota bacterium | reverse complement strand
AGAACCACCAGACCATGTCGGTTGACCCGGTTAATCTGGTGATTCAGCAGCGGCTCGCAGAAAAAGAACTGGGCCAGACAATTCTTGGCGCGTTGGCATATCTCGAAGACCGCCAGGTTCGACCGCGAGCAGGAAGTCGCTCATGCGAATTCGACAGTTCTGATGAGGGTGATGGATGCAAAACTCTTCTCAGCCTCAATATTCCTTTCCGTGAAAACCTGGGAATTCCAGCACCAAAAAAAGTTCTTGCCCGTAACCGCAGCGGGGAATGGGCCAGCTACATTCATTTTCTACCAAATAAAATAGGCTTTAAGGGCAGATCACCAGCTTCGGTTCAGGATTCAAACCTCTTCATGACCGCTTTTATCGCTTACCCACTTTTTCTTTTTGATGAATCGGCGCTCAAGCCTGAGCAAAGGCATATTGAAAGCATTCTTCATCTTGCGATGAAAAACATAATGAGCTTCAAGCGTGATGATGCCTACAATTTCTGGGCAGTCTTGCCGGGTGAAAAGGGCACTGCTCCAAGAACCGGCCCATTCAACATTCAGGTTTCCCAGCTCGAAATGCTGGGAAAGGCTTATCTCAATCCGAGGCTTGAAAAGGTTTTCGCAAAACTTGCCAAAGGTCAGCAGACTCCACCAAAATTCTGGATCGAAAGCTGCCTGAATCAGAAAGCCAATCCAACCGGCGCCGACGCTCTTTTCAACATTCCCAACGATGCCGACGATACGTCAACTGCCGTGTCTTTTCAGCATTTTTATCGCAGCTTTTTCCCCGAGTCTGGGGTTGAAGTTGATTTTGCATCACTTGAACGTATCTGCGATTTTCGCGATATTGGCCGTGAGCGCGAAGATGGACGTGACAGCTGGAAAGGCAAAGATTCCGGGGCTTACCTGACCTGGATCAAAGATGAAAACGCCCCGGTGTTCGATCGCCCGGAAATTGGTATTATTCCGCTTGCAGTAAACAATGTGGATGTGGTGGTCAATTCAAATGTTCTTTTTGCCATGGCATTGACCGGTCGCAAAGACCTGCCGGGCTACCATGATTGTGTCAGGCTGATCCGCAAAGCTGCTGAAACCCATTCGTGGCCTGAAGCCGGGCTGTATTATCCGCAGAATATGATTTTCCCATATACTGCATCGCGGGCATTCCGTGATGGCGGAGCCCGGGAACCTGAAATGAAAGAAGCCATGCAGTTTCTGCTGCGCGACCTGATCAAGGCGCAGCGTGAATGGGGAAGCAAAAATCCGACCCGTATCGGTTCATTCCCGGGCGGTGACGACAAAAGCGACCATCTGGCAACCGCCCTTGCAGTTACCACGTTGCTGAATATCGGCAGAGAAATCGCGGTCGAAGGCGGGCTTGCCCGTGAATATGATGCAGCAGTGCGAGCCGGTGTCAGATATCTTATTGTGCAGGCCGAATGGAAAGAGCCCAAAAATTCAGAAACCATCGGTAAGTTTAAAACCCCCGGAGATAAATGTGCCCATTGGCTTTCGGGGCTGTTTTTTGCCGCCTCATTCTGGGATCTTGCGCACTGGCGATCGCAGGCTTTCACCACCGCGATGGTGCTTGAAGCTCTTACCAAATACGCCCTTGCATATGATCAGGATGATGCTCCAGCAGGTGCCCGTCGTTTGAAACTGCAGCGCTGAGCATTGCCTGATGCACAAGCTGGCGATCGACGCTCCGGTCAGTCTGGAGTTTACTCAGCGCTTTCATGCCGATTATCTTTCAGCCATCAGCCTCGAAGCTCGATATGCGGTTGAAGAAGCGTTGAGCAATTGCGAGATGGACGAAGAGGGCAATATAATTTCATTGCCCGTTCATCTTGCTCTGGCAAGAAACCCGTCAATGCATGCCAGAGTCTGTTATGGGTCTTATCATACCCCGCCTGCAATGCTTCCGGAGGAGTTCATCATCAGCTACCAGATCGATGCGGTGAAAATCGCCGATGATTTTTTCAATGCCGGAAAAAATGATGAGAATGACCTGATCATGGAAATTGCCCGGCGCCTTTTACCTGAATTCAAACGGCGCAGCAATCTAGCATTAATGCAGGATGCTGCACGCCAGTCAAATGTTCTTGAACCCTGAGCTTGTCTTCCGGGCTTCGATTTCTTTCCGAGTTGGTCGATATATCTAAAAAAAGGTGTTCGACCCAGGAGGAAACATGTCCGGTTTCATGTTTTTGCACGATTCGTCAGAAGGCAGGGCTGGCAGACAAAGAACTGCCGTATCTTTTGTTGCCGCAATGCTGATTGCTTCATTGGTAACCCCGGCTCAGGCAGGGCCGCTTGAATGGCTCAAAAGCAGCAAAAAATCAAAAACCGAGGTCAGGGCGGTGCTTTCCCAGGAAAACCCGGATAATGCACTGTTTTCAGGCAATTCCGGGGCATCGGAGCTTTCAGGGCAGAATCTTGATCCGATGGCCTTTGCCAAAAACCACTGGGGACACGCCAGACAGCTGTTTGAGAAAGTCTGTCGAGCAATCATTCAGAAAGGCAATAACCGTGAAAATGCCGATCTGATAAAAAAAATATTCGTTATTGATACCCAGATTTTCAAAGAAGCCATTAAGAATTCTGCTATGGCGGTAAATGAGCTGTCTTCGGCCAATGAGTCAATGCGTCAGCAGCTTTCAGACCTCAACCGAATCGTTACTGCACCGGGCCAGGAAACCCTTGAAGCCCTTGAAAAAGCGGTTGATCGGTTAAAAGCAGCCAATCGTAACCAGATAATTACTGTAAAAAAATATCTGGTAGGATCGGAAAAAATTATTGAGATCGGGTCCCGGTCTTATGAAACTCTTGAATTGATTCCATCACTGGCTTTCCCAGGCACCGATCTTACCGTCGCTTCTTCGAAGCAGTTGATGAAAATTGCCCAGTCAAACGCCGAAGCCTTT
>JBMOKV010000156.1:0-2925 GCA_049325495.1 Candidatus Rifleibacteriota bacterium | reverse complement strand
AGACCAAGCAGATTCGATGGCTCGATCCGCAGGTTTTCAGCGCCCATTTTTCTGATAATGCCAAGAAGATCGCGATCCAGAGTGAACAGACCAAGACCAGAAAAAATCGGGTGGAACAGATCTTCGATGGTACCAAAAAATTTGTTGGCACTTCGAAGGTGATTGATTAAAACCACTCTGGCTCCAGGTCGGGAAACTCTAAAAATCTCCTCTATGGCTTTTTCAGTATCTTCGACGACAGTTAAAACATATGCTGCAATAATACAATCGAAAGAATTGTCGGTAAAAGCCATTCTCTGAACATCCATCTGCATCAGAGAAGCCCGGAAACTTCCATTTCCATGCAACTTTTTTCGAGACTCTTTCAGCATACCCATGCTGTAATCGAAGGCGGTCAGATTGATTCCATCAGGGTAGAAGTCCAGGCTCAGCCCGGTGCCTATTCCAATTTCAAGTATTTTTTCCCCAGACCTGGGCTTAAGCATTTCAATTGCCTTCTCGCGCCCAGATTCGAGCAACGGGCGGCATATGAAGTCGTAGGCCGTACTGAAGCGGTCATAGGTGTTCTGAATACTCTGTGAACTTGGCAAACTCCACTCCCACAATTTAAGGATACTTTTCTGACAATGCCATATATATCATAATCCGCACAATGTTGCAAATTTTTAAGAGGTTTTCGCTGCAGGTTGTTGTGGACAAGGCGGCTTCAGCTCTGATAGACTATATGCTTGGGCATGTCCTTTTAAGCTCATCCCCGGGAAGACCCAGTCAGGGAAAAATTCTGCGAAGGAAACCAGCATGGTCAGACCTCTGTATCCGCCTCAAAAAAAGGCGCCACCGCCTCCTCCACCACTATGGAAAAATCCTCAGCTGGTTGGTGCTGCTGCCATAGTGTGCACTCTGGCAATTGTTTTTGTGTACCATTTTTTCAGCTCCGGCATCATTGACCCCCAAGCTTTGCCCACCGGAAAACAATCTTCAGGCGTTTTCTCATTTCTCAAACCATCAAAATACTTTAAATCTGATGCAAAAACCGGAGATATTCAGAAACAGCAGCTCGAAAAAATGGGAATTAATCAGTCTGCTCAAGCCCTGAAAAACGAGGTTCAGGCAAAAGATCTGCGTGAAGAGCGCCGGATTCTCGCGATGAGAAAGTATGAAGCTTCGCGTGAGACCTCGGAAAAACGCCAGCAGGAAAAGGAAGAGCTGCGCAGAAAGCTTTCTTCGCCTACTTCCATGCAGCTTAAAGAAGCTTTCTCAGCCCTCGAAGCATCTGACAATCTCGGAATTATGAAACTGGAAAGGCTTCTCGAAGAAAAGCTTATGAATCAGGGTGCAAATCGTGAAGATCTGGATGTTCTGATTTTTGCCTACGATTCTCTCGCCAAGGTTTATGAAGATAAAAATATGTATGACAAAGCAAAAGAGGCTTATGTCAATTCATTCAAACTTATGAAAAAACGGGCCCCTGACGAACAGGGACCCGATTGGGACAGCGCAATTGGGGATGTTGAACAGATGAATACTACAGTTCGTAACAATTGAGAATGCAGTTATCGTTGAGGGGAATATGATTAGAAATCAGACTCGCAACATCAGAAACCGGGCGCATGATAACGAACCGTCTGGTTTCACCGGGCTGCAGTTCTTTTTCGTCATGTTTGAGCAGGTTTACCAGTTCGGAGTTGTTGAGCCTGGAATCTGCGAAACTGGGGAAAATTCTTAAATGCTTAACTACCTGGTCTTTGGTATTGACAACGTAGCCGCCAATGTAGAGATTTTTCCGGTCAATTCTTATTCCGGTCTTTTTTACAACCACAGGGTTCGCAGAAACTTCGGGAAGTCTGACGTAATTGCCGTCAACTTTTTTGAAGGCGAACGCTTTGCCGGTCTGCAGAGCTTCTGTGGTTTTGCGTGCCGCCTGAGCGAAATGACTGTTAAAGGACAGGGCCATGAGTGACGCAAGTATAAGACCGAAATGCTTTTTGTTTACCTTCATTTGTTTACCTCGAAAACATTCTATTTCGAGAAATTCATCGGCAGATTAATGGAAGGAGTTTACCTGTTTTGCAGATAAAATTTTCTGGTTCAGTGAATCGAGGTTTAACTCTCGTCGAAATTCTCGTCGCCCTTTCGGTAGCCTCGCTGGTAATGCTGCCGATTATTCTGCTCTTTGGTGTTTCTGAAAAGGTTACCTATAAGAGCATCAATGAAGTGGTGGCATGCAATCTTGCTTTGCAGAAGGTTGAGGAACTCAAAAGCCGGCCTTTTGAAGAGTTGCGCAAAATTATCGAGCTCGATGCCGTAGATCCGGCCGAGGGCCCATTTAAAGAAGTAATTCTTCCCCTTGAGTTGAATGGAGTCTGGAATTCTCCTGGTGTCGAATATGCCAGGGAAACGCGAATTTCATTTTATCCTTTCGTCGACCCCGACCCCTCGCGCCCTGATTTTGAACTGCAAAAAAGAAGAATTCGCATCAGAGTTCTGGTTAGATTCATCGAAGCCGCTTCAGGTCAGAAAAAAAATGAAAAAACTTTTGAACTCGCCACTATTCTAGGTGACGAAACACTTGGGGCAGGGTTGAACGCTTCTTTCCCAATGAATATCGGCACTCCCTGAGGTAATCAAATGAATTTTGGAAAAATGAAAAAGACCAAACCCTTTTCCGGCTTCACTCTCGTTGAAGTCATGATATCTTTTCTGATTCTCGGAATCGTGCTGGCAATCGGTTACACTTTTATCGATCGTACCTTTGTCAGCCTCGATCGCCAGAAACAGTCTCTCGATACACTTCATGAGGCAAGAAACTTCCTTATGGTCATCGAGCGAGACCTGCGCGAAATGACCAAGGTGGTTGAAATCGATACTATCTTTAAATCCAGCCTTTTCGACGAGGAAAATGCTCTTCTGTATAAAGTGGTATTC
>JBMOKV010000155.1:0-2944 GCA_049325495.1 Candidatus Rifleibacteriota bacterium | reverse complement strand
TCTGACGGTTAACGCCTCGGATTTCAATGGCAACAGTCGCGAATTCAAACTGGCCATTGCGGTTATGGGCCGAAAACTCGATATCCGCACTCTTGAAGAAAGAAGAAAAAGAATCGACGATTAAAACTGTTGATCAACGGCATTATAAAAAGCCCCCGCTTAAACAGCGGGGGCTTTTTTATCAAATTATTTTTTTAAATTTTATCTGACTCTTTTTTTCGCACACTCTGGGGTAATCGGCCTCACATGGTCCGGGCATTTCTGCATCAGCTGCTCCTGCAGCCAGCCCCCAGATGGCCGATTCGATTAAATCAAGGCCTTCACTTCTTCCATAAAGCAATCCCGCCAGCGTTGCATCCCCACAGCCAACCGCACTAATCTGGCGGGCTTCAGCAGGATGTAATTCAAAAATATTTTCACCATCCCATAATAGAACCGGGTTTTTGCCGTCAGTTATCATTGCACCCCAGATTTTCTTTGCAGCAAGACAGCTGAAGAATTTTTTCGGTTCACTCATCGGGTCGATTTTGAAGGTTTCTATTGCCTCCTCCCGGTTGTGTTTAAGAAAAAATCTACCAATTTCACAAGCCTTTTTAAGAGGGGTTCCTCTTGCATCAAGGTAAACCTCAGACCTGAATTTTAAACAGACGCTTAAAACTTTCAGATAAAAATCATCATTCAAACGACCTGGTATTGTTCCAGACATGGCAACGAATCGAACTTCAGGCATTCTTTTTTCAAGAGAATCCAGAAAATTATAAACCTCAGATTTACTAAGTTCCAGGCCGTTCTCAATCCACCAGGTATGATATGAAGGCTGCTCAACTACAAGATTGATGCCCATTCTGGTTTCGGCCGCGGTTTCGATCAGATCCGCTGAAATTCCCTGTTGGATCAAGCCCTGGCGAATTTTTCTGCCGTTTTCACCACCCGCAAAGCTTAAAGCCAGGGCCGGCCTTCCAAGAGTTTTGAGCATGCGTGCAACATTAATTCCCTTGCCGCCGACAGTAAAGGGGATCTGTTCGGTCCTTCTGCCGCCAGGATCGGGAATGTTTTTGCTATGGAGAACATAATCGAGAAGAGGGTTTGGAGTAACTGTTACAATCATATTCTTTGCTGACCGGTTTACTTGAAATCTGATTTAAAGTATCATTTTGCCATGAAAAATAAAACCATTTATTTATTGCTGTTTCATGGTTCGGCACGCACAGGTGCACTTCAATCCGCTTCTGCATTTACCAACAATCTGGCAGAGCAAACCGGCAAAATGGTTAAAGCCTGCTTTTTAAGAGGGCAATCTCCAGACCTCGAAGATGCGATCAATCAGTCTATTTCAGATGGTTACAGAAAAATAAGGATTATTCAGCTTTTTTTGCTTCCCGGGGCTCATGTAAATGAAGATATTCCTGGCATAATCGAAAAATTCGAACATCTTTCCCTGGACCTGAAAATTCTGCCCTGTCTGGTTGAACTGGAAGAATTTGCAGAAATGCTGCAGATTTTAATGAACAGGCATGAATAAATCGGTAAAAAAGAAAGCTCTATTTTCTATTTTAATCGCAGTTTTTCTGGTGATTGCCGGACTTTTTGGCTTTTATCTTGGCTGGAAACAGATAAAATCGCCGATCATGCTTGTATTAACCTTTCACGGGGTTACCGACACCCCCACATTGCCATGGGAAATAAAATACGAAGAATTCAAAGCAATTATTGAAAAACTTCTTCGCCATGATTATCAGGCAATCACTCCTCAACAGTTTGAGCAGCAGGTGAAGTTAAGGCAGTTTGAGGGGCGAAAGTTTTTAATTTCTTTCGATGACGGCTTAAAAACCTCCGCAGAAGCGATAAAAAAATTGTTTCAGGAAAAAGGTATTTCATCTGCTTTCTTTATCATTACTGACGAAATCGGCAAAGAAAATTATGTTTCAAATGAAACACTGGCTGACCTTCAGAAAAATTTCAATTGCCGGATCGGACTGCATGGCAAACGCCATTATGAAGTTACTAAAATTCTGGCAGAAGGGGCAGACCTGTCATCAGAACTTGAGCTTGCAAGAATGAGCTTATCAACTGCTGTTTCTAATCCGGTAACCTGGTATGCTTATCCCTTTGGAGAATACAATGCCTCGGCCGCTGCCGCTCTGGCCTCAACCGGGCTGGAACTGGCATTTACTGTTGATGGATACGAAGTTGACCACGAAGCAGACCTGAAATTGCTGCCAAGGTTAATGTATTTGCGTGGAGCTTCTTCGGCAGGAGCCCCTGACCCGCTTGACTGGGCGCCCCCACAGACCGCACGTTATGGTTCTTTGACCATCACGCTTTCCTGCATGGTAATTTTCATCAGCCTGAGCTGGATAATCAGAGCAAAAAATCTGCTACATGCTTCAGGTCAGATTAAAAATCAGGCGTAAGAGAAAAAGCAGAGTAACCTGTAAGCCGGGTTCTGTACCTTCGTGAGAAGGCGTCGGTCATCTATCTGGGATCAGAGTCTCCCCTGACCTCTAGCGATCTACCCGGAGTTGTAGCGAGACGGGCCATCTCTACTCCTGTTCGATCTTGCTCCGGCGGGGTTTACCATGCTGCACTGTTGCCAGCACACCAGGTGCGCTCTTACCGCACCATTTCAACCTTACCTGTGTCTTGCGACCATCGGCGGTATGTTTTCTGTTGCACTTTCCGTCCTCGGCAGATTCCTCTGTCGAAGCCTGGGTGTTACCCAGCGCCTTTGCCCTGTGGAGCCCGGACTTTCCTCATCTTTTTAAAGACGCGACCGACCGGTTACTCTGCTAATTTTCCTGACTGTCAATCTTAACATTACGTCGGGCACCGGTCAATCTCATAATCAGACCGGCTTTGCCTGCCGGATAAACCGGTTCTTTTTTGCGCCTTGAAAAACCACAGCGCTCACAGGCAAAAATTCGTCGACGCAGCCCAAGGCTGT
>JBMOKV010000154.1:0-2950 GCA_049325495.1 Candidatus Rifleibacteriota bacterium | reverse complement strand
AGCCATTACCGCCATCAGCATTACTACCGAGGTAATGCTTACTGCGAGAAAGAGGCCCATTAACAGTGAGAGTCTTGACATTATTTACAGTTCCTTGGTTTCCTGTCCGAGGATGGAGAGCTTAACCAGACCCGAGTCCAGATCGAATTCTACCGATCTTCCCCGGGTTCCACCGGTGTCTTCGGCTTCAATCGGGATCTGGAGCGCTGAAAGCGCTTTCTTGACGGCTTCGACGTTATCTCTGCCAATGTTACTGGAAAAATCTTCAGTCGGTGGGAACATTTCAGCGCCGCCGACGAGCTTCGCGACGAGCTTGCTTTTCAATGCCCCCTCTTCACCCATTTTCTTGAAGAGCAGCGGAACGGCAGTGTCGGCAAATTTGGCGGGATTGAGCTTGTCTTTGTCGATTCCAGAAGAGTCGGGCAGCATTACATGCGAAAAGCCGCCAATTTTGTTCTTTTTGTCATACATGGCGATGATTACGCAGGAGCCGATACCATAAACTACCAGGCTCGCAGGGTGCCTGGCGATTTTCAATTCGCCCATTCCTACCGGGATATAGTCTGACATCAGTTATGCAACTCCGATGGATTTAAGTAGTTTTTTCAATGAATCCGGGTCGGGCAGAAGAAAAATATGAATGCGCAGGTCTTCTTCGGCTTCGATAAACGAAGTTTCGATCATCAGAACCTTGTCGCTCACCGCCACCATATCGGCAACCACGTAATTGATCAGCGAACCTGAAAGATCAAAGGCCATCGAGGGCAGAGAATTCAACATCGGAGTCTGAGTAAGGGTCGAAAGGGCGTTGAGAAAAGCACCGGCAAGTATATTGCCGACTTCACGCATGCATGAACTTTCCATTTCGCCCATGTTCAATGGAGAATCAATTTCGCAGCCGGGAATAAGGGTGTGCAGCAGCCTCAATGAGGTGTGCTCGGGTATCAGAAGCAGGAATCTGCCTGAAATCTCACCCATTACCTTGAGAAAAATTCCCATGACTGATTTTGCCGGACCACCGACCAGATCAGGAATTTCTTTGAAATCCAGGATCTTGGCTGAAGGTACGGCCATGTCAATTTTGCGGTTCAAAAACTGAGCCAGAGCACTGGCGGCATTTCCTGAACCGATATTGCCGATTTCGCGCAGTGCATCAAGCTGTGTTCTGGTTAAAGTCGTGACGTCTTCCATTCATAACCTCTGGCAGATACAATTCAAAGCCATTATAAAGTAGGCGCTTGCAGATTGCAAGAGTTGTCAGTTTTTTTCGGGGCTTTCGTCAGGATTACAGAAATCAATGCCGTTAAAACTCGTCATTGCCTTGTTTCCCATGCCCATCATCCAGAGGGCGGCAAGCTCAGGAATCGCCCGGTTGATCGTAGAAAAGATTTCTTTTTCCTGAGAACTTATGGTTCCCAACACATGATCTACCAGCTGAGCGTGGGGAGGCTGGCCCGGCTCGACCGGCAGCCCGACACCAATACGCAGGCGCCAGAATCCTTTGCCAATGTGATTGATGATCGATTTCAGCCCATTATGCCCACCATCACTGCCCGAAGCTCTCAGGCGAATTCTGCCGACCGGAAGATTGATATCATCAGTGATCACCAGCAGTTCCTCTGGTTGTATTCCCGTATCGATGAAAAAAGCCGAAATGGCTTCACCGGAAAGATTCATGTAAGTTTGTGGCTTAAGCAGAAGATGCTGCTGACCATGAAACTGCAGGCGACCGAATATGGAATTGTGCGCCTTTTCATCCAGCCGGCAGTGAAATTTGGCGGCAATCGCTTCGACTGCCCAAAAACCCGCGTTATGGCGGGTTTCCATATATTCGGGTCCTGGGTTTCCTAGCCCTGCAATTATCATAATGGTTGATTTTTACCAGACCTGATGGGATAAGTCAACGAAATCATTGCATCGATGCCGCTTGGCGAAAGATTTGACATCGACGGTGGTTGCCGGGTATAATCCGCCAAACCCAGAGGTCGCTATCCTCAAATTTTCAAGGTTTTAACAAAATATGGAACCAAAAACTAAAGTTCTTCTGATCATTCTTGACGGTTTCGGTGTTTCTGACAAGGTTGATGGCAATGCCATCGCTTCTGCCAATCCTGAATTCATCAACAAACTTTTTCAGGAGCGGCCATGCACCAGACTGGCAGCTTCAGGACTGAGCGTTGGTCTGCCCGAAGGCCAGATGGGAAACTCGGAAGTGGGCCATCTTAATATTGGTGCCGGTCGTGTGGTTTACCAGGACATCACCAGAATCAACTGCTCGATCGAAGACGGTTCCTTTTTTGAAAATGAAACGATGAATGGCTTGATCGATCGGGTTAAAGCTGATAATAAGGCCCTGCATCTCTACGGTCTGGTTTCTGACGGTGGCGTTCACAGCCATATAAACCATATTTCTGCTATATTGAAGCTCGCCGCCAAAAAGGGGCTGAAAAAAGTTTTCATTCATGCCTTCACCGATGGCCGCGACACATCGCCTACCAGCGGCGTACATTTCATTCGTGAACTGGTCGAAGAAACCGAAAAAATCGGAGTAGGGAAGATCGCTACCATATCTGGTCGTTACTACGCAATGGATCGCGATAACCGCTGGGACCGCGTGGAAAAAGCTTATCTGGCCCTGGTTCATGGCGTCGGAAATCGGGCGGTTGACCCGGTCGTAGCCATGGAAGCCTCTTACAAGGTCAATGTAACTGATGAATTTGTGGTGCCTGTGGTGATTGAAGAAAACGAACAGCCGGTGGCAACCATCGATGACGGCGATGCAATTCTCGCCTTCAATTTCAGGGCCGACCGCATGCGTCAGATCTCAAAGGTTTTTACTGATCAGAATTTTGATCTGTTCAAGCGCAAAGAAATGAAAGTTCATTACGCCAGTTTCACCAGATATTCGGCTGAATTTGATTTTCCCGTCGCTTTTCCGCCACAGACCCTT
>JBMOKV010000153.1:0-2951 GCA_049325495.1 Candidatus Rifleibacteriota bacterium | reverse complement strand
ATTTTTATCAAATCACAATTCCAGGCAACCATTGCCAGATCATCGATAACCCCACAGGTTAAGGCGCGATTTTTGATGATTTCGCAGCTTTCTTTCAGGTTGTCTCTGGGGCTTGGATAAAAAACCGGAAAGCCGACTTGATCGATCAGTGTTTCGATAACCGGATTCATTCTTGACATGCCACAATAAAAAACAAGACCATCGAGACCAACTGCGTCGATATCTTTTTTAACCCAGGGTAAAGAGCTTTTGTGGAAAAAATTCATTGGCACGAAATCCGTCGAGGCGAATGGATTGGAATAAACAATTACATTCGCGCCATTGTTGCGGTAAGCATTAAGCTCTTTTACAAAAAACTCGTGACATTTGTGCAATAGAAGGTCTTTTACCTCTGCGGGTCCGGTGAAAAGAAGGTCGAACCATTGTTCCATACCCATCAGCAGACTTGGCAGACACATGGTTGCCGTAATATATGCACAGATCGGATATTTACCGCCGACTTCCCTTTTAAGAATGCCCAGACATTTCAATGGTTCAACGAAGGCTGGGTGTGATTCAAGATCAGCGGGAATCTCAAGCTTTTCAATGTCGGCGTAATCTTTTATGACAAAATGCTTAACATTTGGCGGGCCGTCTTCAAAAAAACGGATTTTTTTACAACCAAGAAGCTCGGCTTCCCGGGCTACGTAAAACATTGACCAGACATTGTCATATCCGAAATTTTTCCGCATTTGCAGCTGTGCCTGGGCAACCAGTTCGCCGTTTCCAAAATATTCTTCTTTTGAAAGTCCAAGTTCGCTGGCTCCCTGGTCAAAAATGTTGCAGAATATCGGAATGCGGTCGGCTTTCTCGCCGTTTAATGCAGCCTGAAGCCGCTCCATGCCTGTAGTCATAATATCCTCCACAATCAATCTGGCATTTTTATATCGCCGAACATTCACGGAACTAATGATTTCAGTATCTCTCTGCCTTGATTTTACCATTTTTATGAGACCAACCGGCAAAAGTTTTTAACCGATAAAATTTTCAGGAAAATTTTTTGGAAAAATTTAATGAGTGGTTTATATCCTGAAGAAATTATAGTAAAGTTGCAGTTCGACCAGACCGGAATTTTAAAAAAGTGAAACTTTTTCTGTGTATGAAGGTCTAATGAATGAGCTCCCTGTAACCACCTGAAAATTAGAAGGAGAAGTGCTGTGATCGAAATGAAAAATATTACCAGATACTATGGTAATTTCAGGGCACTGAACGACATCAGTTTTACTGTAAACAAGGGGGAGATTCTTGGTCTGCTTGGTCCAAACGGGGCAGGCAAGACAACCGCCATGCGGATTTTAACCAGTTTTCTTCCGGCAACCTCTGGAACAGCAAATGTTGCTGGTTTCGATGTCTTTGAAGAATCTTACGAGGTGCGTAGAAGGCTGGGTTATCTGCCTGAAACTCCTCCTCTTTATCTTGAAATGACGGTAGAATCTTACCTTAACTTCGTCGGTGAGATTAAAGAAATTCCGGGTCGCATTCGCCGGCAACGCATTAGAGAAACCGCTGCAAGACTAGGTCTTGAAGATAATCTTGGCAGAGTAATCGGACATTTGTCAAAGGGATATCGCCAGAGAGTTGGAATTGCTCAGGCAATGCTGCACAACCCGGAAGTACTGATTCTGGACGAGCCAACTGTAGGCCTCGACCCAAATCAGATAATCGAGATACGAAACCTGATTAAAGATCTGGCGAGTGACCATACAATAATTCTTTCAACCCATTATCTGGCTGAAGTCAGCATGACCTGCGGGCGGGTTGTAATTATAAATGAGGGAGAAATCGTTGCTGTCGATACGGTTGCCAATCTTGAACGCTTTTCTACCGGCAAGCCAATGTGGAAAATTGCCATAAAACCTGGAGAGAACCAGAATTTTTCTGAGCAGCTTGAAAGAATTGCCGCTGCCACAACTGCCAAATGCACGGAACTGCAGATTGAAGAGGGCATTTCCCGCTTCAATCTGGAAATGGAAACCGAAGCCGATTTCGATGAATTTTTCAGGCAGGTTTCATCGGCAGGAGCGGTTTTTCGGCAAATTTCTCCCGTAAAAGCAAGCCTTGAAGATGTTTTTCTCAAACTTACATCCAATGAAGAAAAGCGGGGCGAAGAATGAAAATTTTCGCAATAATGAAAAAAGAGCTGCAGTCATTTTTTTTCTCACCGGTCGCCTACATTGTGTTTGCGTCTTTCCTTCTGATCGTAGGTTATTTGTTCTGGGTAGTTCTGGTGACCAGTAAACTGGCAACCCTCGAACCACTTCTGTATAACGCTTCATTCGTTCTACTTCTGGCATCCCCGGTAATGACAATGCGACTTATCAGCGAAGAACGCAAGGGTCGAACGATGGAGCTTCTATTGACTTCTCCCATTTCACCTGCCCAGATAATTATAGGAAAGTATCTGGCGTGCATGGTTCTTTATCTGGCGCTTATCGTTCTTACTCTGCAATATCCGCTTCTATTGAGCCGTTATTCAACTGATTTCGACCTGGGACCGGTTTACAGCGGTTATATCGGTCTGGTTTTGTTAAGCTCGGCCTTTGTATCGCTGGGCCTTTTCACCAGTTCTTTGAGCGAAAATCAGATCATCTCTGCCATGTTGAGTTTTGGTGGTCTGCTTCTTTTCTGGATATTTGGCTGGGCAAAACACGCTTTCGACAACTGGTTTGGCAATGTACTCGGCAGTTTGTCAATATTTGATCGTTATTCAGATTTTCTTCGCGGCATAGTTGATAGTGGAAACACGGTTTTTTTCGTGATTTTCACGGTTGTCTGGCTTTTTCTTGCCGCCCGGGTCATTGAATCGGAAAGGTGGAGGTAGTTTTCATGTCTGACAAAAGAAGATTAGAAATACCACTGATGCCTTACATGGTGTTGATTGCAGGGTTGGTGATGATTTTCAGCTCTGCATT
>JBMOKV010000152.1:0-2954 GCA_049325495.1 Candidatus Rifleibacteriota bacterium | reverse complement strand
TCGATTTCAATACGGTAAGCTGGTTTCTTGCCAATGCTCTGCCAACCGGTTTCCTTGCTTTGGTCGTGATTTTTCAGCCGGAATTGCGAAGGGTTCTTGAAGATATTGGCAAGGGCAGCTTTCTTGCCGAACAACTGGTTGCCGAAGACTCGGTTTCTGAAATTGTCGATGAAATTTGCAAAACCATTGAGAATTGCTCGAAAAAGCGCATTGGAGCTCTGATTGTGTTTGAACAGGAAATCGGCCTGAAAGATTTCATAGACAATGGAATTCCAATGCATAGCCGCATTACTTCCGAGCTTCTCAGCACTATTTTTATGCCTTTCACTCCTTTGCATGACGGAGCGGTTATCATCAAAGGCCAATACATAGAGGCTGCGAGTTGTTTTTTGCCAACTACAGGTCATCACAGTGATGTTGCCAAGGAATTGGGTTCAAGACATCGTGCTGCAATTGGTATTACTGAAATCACCGATGCGCTGGTAATTGTGGTAAGCGAAGAAACCGGAACGATTTCCAAGGCCAGCAGCGGAAAACTGACACAAAACCTGAACATGGAGAGGGTAAAAAAACTCATAGCCGCCTCTTTTAACCGGGTAAATCGGCGCCGAAGGATTTTTTCAGGAAAATGAACAACAGACTTGGTTTAAAAGTAATTTCGGTTCTGCTGGGCATATTTGCCTGGACTTACGTCAACCTGATCAATCCACCTACCATTCGTCGAAATATTTCCAGTGCAATTGAATATCGCAACATGCCTGAGCTTATGAGAATTGACCCGGCCAACCCTCAGGTCGAAATTGAAGTTGAGGGAAGCCGTCGAGATTTTATTATTTCCGGGAATGCCAAGGTTCAGGCTTCTGTCGATCTTTACAATCTTCGTCCCGGTCGAGCCATTCTGCCCGTTAAGGTTATTGCCGCATCCGGACTGAATGTTAAGTCGGTTAACCCTCCCCAGATACAGGTCGATGCCGTAGCTCTCATAAAAAGAGATTTTCCGGTTGCCGCCCAGATCATCGGTATGCCCGCTGAAGGGTATTTGTCGGAAGAACCCAGAATTTCGCCTGACCGGGTGGTGGTTGAAGGGCCTGAATCGCTGATTAGAAGAATTAAATCCTGTCAGGTAGATGTTTCGCTTGACCAGGTCAAAAATTCGATCAGCGAAAGTCATCAGGTAAAAGTGATCTTCGAAGTTGGACTTAATCAGAATGAGCTTAAGATTTCGCCGGAAAAGGTCACTGTCGATGTAACGGTTAAACAGGGATTTCCCAGGCGAATTGTCAGTCTTGCCAAACCCGTTTTTATCAACAAACCCCCCGAGGGAAAAAAACTGGAAGATTTTAAAATTGTTCCTGAAAAGCTTATGATTACTGGCCCGGGCCGGTTGATCGATCAGCTTGAGGAGCTTGGTTTCAGGCCGATTGACCTGTCTAAATTTTCTGAAACATCATCGATGGCTTTGAAACTTGAGTTTCCCGGTGAAAAGGTTCAGGTGGTCGGATCGACCGTAGCCTTTATTGAGATCACGCTTTCGGATACTAAATTGACCAGAACCGAAACCGGACTGGCTTTTGAACTGAAGAAAACCGATTTGCAGCACACCAGCGTTTCTGTGTCTTCATATTCCATGGAAGTGGAAGGCTATCTGAAAGACCTGGATAAAATCAGGGCTGGCCAGTTACAGCTGGTTCTCGATATTTCAAAAATGACTCCGGGAAGCTATGATGTTCCTCTGACTGTCCCTTCGGGCCTTCCGGGCAATGTTAAGGTTGTTCGAATTATTCCTGAAACCGTTAAAATTGAAATTGCTGAAATGAAAAACCGGCCCGAGCCTGAAAATGGAGTTGCGTCTTCTTCTGAAAATCCAGCCTCCGGCACTGAGGCAGTTGAACCTTAAGTTTCTCTAAGGAAAATATGGAACAAAATATTAATTATTTAATTGAAATTTTTGGTAACTCAGGCAAAGAAAAGAAGCTTGAGATTCTTTCGCGCCTGTCTGAAGATAAAAGCGAAAAAACTTTGCAGTTTCTTACCAATTGTCTTGCTGATGAAAGCTGGAATGTTCGTAAATCTGCGGCAGACCTCCTTCGTGAATTTGGTGAACTCGCGGTTCCTGCCCTTTCAACTGCTTTGAATTCATACAGCCCTGATATTCAGCATTGGGCCCTGCAGATTCTTGGCGGCTGCGGGCCAAAAGGCATGCCTGCCATTCTTCGAGCGATGAAGAGCAACAATGAGGAAATGCGTTTCTTTGCCTGTTCTGCTCTAGGCAGCACACCGATGGCGCAGGGAGTAACGGCCCTGTTGAGGGCTCTGGGAGACGAAAAGTGGCGTGTGAGAAAATCTGCCTCTGATGCCCTGGTTCGTTATGGCGAAGCGGTTATTGCCCCACTGCAGCAGGTTTTAAAGACTACTGAAGATGAAGATATAAGATTCTGGACCATCAAAACTCTTGGCAAGCTTGGGCCCAAGGCCCAGAAATTTCTGCTGGAAGCTCTTCGCAGTGGTGATAAAAAGACAAGATACGTCATTGCCGCCGCTCTCGGCGAATCTGGTGACAAGAGGGTCATCAAAGTTCTTATTGAATCTCTTGCCGACCCTGACTGGACAATCAGAAAAAGTGCTACCATGGCGCTGGCAGAGATTGGCGACAACGCCGTAGATATGATGCTCGAATATTTGCGCGGGCCCAATGAAGATATTCGTGATGGATGCCTCAGGGCTCTGGTTCGAACCGGTGACCGGGGGCTTAAACGTTTATTTGACGAAATTATCCAGATGGATGATAATCAGCGTTATCTCATTAGAAAATCTATTGTTAAGATTGGTTCGCGGGTCGTAGAACCGCTTATGCGTCTTTTTAAGTTGAGCTGTCCAGAAATCATTTCTTTTGCTGCTTCGGCTCTTGGTGAAATCGGAAACCCGCGATCGGTGCCAGTTCTGATCACCGGACT
>JBMOKV010000151.1:0-2961 GCA_049325495.1 Candidatus Rifleibacteriota bacterium | reverse complement strand
CCTCAGTTCCCGCAATAATAGATGCTTCAGCCATTTTTTCGAGAGGATTGTCCAGCTCCGATGAAAAGAAAAACGGTTGTCCGGTCGATAGCAGGCGAAAATCAAACAACGGTACGAGACCTTCAACAAACGATTGTCGAACTGCGAAATGAGCTCGAAAAAAAGGGCATTCAGGCCGAGGACGCAATTCTCGCTGCCCGGCAGGATGCGGCAAAGGAAATTTCACTTCTGAAAGCAACCATTGGAGCTTTACGAAATGAGCTGGAAATTTCGGGAATTGAGAGAGAAAAACAGGTTCAGCAGGCGCAAACCTGCAGCCAGGACCAGATCAACCAGCTTAAAGAACAGATCGTAGACTTAAGAATAAGGCTCGAACAATCTTTGCTGGAAAAGGAAACGGCTATTCAAGCCACTCATGCTGCTTATGCGTCACAGATTCAACAACTCCAGGCCATGGCTGCCAGGTTGCGCGAAGAACTCGAATCAGTCGAAGCATCAAGGGAAAATGCGGTTCGCAAAGAAAGAATTCTAATGAATGATGAAATCGTGCAACTGCGAGAAACGATCAGGGTTCTGCGCCTGAATCTTGAAAATAAAAAAATAGAAACACCGTAGAAAGCGACTAACATGGCAGGAAAAAAAATGAAAAAGGAAACCGCTTACCATAATCCGAAAGAGTCTGATAAAGCCGCTCTGCTGAGAACCCAGAAAAAACGACTGGCTGAAGCGGAGTTGCTTCTCGATATTTCACACCGGATTTCTGCCATGGATTCCCTTGATTCGGTACTGAAAATGCTGATTGAAACGGCAACTACCCATCTGAATGCAGAGAGGGGTTCGATTTTTCTCAACGATCCCGATACCAATGAGCTTTATTCCCGGGTGACCATGGGCAATTTCATGCGCGAGATAAGAATACTCAACAACAGCGGCATTGCCGGCCATGTTTTCAGTACCGGCACCGGGCTCATCATTCCTGACGCCTATGCTGACCCGCGTTTCAATCGTAATGTCGATGAAAGAACCGGCTTTGTTACCCGCAACATTCTTTGTGTACCCATTAAAACCGCCAAGGGCGAAACAATTGCGGTCGCCCAGGTTTTGAACCGCAAAAAGGGCAACTTCAACCGAAATGACCTGCTTCTGTTTGAAGCAATGATGAGACAGGGCACCCTTTCGCTGCAGAGTTTCAAGTTCATCGAGCAAATGGAAAACCTGCGCAAACAGGAGTTGGAATTCATCAATGTCGTTTCTGAAATGACTTCCGATATCAAACTCGGCTCCCTGCTGCAGAACGTAATGGCAGAGGCTACCCGCATGCTCAGCGCCGAACGTTCGACCCTGTTTCTCCATGATGAAAAGTCGAACGAGCTGTGGTCTGAAGTCGGACAGGGCCTGGAATCGATTCAAATCAGGTTTCCCAGTCATGTCGGCATAGCGGGAGCGGTTTTTCAATCAAGCCGCACCATCAACATACCCTACGCATACGCCGATCTCAGGTTTAACCCGGCTTTCGACCGCCAGACCGGCTTTTTTACCAGGTCAATTCTTTGCGTGCCGGTGGTCAACAAGAAGGGCAGAACGATCGGGGTCACGCAGGTTCTGAACAAACACGGCGGCCCCTTTTCCCAGGAAGATGAGGCGAGGCTGCGTGCATTTACCACGCAGGTTTCGATCGCCCTGGAAAACGCCAAGCTTTTCGCCGACGTTCAGGCAATGAAGAATTACAACGAGGCAATGCTCGAATCGATGAGCAACGGCCTGATCACCCTCGATGCCAATGACAGGATTGCGACATGCAATGCAGCATGTGCGCGAATTCTGAAAGTTCAGCCGGACAGCCTTTTCAACAAAAATGCCGGTGATTTTTTCACCGGTGAAAATGAATGGATCATGGAAAAGCTGCGCCTGGTAAAGGAAACCCAGAAACAGCAAACCTCAGTCGACGCCCCGCTGAAAGTCAATGAGGAAACCAGGTCGGTGAACCTTACAGTGCAGTCTCTGCTCAATATCGATCAGAAAAGAATCGGTTCAATGATCATCATCGAAGACATCAGTAACGAAAAGCGCCTGAAATCAACGATGTCACGCTACATGGACCCGGGAATCGCAGATCGCCTGCTGGCCTCGGGAACAGAAATACTCGGCGGCACCAACGTCGAGTGCACCGTTCTTTTTTCCGACATCCGCGGTTTTACCCCTTTGACAGAGCAGCTCGGGCCGCAGGGCACCGTAGCTTTGCTGAACGAATACTTTTCGCTGATGGTGGATTGCATTCAGCATGAAAGCGGCATGCTCGACAAGTTCATCGGTGACGCCATCATGGCCGCATTCGGCATTCCGGTGGCCCACGAAGATGACGCTGACCGTTCGGTGCGCGCGGCAGTAGCCATGATCGAGAAGCTGCACCAATGGAACAGATCGCGCATCGCCGCCGGCCGGCTTCCGGTCAATATTGGCATCGGCCTCAATACGGACCAGGTAGTCTCAGGCAACATCGGGTCAAGCAAGCGCATGGATTTTACCATTATCGGCGACGGAGTGAATCTGGCGTCACGCCTTGAATCAGCCTGTAAAAAGTATGGTGCCCGTATTCTCATCAGCGAATTCACCCAGAAAAAGCTCAAGGGAACTTATCGGCAACGTGAAATCGACCGGGTGGTCGTCAAGGGAAAAACGCAACCCGTAGCCATCTATGAAATTCTCGCCTACCATACCCCCGAAACATTTCCAGGAATCGGTGAGGTTCTCGGGCTGTTCAAAGATGGGCTTTCAGCATACCGGGCCCGCAAATGGGATGCGGCAATTCGTCTGTTTCAGGATTGCCTGAAAATCAACCCTGATGACAAGCCCAGTGCATTATATATCGAGCGCAGCCATTATTTAAAGAGCGACCCGCCACCGGAAGACTGGACCGGCATCTGGATCATGGATTCGAAGTAATTGCCTCGATATAATTTC
>JBMOKV010000150.1:2035-2963 GCA_049325495.1 Candidatus Rifleibacteriota bacterium | reverse complement strand
GGCCGATAACTGCGAAACGGAAAAGACTACGAGAACCAAAGTGATTAACTTCAGGCCCCGAAAAAGCTGTTTTAACATAATCTTTGCCATATGGAAATAATATAATATAATTATTTTACCATTCCGCAAGAAATGTTAGAAATGTCAATAACGGATAATTGGGAGAAAATCTGTGTCAGGATCATGGTTGGATATGCTTTTTGCCTGCCAGGATCTGATTCTTGTTTTTTCGGGAATATTGTGGTTCGTTGTTGCAGTTTCAGCATCTTGTGCAGAAACTGAAAATCGACGGTCGCTCAAGCCGCTTGCCCAGTTTTTTTTCTGCCAGTCATTAATTGACTGGTTGAAGATGGTATCTATAAGCTTTGATTTCAATCACTGGCTGCTGTTCGGATATTCAACTTTTCTGGCAATTTCATTTTTTTTGTTGCTGAAAATTTCATTTTCCGATGAAGAAGAACGAATTTCCCGCTTTGCTGAGGTTTCAATAGATTTTGGAATCGGTATTGTAATTGTTTTTTCTATAATTTGTTCCTTTGGCAGACTGAATTTTGAGTTGTTGAACCTGTTTTTGGCCCTGTCAGTCCCCATTTCCCTGTTGTTTCTTGTCAAGTTCAGAAAACTTAACTTTTTAATTGCCGCAGGTATCTGTCTGGTAGCGGTTACCGCAGTCATAAATACCATCTCATGGCCAATGATACTGGCCAGATTGCTTCTGGCAGCAATTTTTTCGTTTTTCCTGGTCAGAATTTGTTGCTCAACTAAATCTTTTGAAGGTTCTAAAGTCCTTTTAAAAGATTCTCCGTATTTGATTTCTGTTCCGGTAGTTTTGGGGCTTTGTGCGGTTTTCGGGTTAAGTGCCCTTGCTGAAAGAGAAATCCGTGAAAATATTCTTTTAAAGGCTGAAACTATAGCTACAGCCCTTGAC
>JBMOKV010000150.1:0-2025 GCA_049325495.1 Candidatus Rifleibacteriota bacterium | reverse complement strand
TTTTGAAGAATACCAGAGGATCAGGAATTATCTGACCGAATACGGTCGTCTGTTCCCTGATTTGCGTGGAATTTATACTCTTAAAATTGAAAAGGGCAAGCTCTTTTTCGGGCCTGAAAACTATCCAATCGATGATCCGCAAGCTTCACCAATTGGAACTGAGTATCTTCAGCCCGATCCAAGAATTTTCAAGGTTTTTGAGGCTGGCAGAAGTGTCGTTTTTGGACCTTTTTCCGATGAATACGGAACTTTTGTGTCGGCATTTGCGCCAGTTGTCTGCCCGATTGATGGAAAAATTCTTGCGGTTCTCGGCATCGATGTCAATGCGGGTCGATATAATGCGATGGTTGCCAGCTCGAGGGTTTGGCTGAATTCAATTTTGATTTTGGCCAGCATTGTTCTTGTTTTGACTATCGTATTGTTCAATTTTCGGAACACGAAGAAAACGGAGGAGATTTCGGGGGCACTGAACCAGATAGAATCGATCAGCACGGTAATTGTCGGAATCCTTGCTTCGATCGTCGTATTTATCGGATCGGTAAATTATGAAAAGTATCTTGCCCAGTCTGAATTTGCAAGGGTTGCAACCCTCATCAGCAGCCGAATTTCTGAAAATACCAACAGGCTGAAAATTCACCTCGACGACCTTTTAATTATGCTCAATTCTGGCATGAATATGGATGAATTCAGGCGTTTGACCGAGAGCTCATGTCAGCGGGAATTTCCTTTTGCAGAATTCTTTCACCCATTCAATCCTTTGAAGAACGATGAAATGTCAAAGTCCTTGCCTGATCTGGGCACTGATTCAGTTGCTGCTTTGGAATTCAGCTTTGATAAAGGCATTCTAATTAAGAAAAATTCCCTGACGCAAGCAAAAGAAGCTCTTTTTTACCGAAAAATTTCTGATACCGGCACCCATAAAGAAAAATTTGTTGGTTACCGGGTTAACCTCGACCAACTGATCAATCTGCATAACAAATTTTTGAATAATTCAAATGAAAATTTTAAATTACAACTTTACAACTTAAAGAATCCTGCTTTTCCGGTTGCGGTTTTTCCAACAGTTGAAATGCAGCCATTACCAGTTCATGTTTTGATATCAAGGAACCGAAGTCTTTATTTTCCACTGTTTATTTTGAATGAAACTCTGGTGTTAAGATTTTCTCAAATAAAAGATTCCCCCTTTTTCCTGAATACTTATGGCCCATCGTTAATTCTCTCTCTTTCTTGTCTGCTGGTTTTCTTGATCGTGGCAGTCATGTTTCGTATGGCAAGAAACCAGAATTTTCAACTTGAGATTCAGGTGCAAAAACGCACTCATGAACTGGGAAAGTCGGAAAAAAGGTTCAGAGACATGGTTGAGAGTCTCTCAGACTGGGTTTGGGAGGTAGATCTCGATGGAAGATACATTTTCTGCTTCTGCAGCATTATACGCGATGGGCAATTGGGAATTGAACACATGGTTGGCAGGAAATTTTACGAATTGCCCACCCTTGTCAATCCTCAACAGAATCACGATTTTTTCAAGACCCTGGTTGCCAATCCCCGGGCTTTTTATGATTTTGAAAACACCTATACTCTGATGAATGGAGAAAAGGTAATTTTCTCGAACAGCGGTTTGCCTGTTTATGATGACAATGGCAACCTGATTGGCTTTAGAGGTATTTCAAAAGACATTACGGAAAAGCGGCGGGCCGAGCGTGAACTTCGTGAAAGTCGTGAGCGGTATATGCTCGCAGTTAAAGGAACACAGGACGGAATCTGGGACTGGGATATCAAAACCAACCGGGTTTTTCTTTCTGCGCGATGGAAAGAAATGATCGGTTATCGCGATGATGAACTCAGGAATGATTTTGACACTTTCATATCCTTCCTGCATCCCGATGAGAAAAATGTAGTTAAAAAATACATAGAACGCTATCTTCGCGGTGAATTGGATGAATACAATCTTGAATTTCGCTATCGACATAAAAAAGGTCACTACATCTGGATTCAAGCCCGCGGTGAAGCCATGCGTGATGAAAA
>JBMOKV010000149.1:2139-2967 GCA_049325495.1 Candidatus Rifleibacteriota bacterium | reverse complement strand
GCCGCTCTCGACAACATCCCATTCGCCGTTCTGCGCCAGGGAAACCCCGGTTATCTGCGTACTGACGATCTTGCCGGAAAATTTTCCGATAGCAGCAAGTTCAACGATACCTGGGCAAAAGGCCTGATGAAAATGCTTTTCGGGCATACCAACAAAGAATCCGCCGGTTACCCATGTCGCGGCATCATTACCGATGCCCGTGGTATTCACTACCTGATCCATCTGCGAGTAGAAGACGTGGCGTCTGAGCAGAAAATGCCAGCTCCTGAAAAGGTTAAGATCGGTGAATCATTTCCCGATGGTAAGCCCGCCGATTTTTCCGAATCCAAAGAATTCACCTACAGCTATCTGAAGAATCCAGCCCTGCTTTCTGATGGAAACTGGGTGGTTGATTATGCCGAAAACGAAGAAGAGACCGGCAAGCCTCTGACCGAACTCGATCTGGAGGCTGGCAATCGCGGAATTGCCCTGCCGTCGCAGAATATCTACCTTGACCAGGGCATGGAAGCGAGCCCCGATGGCTCCCGTTTCATGAATCCTACCGCATTGCGATATACCCAGAAAATGATTTCTGATAAAGTTCCCTATACGGCCGACGACAAATTCGCCTGGTGTACCATGAAAAAGCTGGTGATTCAGGTGCAGTGGAATCTCGACCAGAAACTTTTTCAAAAGCCGGAGGAAACTTCGGGCAGAATGCAGCGCATCCATCTGATGACCGTAAAGGGGGATATCGACTGATGAAAAATTTTTTCAATCCCTCGAATCGTCGCGGTGTCGCAATCGTTGTCGCCATTTTCTTTTCTTTCTGCATGCTGATTCTTTTTG
>JBMOKV010000149.1:0-2129 GCA_049325495.1 Candidatus Rifleibacteriota bacterium | reverse complement strand
ATGATTTACCGCCGGTCATCGACCTCAAGCCATAACCGCCTCACGATTCAGGAACGCCAGGCATTTTTTGCCGCCAGAGGCGCCATTCAGCATTTCCTGGTTAAAGCAAAATTCTTCCCCACTGAATTGTATGACGCAGTTGAATTTTCCCAGGGAAAAAACCCACTGTGCAATTTTACCGAATTCGATGGCGACATTGCCGGAAACCCTGCCTTTGAAGCCATGGCAACCCGACCGGATGTTTATGTGAGAATTCGCCCTGAGCGCGAGCTTGATATGCATAATAAACCGAAATATTTCTATCTGCCGCTGCCCAATGTCAATGCCTTCGTTCAGCTTGGCAGCTTTCACAATCCCGATTATCGATTTCTGGCACCCGGCCTGGCTACCGATGACCCGGAAAGTCGCTATATCAGACCCAAAGCTCCCGATGCAGCCCTGAAGCCCGATAAGTTTCTGCGCTACTTTGTCAGAGACTGCACTAATATGGTTATCGACGGCACCAGGCTGCAACCGCCACTGGAAATGGTAATCGACAAAAAGATCAAAAAGATAACCGACTGGGATGTGGGAACCAGCGAAGGCTATCCTTATACGATGAGTTATCGTGTCGATCAGGTTAAGATTCAATCGATTAAAGGTTTACGAAAATATGGTGAAGAGGCGATTGAAATTGTCGTTGAAGGCCAGACCAAAGATTTTCAGGGCAAGCTGACCAGTCAGGTTCAGAAAAAGACCGAAAAAATCACGAGAAAAGGGGCTCTGTAATCTATGCTGCGATTTTTCCACAAGCGAAAAAAACTGGCCTTTACCCTCGTAGAAGTCATGATCGCCTGCCTGATCATGTCAATGTTCATGTATGCCGTATATCGCCTGTTTATCGGAGGCAGCCAGTCTGCCGGACGCGCACAATGGATCAGCGGTACTGTAGATCAGCTCAGAAATTCTCTGACCGTTCTCAATCGCGAAATCAAAAGTGCCACTTACCCGACCACCCTTTTTTCCGATACTTTTTTCGATCCCTGCGATAATCCCGACAAAGATGTGTACAGCCAGTTCTACATGAAAATTCTCAAAGCCGGCGAACCCATTAAACCACCATCTTCCGGGGAAACCAAAATCATGGCATGGGTGGTCTGCGAACCTGAAAAACCCCCGCAGGCCGGTAAGATTCTCAAACATGAACTTTTGCTCGATGCGGTTAAAACCTCGGCTAAAGAACAGTTGGCCAATTTAAAACTCAAAACCGAGGCATTTAAATATACCACTGATAAAACCTCTGAATACGCAAGGTCAGGAAAATTGAACCTTACGCCAATTGCTGAAGAAACCAAGACCAAGGTGCTGATTAACGATGTTCAGCATGTTGAGTTTTCCGTTGCCGGGAACATGCCTCCGGAAAAACCGGTGGACTTTTTCCCAATTTCGGTTACAATTCGTACCTTGTATCCGAAAGACGAGCGCGTTTTCAAAGAAAACTCGATCATGGCTACTCCACAGGTAGGTATTGATACATTTTGAATTTAACTGTATAGTGTTCTGTCATGGCAAAAAAGTGGCACCAACTAGAAAAACTTGATCACAAGGCGCTGAAAAAGCTGCAGACCGACCGCGATCGGGCGGTCAAGGTTGCGCAGGAAAGTCAGGACAAAAAGCGGCGCATGATTATCGCCGGTGTTGTTCTGTTCGCCCTGATCTTTGTTGCCGTTTTCATCTTTCTCATGAAAAGCCGGGCGGCAGAAATCGCCCGCCAGGAAGAACGGGCCAAGATGCTGTTTTCGAAAGTTTCCGAATTTTCCGGCAAAATCGAATGCAGAAACCTCGGAATCTGGGAAAAACTCACGGAAAAATTTGATTTCGACAAGGAATATTCATTCAGAACCGAGAAAGAATCTTCGGTAACCATAAAAATGCAGCTCGAAAATCAGGTTAAGCTCGCTGCTGAATCTGAAATGACCGTGTACCCACCTGAATTGCATAAAACCGAAAACAAGATTGATAAAGAACCGGTTAAGCTCAAACGTGGCGAAATAACTGCTGCGGTGTCTCTTGATGGCCGTGGCCTGCTGGAGATTGAAGCCGCCGGAATCGTGGTAAACGGCTCTTCGGGCCTTTTTAAAGTTATCTAT
>JBMOKV010000148.1:0-2968 GCA_049325495.1 Candidatus Rifleibacteriota bacterium | reverse complement strand
CGATGAACTGTCTGAATGGCATTCAGCTGCGAACTCAGCGCAATGTCGATGCCGAGGCTTTCGAAGAAGTCGATGTTGTCGATGGAATGGGCGCGGGTGATGACACGCTTGACACCCATCTGCCGTGCCCGCAGCGCAACCATGAGGTTTTTCTCGTCAGAGCCGGTAATTGCCACAAAGCAGTCGGCATTATTTACCTGCTGGGTTTTCAGCACGTTTACATCGGTGCCGTCGGCATTCATCAGCAGCACTGATTCGGGCAGGTTTTCGGCGAGAAACATGCAGCGTTCCCGCGATTTTTCGATCAGTCTGATTTTGCAGCCGGAATTCTGGCTCAGCGTCGCAGCGAGAATGAAACCCACATTGCCGCCGCCAACGATGATGACATTTGCCTGTTTTTTGCTCCCCTGGCTGAAATGAGCTTCGAGTTTTTTCAGGGATTCTTTGTGGCCCATGAAAATTACTTTGTCGTGGGCCTTGAACTCTGTTGAACCGCCGGGAATAATAACTTCCTCATCGCGAAAAATGGCTACTGCCAGCGCCCCCTTGGGCAGTGCAAATTCACGCAGGGTTCTGCCGATATGGCGGTCGCCTTCCTTCAGCCGGTATTCCAGCAGTTTCAGGTTCTCCTGGGCGAACATGCGCACATCGATTGCCTCGGGTACTGCAATAATTTCACCTATATACTCACCGAGCAGCATCTCAGGCCAGATCAGGCTGTCGATGACCAGCTGTTCGCCCAGGTCACCGGCAAAGGTTTCAAAATAATGTATCTTGTTGACGAAGCAGAAGGTTCGAGCTTTGCTCAGTTGTTTGACCGCAAGACAGGATATTACATTGACTTCGTCGGAATGGGCGCAGGCAATGAAGGCGTGTGCTTCTTCAACTTCAGCAGCCTGCAGTGTGGAAAGGCTGGTTGGGTTGCCGCGCACAACCTGAAGATCAAGCTTTTCGAGTTCTGAAATGCTGCCCTGGTCGGTTTCTATAACGATTACATCATTATCGCTTGAATATTGTCGGGCCAGCAGAAAGCCAATTTCGCGCCCGCCTGAGATAACAATTTTCATTTTTCCAACCGTCGATGTTTGAAGATTCGCGAATTATAGCACATATTTACCCATTTTTCTCTTTCAGCTCATCAATCAGTGCGGTAAGGCTGGCCTTGAATTCTTTGAACGACTGATTGAACTGGTTTACCTTCTCGTGCAGGCTGGAAAAATCTGCGCCAGCTCCTGCCTTTTCGGCATTTTCTGCGGCCTGTTGGGCTATTCTGCCGCCAAGATTGCCGACTGAACCCTTTATTGTGTGAAACGCGGCCATGAAAGATTCCCGATTCTTCTGTTCGATAGCTGTGAGAGCTATGCCGAGCTGCTTCTCAACGGTGCTTTCGCAGGCTTGCAGAATTTTTTCAAGCCGTTCAACTTTTTTGCTGAAAATTCTTTTTACATGTTCAACATCGAGAACGGTTTGTGCTGCCGGTTTATCGGCTATACCCCCAGCTGGCACGCGACCACTGATTTTTTCAAGAATTTTTGCCAGATAATCGGGGTTGATCGGCTTGGCAAGGTAGTGATTCATGCCCGCAGCCAGACATTTCTCCCGGTCGCCGGGCATGGAGTGGGCGGTCATGGCGATGACCGGAACCTTTGCCGCCGGCCCATCCATTTTTCTGATGCGGCGCACCACTTCGTAGCCGTCCATTTCAGGCATCTGGCAGTCAAGAAAAACAGCATCGAAACGGGTTTGGGCAAGAATTTTCAGGGCTTCGGGCCCTGACGAAGAAATGGTGCTGGTGCAACCGAACAGCTCAAAAATTCCGCGGGCTACTTCCTGGTTTACCTCGTTGTCT
Source organism: Candidatus Rifleibacteriota bacterium (assembly GCA_049325495.1). GTDB lineage: Bacteria > Muiribacteriota > Ozemobacteria > Ozemobacterales > Ozemobacteraceae > DYKG01. The sequence goes on along the minus strand of JBMOKV010000148.1, from coordinate 1,119 downwards.
TCTACTACCAGAACGCTGAGGTTGAAGCGGTCGTTGATTTCGCCAGGCTGAATTGCCGGCATTTCGTGAGAACGACGAATGAAATACTCGGTAATGCGGCTTTCGGTACCTTTTAAAAGCTCTCTGACCGCCTCGTAAAGCTTGCTGTCGGTGACCGGTTTGCCGATCAGGGCGATTTTCCGGTTTTCCGCCTTTAAATTTCCAGCGTTGGTCAATTGTCGGGGGGTGACCAGCAGAACCGTTCCCGCAAGTTTTTCAGCATCGGAAACATTGGGAATCTCAGGAACATCGATTCCCGGCGGCAGATCGATCAGGGCAATCAGTCTGGTTTGTTCGTCATGATGGCTGCTGACCGCATGGTCGAGATCTTCTCTTGCAATGATGGAGTAAATTGCCTGGTCCCAGGCGTCGATTATTTCAACCAGGGTATCAAGCACCGGCTCATTGTCAGTGGTCAGCAGAATTTTCAGCGGCTGTTCAAAACTGTGCAGCTCCTGTGATTCTTTTCCAACCAGCTGCAACGGAACGTTGAACCAGATTTTTGTACCCAGACCGGGGGCGCTTTCGAGCTGAATTTTGCCCCCCATCAGTGAAACCAGCTCTTTGCAGATGGTCAGTCCGAGCCCGGTGCCACCGAAACGGCGGGTTATCGAAGAATCGGCCTGACTGAATTTTTCAAAAACCTGTGCCTGCTGTTCTTCGCTCATGCCGATGCCGGTGTCTTTTATGGTAAAGGTGAATTCTGCCGGATTTTCCGCGTCAGAATCCAGGTTGCAGCCAACTTCAATACTTACAAAGCCGGTTTCGGTAAATTTTATCGCATTGTTGACCAGGTTGGTGATGATCTGCCTGATTCGGCCTCCGTCAGCCGCAACATATTCGGGAATTTCGGGCGGATAGCGCAGCACCAGTTCCAGTTTTTTCTTTTCCGCCAGCGGTTCCATCAACGCCAGAATTTCTTCGGCGATTCTCTTAAGATTGACGTTGGTGATTTCCAGAGTCAATTTGCCCGCCTCGATTTTTGACAGGTCGAGAATTGCATTGAGAATGCCGAGCAGGGAGTGGGATGATCGGTAAATCAGATTGGCGAATTCTTTCTGTCGCTGACTCAGTTCGGTT
>JBMOKV010000147.1:0-2975 GCA_049325495.1 Candidatus Rifleibacteriota bacterium | reverse complement strand
AGGCCTGTTCCAGATAAAGAAAAAACTTCTGCAGATTGAAACTCCACTGGAAATTGTTGACCAGCTTGTTTTTGAGCTTAGGGATGAATTACCTCAGAATGTTCTTCAGCGCCCGGAACAGGCTTTGCAATACACCTCCCGATGGCTGGAAAAGAGGTTGAAATTTTCGTCTGATCCGGTTTTCAATGAAAAAGGACCTAAGGTTATTGCCCTGATCGGCCCCACCGGGGTTGGCAAGACAACTACCATTGCAAAGATTGCGGCATCATATGGCCTGAATTTCAAAAACCGATTATCGATAGCGCTTTTCACTCTTGACACCTACAGAATAGGCGCAACTGATCAGCTAAGACAATACGCCCAGGTAATCGGCGTGGAAATGGAAATCCTCTACAGCCCTGAAGATATTGAAGCTGCCATTTCCCGCCATCAGGACAAGGATTTGATAATTGTGGATACAGCAGGTCGCTGCCAGAAAGATGCCAAAGAGCTTCGTGAACTGAGAAAATTTCTCGACCAGCTGCCAAGCACCGACAAATACCTGGTTCTTTCTGCTACTGCCAAATTTACCGACATGCTCGAAACAGTTCAATGTTTTGACCGGGTTGGGTTTGAACATCTGATTTTCACAAAGACTGATGAAACCAACACGATAGGGCCATTACTTGCGCTTATGGTTAAAGCAAGAAAATCGCTGGCCTACATAACTAATGGCCAAAATGTTCCTGAAGATTTCCGAAAGGCGGACTTCACTTTTTTTGATAAACGCCTTTTTCCAGTAATATCACAGCCGGTAAAAGTTGATCACGACATTGTCGATCTGGATACGGATTGGTTTTGAAAACGCTTTGGTTATAATATTTTTGCCAATTCTTACCGATTTTGCTGTATAATGTATTTTTTAGACAGCATGTCACTCTCAAACTTAATGAAAAAGGCCGGAGCGATTGATGGATATTGATCTTTCGCAATACATGGGTATGTATGTCGATGGTTCGCGTGAGAACCTCGACCTGATGGACAAATACCTGCTTGCGCTCGAACAGGACCCATCAAACATTGAGGCTGTGGGAGAAATATTCCGCGCAGCCCACACGTTGAAGGGCATGTCTGCCACCATGGGTTTTGAGAAAGTGGCTCACCTTACCCACGAGATGGAAAACATTCTCGATAAGCTGAGAAATCACCAGGTTCAGGTTACTTCTGATATCATCGATGTGGTTTTTGAAACATTCGATGTATTGAGAATTCTGGTTAACGACAGTATTGAAGCCACCGATTCAAATGTTGACATTGACGGAATTGTGCAGAAGCTTGACGATGCCGCAAAAGGCAAAAGCAGTTCTGCAAAAGTTGAAGCGAAACCCATAGAAAAGGCCACTGAGCCCATTGCCCATTCAGCCCCGGCAAACGAACCCAGAGTAGACGAGGCTTCACAGCTTGCTCTTGAGCTTGCAGACATTTCAATGAATGAATTTGAAACTCAGGTTCTGCAGGAAGCACAGCAGCAGGGTTCAAAAATTCACTTGATGATTGTGACCCTTGTTCCCGACTGCCTTCTAAAAGCTCCGCGTGCATTCATGGTTACCCGCAGTCTTGAAGAACTGGCTTGCGACATCATCAAGACCGTTCCAGACACAAAAGACATCGAAGAAGAAAAATTTGACCTGTCCTTTAAAATGGTTTTGATCGGCCAGACCAAGGCCGAAGAAATTAAATATTCAATTGAATCCATTTCAGAAATTGAATCGGTGAAAATTACAGAATTGCAACCCGAAGACTTTTTCAGCAAACCTGCTGAGATAAAAGTCGCGCCGCCACCGCCCCAGCCACCACCGAAAGCTGCTGAACCACCGCCACCCAAACCCGCTCCTCCAGAGCCAAGACCAGCTCCAGCGCCAACTCCTGCTCCCGCACCAGCAAGGCCTGCACCGGCTAGAACCGCGCCGGCCCCCACCCCGGCTCCCGCGGCAAAAGCCCCTCCGCCAAAACCACCTGCCCCTCCCCCGCCCCCCCCTCCCCAACCACCAGCAGGAGGCGGAGGGCCACCACCCAAAAAGCCGCAGGCAAACCCGGCCGCAGCAGCAGCTTCAGCTGACAAGAGAAGCAGTCAAACGGTTCGCGTCGATATGCGCCGCCTTGACGAACTGATGAACCTGGTCGGAGAATTGGTTATCAACCGCACCCGCCTGCAGGATATCGGTGCCGCCCACAAGCTGAAAGATCTGAATGAAACCCTGACCCGAGTAACTCAAATCAGTGGATCGTTACAGAATGTCGTAATGCAGGTGCGCATGGTTCCGATCGAACAGGTTTTCGATCGGTTCCCCCGCATGGTTCGTGACCTTTCAAAGAAACTTAACAAAAAAATCAACCTGGTTGTTGAAGGCAAAGAAACGGAAATGGACCGAACGGTTATCGATGAAATCGGTGATCCAATGGTGCATTTGATACGAAATGCCATAGATCATGCGATAGAATCACCTGAAGATCGCATGGCCAATGGAAAATCAGAGGTTGGAACCATTACTCTGATTGCAAGGCATGAAGGCAACAACGTTATTATTGAGGTCAGAGACGACGGCAAGGGTGTTGATCCTACGATTATCGGTCGATTGGCGGTCGAACGCGGCATTTTTTCTGCCGATCAGATCAGCAAAATGCCGCCGGAAGAAATCATCAAGATAATTTTTCTGCCCGGCTTTTCGACGGCCAAGGAAGTCAGCGACCTTTCAGGGCGCGGCGTTGGCATGGACGCAGTAAAGGCAAAACTGGAAGACCTCAACGGGGTTCTTGAGATTGAATCCAAAGTTGGCGAAGGCACCAGGGTCTATATAAAACTGCCTCTGACATTGGCCATTCTGCCTGCTCTGATGGTAAAAGTGGGGCGCGAAATGTTTGCAATTCCTCTGGGTTCTGTCCAGGAAACAATGGATATTACGAAACATGACATCAATATTGTTCAGCACCAGGAA
>JBMOKV010000146.1:0-2980 GCA_049325495.1 Candidatus Rifleibacteriota bacterium | reverse complement strand
CCTGCAGATTATCGATGAAGACGTTCATATTGCCCAGGTAACCGGCGACATCACTCTCGGCATGGATATCACTTTCCGCCGTGGTCGCGGCTATGTTCTTGCTGAAGATCAGCAGGATCTGCATCAGGCAATTGGAACCATTCTCGTTGATTCACAGTTTTCACCGGTAACCAAGGTTCAATACAATGTGGAAGATGCTCGCGTAGGTCAGGATATCAACTTTGACAAACTGACACTCCACGTATGGACCAACGGCAGCATGCAGCCGGCGGAAGCGGTTGAACTCTCAGCCAAGTTCCTGCGCGCGCATGTTGACCTGTTCCAGGCACTGGAAGAAGAAATCGTCGAGAATCAGACTGGTAAGCCCACTCACAAGGAAGAACTGGTCATGGTTTCTGCCCAGAAGACCGAAACACCTCAGAAGGGTCATCTCGATATTCTTATCAAAGATCTTGAATTCTCTGTCCGCTCAAGAAACTGCCTCAAGAAAGCCGGCATCCAGACACTGGGTGAGCTGGTCAACAAGAAGGTTTCCGAGCTGCTTGAAATCAAAAACTTTGGCAAGAAATCACTGAAAGAAGTCAGGGAAAAACTGGGCCAGTTCAATCTCAGTTTGCCTGACGACGACGATTCCGTACTCGGAGGTAACGACGAATGAGACATCTTAAAACTGGACGCAAATTTGGAAGAGAATCACATCAGAGAAAAGCGTTGTTTCGCTCTCTGTGCACTTCTCTCGTAAAATACGAAAAAATTGAAACCACTCTGCCGAAAGCCAAAGACCTTCGCAGAGAAATTGAAAAAGCTATCACCATCGCCAAGAAACTTCAGAAGCTTCAGGGCGACAATGAACAGCATACCCGCGCCCTGAAGGCCTCAAAAAGAACCCTTCTTGAAGGTTTCTTCCACGGCTGTGGTGATCGCGAAATTCTTGGCCGCGACAATATCAAAAAATATCTGTCCAACCTGACCAAAGAAAACCGCGAAGCTGCTGAAAAGTTCATGCAGGATCCCGAAAAGAATCCAAGACCGGATTTCATCGTCGGTTATATTCCTGCTACCTGCACCAGAACCGTTAAAGGCGACGAAGGCAAACAGGTCAAAAGGGAAAGAAAAAATGCCCAGCGCATTCTTCGCGTTGAAGGCACTCTTACCAAGCTGATCAACCGCATTGCCCCAAGATTTGAGAAAATTTCCGGTGGTTACACCAGAATTTACAAACTTGGCAATCGCCATGGTGACAACGCCGAAATGGCAATCATCGAATTCACCAAATAAAAAGGTAATTTGATGATTCTGTTTGACCGGGTATCTTACCGGTACAAAGAGAACCAGGAAACCTCCTTCGCTTTAGAGGAGGTTTCCTTTTCTTTAGCCCAGAATCGGGTGATTGGGTTTATCGGCAGCAACGGATGCGGAAAAACCACCTGCGCACGTCTTATTGCCGGACTTTTAAAACCTGTTTCAGGTAAGGTTACGGTTTGCGATATCGACACTGCAGGTGAAGACGCAGAAATTCACCGGAAGGTCGGAATAATTTTTCAGAATCCCGAGAACCAGATCGTTGGAACTACCGTTGAAGAAGACATTGCATTTGGCCTGGAAAATCTGGCTTTGCCCCAGGATGAAATGCAAAGACGCATAAAATCGGTCTGTCAGGAATTGAAGTTCGAGAAGTTTCTTGAATTGCCGGTTTCACATCTTTCCGGAGGCCAGAAACAGCAGTTATGTATCGCTTCTATTCTGGTGATGCAGCCAGACTGGTTGATTTTTGATGAACCGACTTCGCATCTCGATCCATGGGCCCGCCGGGAATTTTACAAGATAATCAAACATTTGCTTGAATCCCGTAAAGTTGGCATAATAATTATTTCTCAGGTTCCTGATGATTTTGCATTGTTTGAGGAAATTCATCTATTTTCCAAGGGAAGATTGCTGTTTACTGGAAAGCCCGATGATTTGAAAAACAGAGAAGATCTTCAGCAAATGTTCCGTTTGCCGGAAAAATGGAACCTGGACAGGTTGCAGAAAGAAAAAAATGATCAATTGTCTTGAGCTGCGTGAAATTGAACTTTTCTATCAGAAACGTCGGATTGGCGATAGAATAAGTTGCCGGTTTGAAAAGGGCCGGGTGAATCTTATTGTTGGCCGCGCAGGTTCTGGTAAAAGCACTTTGTTGCGTACAATAGCGGGTTTTCATAACGATTTTTCCGGGAAAATTTTCGCAGACAATGTGAGCTTTAAACCAGAAGGCAGAATTGCTCTTGCTTTTCAGAATCCCGAAAACCTCTTTTTTAATCCTTCAGTAGGGGACGAAGTTTGTTATGCGTTGATCCAGAAAGATGACAAAGAGTTCAGGCAAAAAGGCATGGAATGGCTTGAAAAGTGGGGAATGGATGCCGGCATTTTCTGGAACAAACACCCTCTTGAACTTTCTGGCGGAGAAAAAAGAAAAGTGGCACTCAGTGCCTGTACGGTTCTGCTGCCCGATGTAATTCTGCTCGATGAACCCCTTGCCGGCCTCGACTTTCATGGCAGCGAGAAGCTGGCGAAAATAATTTCCCAGATTGCCCAGGATCATATTGTGGTAATAGTGACCCACGACCCGGAAAATCTTATTGACCTGACGGGAAGAGTCTTGTTTCTTGGAGATCAGGCAATTGAATTCAAATGTGCAAATGAATTTATCGCAAAGTCGCTGAAAGAGCCTGATTTTTATCCTTTGCCCGAGTGGTATGTTCAGGCAATTGGGCAAAAGCCACCGAAAGAAAAGATACCTCGCATTCGAGCCGATGCCGTATTCAAATACCTTGAAGGAACCGCAAAAGATGCAGATTACCTATTTACCGGCTGACAGTGCTCTTTATCGGTTAAACCCTTTTATCAAAGGTCTGGGTACTCTTTTTTTCATATTACTTTTTTCGGTAATCATGCGTGGATTGTTGTCTTTGTCGGCCCTTCTGGTGATGGTCATTTTGCT
>JBMOKV010000145.1:0-22337 GCA_049325495.1 Candidatus Rifleibacteriota bacterium | reverse complement strand
TTTGAAACGAGATTCCTCCGAAAGCTCAGAATCAACCTGCCCAGCCGAATCATAGACAATAAAGCGAACCTTTGAGCCAAACTTATTCTTAAAACCGTAAATTCTCTTTTTTAGACTATCCCTGCTGAAATTCTTGTCAACTTTTTCAAAATTAATTTTGAACAAAGCATGAAAAAACACCTGATCATCATGATAGCTCTCAAGATGATCAAGTGCGGTTTCAAGTCGGTCAAATCTGGCCTGCTTTTCAACCTTGTATTCAATGGAATAATGGGATACCAGCAAAAGCCAGACAAGGTAGACTGGCAAAATGATTCCAAACACAAGTCTCGAAAGAGGCCCGGTAATTCGTCTTAAAGATTCCAGCAAGTCATTCAATCCATCAAATCGTTTTTAATAAATGCAGCACTTTTATGGAAATCAATATTCCAGCTCGGTCCCAAGTATAAGGTCTTTGCAAAGATTTCTGACCTTTTTCTCTTTGGGCATTTTTGTATGCATGGTTCTGAGTTTGATGTTTTTCGCATTCTTGAATTTATATCCCCTCATCAAAAGGCTGGTCTGATAGAAATTATAGTGATTCATAATATTCAAACCCGCGGGAGCTGAGTAAAGAAATTCATTTCGGCTGGTCCAGAATTTTGTATCTCCATCCCATGAACGAGGGTCAAGGGTTATTACGCTCTCGATAGAGAAACCCTTAACTCTTTTGAGGTCAACATAAGCTTTCAAGCGTTTCAACAGTTTTACCACCGCAATGCCGCCACCAAAACTGTGGCCGATAATCATAATTCTCAGATTTTTGCCATAGACTTCAAAATAATCACGAATTAACGAATAGGCTTTTGAATCATCGGTATAAGCATAATTTTTTGAAACGAACGGAACCTTGACTGAGCCTTCAAGATATTCAATCAGGCCGTTTCTGACAAAACCGATACCGTGAGAAGCCAATCCTTCGAACGAGACGATCAGCAAATCCACACCCTTTTGCTTGAATTCAAGGGCTTCTTCCCGGTTGCCAGCAATTGCCCGGTCGGAAAAAGCCAAACAAAAGAGTGAAATCATCGCCAATGCAACAAAAAAACCTCTGATTTTTTTCATTACCAATCCTCCGTAAAATGGTTCTCGAATAAATCATACGAAAGAAGAAACCTGTAAGTAACAGATTTTTTTTAAAATACAGACTGGGAATCTGGAATTGAATGATCTTTCCACTGGCTGTTTTTATGGTTATTCACCAATCGATAAAATCATTTTTAACTGATGAAAATTATCATGGGTAACGGTAGAATAAATGGTGATTCTCAATACGCAATCAAGGATAAAAAAGATGAAATTCCGGTTCAGCAAGCTTTTACTCTGTGTGCTTATCTGCTGCTTTTTTTCAACTCAGAAAAATTGTTTGAGTCAACCCTTACCCCCCAATTCTACTCCTGCCTTCAATCTCGATGACGAAACCCGAACAAGAATTGAAGCTATGCTTCCTGTGTTCGATTCAGTCATTAGGGTCATGGGCGAGAGCGAAAAACCTTTGATCAACGAGTATTCCATGACAAATGCCAACCTGGCCTGGGATGTTCTGTATCATCTGGCGGTCAACCATGCCCATCTCCACCCTCTCATCGAAGTGAATGACGAAATTACCAGAGTTCCACATAAAGTTATGCAGGAACTGGCAACCGCATGTTTTTCCGACTACGATGATCTTGTCGCTGTACCCGAAACTTTCGAAAGCATTACAATCAACGAAGCATACAATAGTTTTGATCTGCAGAATTCTGATGCCGGCGCATCTTTTTGCAGGATAATTTCGATCAGTCCGGCAGAAAATGCCGGATTTGCAGTTACAGTAGGGCTTTTTGACGACGAGAATGAAGAAATGACAGCTTCATACAGCTTTGTTGTCGTTGAAAACACTTATGCTTCCATGATCTCCGATCCTCTTTTTTACTACACCATAGACAGCGTTGTCCCCGCAAACTGATTTTTTTCAAATATTGGCAATTCAGCGGTTATAGAATATACTTTGCTGAAATTCAAAAAGGGGTTTCTTACCAGCAGATGAACCAGAAAATCGCGATTATTGGCGGCGGCAACCTTGGATCGGCAATTGCCCGCGGCATTGTTCACACTAAAGCCGCAGCTCCTGAATCAATTTTTGTAACCCGCAGACGGGTAGAGCTAATCTCTTCACTCACCAACCTAGGCATAAACACAGGCAGCGACAACGTCGAAGCGGTGAAAAACGCAGAAATAGTCCTTTTTGCAGTGAAACCCTATCAGATTGCCGAAGTCTGCGAAAGCCTGAAACCGCATTTCGCACCCAATGCCATTCTGGTTTCGCTTGCTGCTGGCGTTGAAAATAAAAGACTGCTCGAAATTACCGGGGGAATGCATCCGGTTTTCAGAGCTATGCCCAATACTGCAATAGCCATCGGCGAGTCGATGACCTGCCTTTCAGGCACCAATAATTCTCCTGAACAGGCAGAACTTTTGAAAAGGTTCTTTGAAAAGCTCGGTTCGGTAATGTTTATAACTGAAGATCTGATGTCGGCAGCAACCGTGCTTGCTGCATGCGGAATTGCCTTTGCTCTTCGCTTCATCAGAGCCGCAACCCAGGGAGGCATCGAAATTGGCTTCAGTTCTGAAGCTGCACTCAAAATCGCTTCGCAGACAGTCAAGGGTGCGGCACAGCTGATTGTTGAAGGGAGCACCCATCCTGAAGCTGAAATAGACAAGGTTACCACTCCTAGAGGCATTACAATTTCCGGTCTCAACGAAATGGAACATCAGGGCTTCAGTTCTTCTCTGATCAAAGGTTTGATAACCTCTTTCCAGAAAATTGAAGGAATCAGCAAATAATCATTCGTTTTAATTAAATGTATAAATCAATTACCGTAAAAATCGGTTCGAACGTTCTTACCCGCCCTGACCGGCAGCTTGATCTGAGCAGAATCAGTCATCTGACCGACCAGATTGCTGAACTGCACAGGAAAAAAATCCGGGTGATTCTTGTTTCATCTGGTGCGGTTGCATCAGGTCGCGGAATGGTCAGCAATCCTCCGAAGAAAGATCCGGTCTCAGAGCGCCAGCTGCTTTCATCGGTAGGTCAGATCAAGCTGGTTTCAACATATGCAGCACTTTTCGAAAAGCACGGCATAACATGCGCCCAGGTTCTCGTCACCAAAGAAGACTTCAGAACCCGGGAACATTATCTGAATATGAAGAACTGCCTGACCACTCTGCTTGACCACAACATTGTGCCGATCATCAATGAGAACGATGCCGTTTCGGTTACCGCCCTGATGTTCACCGACAACGATGAACTGGCTGGTCTGGTTGCCACCATGATGAATACCCAGGCCTATTTCATTCTCAGCAATGTTGACGGCATATTTACCGGCAATCCTGGTGAAAAAGGGGTTGAACTCATCGAAGAAATCAGCGGTAATGAAACTGATCTTTCTGCATTCATCACCACCAAAAAGAGCAATTTCGGACGTGGGGGTATGCTGACCAAAGGCCGGGTTGCCCGCAAAACTGCAGCAGCCGGCATCGAGGTGCATATAGCCAACGGCACCCGCCCCAATGTCATCGTCGAACTGGCCATGCAGACCGGCAATATTAAACACACCCGCTTTGTCGCAGCCCCGCCCAGGCCGGCCGTAAAAAAATGGATGGCATATTCCGCCGATTTTACCGAATACGAAGTGCAAATCAACCAGGGTGCCTGTGACGCCCTTTTCTCCAAAAAAGCGACCAGCCTGCTGCTTGCCGGGGTTACAAGTCTTAAGGGAGAATTCAACAAGGGTGACCTGCTGCGAATAATCGATCACAACAATCATCTGATCGGGATCGGAAAGGCCCAGTATGATTATCGAAAAGCCCGGGAGCACCTGCATGAAAAAAAATACAAACCCCTGGTTCACTACGATTATCTCTATCTTTTTACCTGATGCTAAGCATTAAAGAGGCCCTGAATGAATACCAGACAACAGCTTGAAAAAGCACGACAGGCATCAAGGCTGATGATTCGCCTGAATGACTGCCAGCTGGTCGAAGTCATCAACGACCTGGCCGACCGCGCCGAAAAGAATACAGCCGCCATAATCGCTGCGAATCGCGGCGACCTTGCAAAAATGCCGCAGGAAGACCCACGTTACGACCGCCTTATGCTGAACGAAGAGAGAATCAGGGCCATAGCCGAAGATTTGCGAAATGTCGCTTCTTTAGAATCACCCGTTGGCCAGATAATTGAGGAAAAGACCCGACCAAACGGGTTGCGCCTGCAAAAAATTAGAGTGCCCCTCGGAGTTGTGGGCATAATTTACGAGGCACGCCCGAATGTTACTTTTGACGTTTTCGCCCTGTGCTTTCGCAGTGGCAACGCAGTTGTTCTCAAAGGCGGAAAAGATGCCGAAGAATCTAACCGGGCTATCGTCGAAGTAATTAAAGAGACTCTGGCAGCGCACCATATTTCTCCTGATGTAATTCAGCTTTTGCCTGCAGAGCGAGAAGCTGCCGCCGAACTGATGAATGCCGTCAGCCTCGTGGATGTACTTATTCCCAGAGGCTCTCAGGGCCTCATCGATTCAGTCAGAGAAAATTCCAGGGTTCCCGTTATCGAAACCGGAGCGGGAGTCGTTCACACTTTTTTCGATGAAACCGCAGATCTTGAGCTTGGTAAAAAAGTCATTTTCAATGCCAAAACCCGACGAGTAAGCGTCTGCAACGCCCTTGACTGCCTGGTTATTCACCAGCAACGACTTCCTGATCTTTTCGAGCTGGTTGCGGCCATGAGCGACAAACAGGTAGTAATCGAGGCTGACCCGCAGGCTTTCAGTGCCCTGACAGGAAAATACCCCGGCCATCTTTTGACCCCTGCCAACGATGATTCGTTCGGCAAAGAACATCTTTCTTTCCGTCTGACCGTTAAAACGGTAAGCAATCTGGATCAGGCCCTCGAACACATTAACCGTTACAGCACCAGACACAGCGAAGCAATAATAACTGAATCCACCGAAGCCAAAAAGAAATTCTGCAACGAAGTTGATGCCGCTGCTGTTTATGTCAACACTTCAACCGCATTTACCGATGGGGCGCAATTTGGTATGGGTGCAGAAATAGGAATCAGCACCCAGAAGCTGCATGCTCGCGGCCCAATGGCATTGCCAGAGCTCACGACCTATAAGTGGCTGATTGAAAGTGACGGACTGACGAGGCCTTAATCCTAATTTTAAAACAAATTTTTAAGTTTTTCGGGGATCGATCTGCCAGAACGACAGAATGAAAACTGGAATCAGCCACCAGTAAACAGCACCACCATTACCGGCGAAAAAGCCGGCAACCGGGTCAACCGCAGGGAACCAGCTGCAGAATATCAGCATGGCGGGCAATGTCAATGCCAGGTCAGCAAGCAGCGTATGAGTCAAAGAACTGCCCTTAACGGCAAATTCTGCAAGTCGGTATCCACCCGCAAGAGCGAAAATAGAAGAGAACGGGTCGACGAACAAGCCGCCGCGAAACAGGGCATATAGAATTGCCGGGCCCAACAAAGACGATGGTTGCCAGCGCCTGACCGCCCACCAGGTCACCAGTGAAAAAGCCATCGAACTTGCAGCTAGCACCAGAAAAGCAAAGAATTTCTGAATTTCCGGGCTTTCACAGACCTGCCACCCGGAAGAATCTGCGGCGAGCAAAGGGGCAATAGCGGAAATGGCGGCGAGAGTTCCAAGACGCAAGTAAAAATCAGCCTGATAAGATTTCACCCGTTTGAAACCGGTTGCCGGTTCTTCCCAGCGACGCAATTGCACTGCAAGTGCCAACCAGAGTATAACCACCAGAGCTTCGGCCAGAAGAATTCTATTCAGGTCAGTAATTGCCGCTAATCCGGCATAGGGAATCATGGCCACTATAAGAAAGCGCAGAAACCAGCCGCCCAGAAGGCCAACAAGTCCGATCAACAGCCATCTGAGAGCAAACCCGGCATTTCCGCCATTGTAATACAGATTGCTCAGCAGCGGTGCAACCCAATTGCGAAAGACCTGATATAGAAAAACCAGCGAAATGCCCGCCATCAATGCAATAATCGCAGCCACCCATCGATTCAGCTTCTGCAGCCACAAATACTTTGCCGGCGGGGCAAGAGCCGGGCCAACTGCCGAACCAATTGCTGATATAACATTGATTTTGCCTTTATCGCGAATTGCCTTAAAAACCTCTTCACGAAGCTCTTTCAGACCAGGATAATCGGAAAAAATCGGAAACAGCCAGCCAGCAGCCTCGGTGGCATCACCGGCACGGAGTCGACGCCGTGCTTCATTCATTCGCGAAAGATCTGCCAGCACCTTTTTCTGCGGCCCGACAATGATATTGGCCGGGGTCTGGCGAAGAATCGGACGGAACTCAGGATTACTCTTATTCTCAGCCATCCATTTCATGCGGGCGAAAGCTTCTTCTGAACTCAGGTTATCGATCACCCGATTTTTTTCAAGAAAATTAAGCCAGCGCTTTTCGAACTGCCGCAGATTTTTACCGGTTACAATCTGATAAACACTCAAAAAAGGCCGGGCAAACCTCAAACCATCAACCATCCGACGAAATCCATCTTCGCCCGATTCTTCAAGCAACAGCCTGGTCGCTTCGCGCGCCGGCCACTCCACGTGCCAGTTTTCCCATGAAAATGCCGGCGAAATGACATGTAAAGGCGCTACCTGATTGCGGGTTATTACTGCAAAGCGGCACCATCCATCACCATCGCCGACCACCATTCCCGATATGTGCTCAGCAAGACCTTCATTCAACCAGCGGGGACAATCGACTGGCATACCCGGAAGCAATGCCCAGAGAAGAAAATAGTGAGTCAATTCATGGGCCATGGTGCGCAAGGGTTCTTCACCCTTATGATTAACTGCAAGAATCATCAGATTATCCATTTTCCCGTAGGCATCGTGCAGAAGCCGCGACTCAACCACTGGCAGGGGTGGAGTAACCTTCAGAAGCTGCGAAAGAGTTGCCAGGGTTTTGTTGCCCGCATCGATCCAGTCTTTCGAATCAGCATCCGAAGGCAAGATGAATCTCAGGTTGCCGGCCAAAGCCTGCTGATGATTTTTATAAAGCTTCTCCTGAGCCCTGGCTTCAAAAACAATTCGATCGAATCTTTCTTTGCCAATGACAAATTCAGGCGACAGGTGACTCACTGCTGCCGCAAGCGGCATATTATCGCAAAATTCGGCTACCAGACCGACAAACGGGTAAAATAAAAAGGCTATGATTAATGAAATAAATATTTTAAATGTAATTTTGACCATAATTTATAAGAAAGATTAATTCTATTGCAATTTCTTCTGAGCAGCAAAATCTTGAGAAAGAATTAATTCCAGCTCAGTGGCGACTAGAAGATCCGCATCATTCGAACTTTGGTCGGCAGCCATGTTTAAGTCCGCCATTTTTTCAATACACCCACGCAGTTGAGAAATATCCATGCTTCTTTTGAAAACCTCAATTTTTTCAGGAAGAACCAGCCCCGTTGAAGTGCTGGTATTGATGGTCTTTTCCTCCATCAATTCCCGGCGAATCTCGGCAAACTTTTCCGCGGGAATCTTCTGCGTCGCAACCAGTGAGAAAAAGCGGCCAACAATCAGGCGGGAAGATCCGGAATCGTTCAATTCAGCAGACCTGTCATCAATCAGGTGCTTCAGACTTTCACTCATCAATGCCAGCATGAAACGACCACGATAAAAAGCCCTGACAACTTTTCCGCCATGCTCCAGACCAGCTTGCCCTTCTTTTACAGAAGAAGCGAACCCCTTTATTTGCCGGGTAATAACATCATTGAGCGATTGATCGATTATAAAACGATCTTTAAGGCCGGCAGTCTGCCAGATCAGGCATTCGGCCACCCCCCAGCGCAACGTCTGCTGACCCCGGTGCACCAGCAAACCCAGACCAAGCAGAAGCACCATAAAAATGAACGCCAGAGCAAACAGAATAGTTCGAATGTGTTTTTTTAAAAATTCCATTGTCTTTCTCAAGTCCTGCCACGTATTATCATTATGACAGCTTCAAGCTTAACTGAAATGAATTCTACCATTTAAACCATGCAACGAAACATTTTTCTTTATCTGACCACTTTTCTGTGCGGCGCTTCGATAATGGGCGTCGAAATCTCGTCAAGCCGCTTCATGGCCCCTTATTTCGGCTCTTCCATGATCACCTGGACCGTTATAATCGGGGTAATTCTGGTAGCAATGAGCCTGGGCAACTTTATTGGGGGTCGCATGGCCGATCACGTTGACCCGGCACAGCGCCTTTATCAGCTGATTTTGTGGGCAGCAGTCTGGATTGCCCTGATTCCTGTTTTTGGCAAGCACCTGATGGCCTTTATCGCCGCAGGTGCCGTGGTATTTTTCCCTGATAATCTTGTGCTGACCGGCAGCATTACCTCATGCGTCCTGCTCTTCTCGCTGCCCTGCGTCATTCTCGGGGCGACCTCCCCCTGCATGATCAAAGCCGCCACCAGCAGCCTGGAAAATAACGGGCGCATCGCCGGCGAAATTTATGGCCTTTCTACCCTGGGCAGCATCTTTGGCACCTTTCTGCCCACCTTTGCCACCATCCCCATCCTCGGCACCGATCTGACTTTCTTTCTTTTCGCTGCTGTTCTGGCCTCATTATCGGCTTTCAACGCCATTCAAAAGCGGGAAAAACTGCCGGCGACGGTTCTTTTGCTCATAATCGGCCTGGCTTCGCTGCGCCTGTCGCCAGCTTACGCGTTCTGGGACAGCCCCCTGGTCGAAACCGAGTCGGTTTACAATTATCTGCGGGTTGACCGCAAAGACGACCTGACCACCCTGTCAACTCACGTCGTGTTAGGCACCCAATCAATGTATTCGACGAAACCCGGGCTTACTGGCCTGTGCTTTGACCTGGCTCTGCTCTCCCATTTCTTTCTTGGTCCACATCATGATGACAAGCCGTCGCAGGCGCTGGTTCTCGGCTTCGCAACCGGCACTTTCGCCAAGCTTTCCCACCAGTTCTTTCCGGGATGGCAGATCGATGGCGTTGAAATCGACCCCGAGATCGTCAACCTTGGACGACGCTATTTCGCCTTGACCGACGATGATGCCAGAGTTTTCGTCGAAGATGGACGGGTTTTTGTTTCGCGAACCGATAAGAAATACCGCCTGATTTTTCTCGACGCTTACCACGATGTCACCTGCCCATTTCACATGGCAACCCGTGAATTTTTTCAGCAGCTTGGCAAAAATCTCGACAACGACGGAATTATTGCGCTGAACATCAATCTTCGATCCGGGTTCACTCCGGATCTGTTCTCCTATATCTCGTCAACCATGGCCAGCGTTTTTCCATCGGTAGCCGTCTGCTCACACCCGGATTATTACAACCGAATCATTTTTGCTGCAAAAAACCCTGATTTTTTGCATGTTTTTAAAAAGAACGCAGATGCGCTGCCCCTCGATCACCCGCTAAAAAAACTGGTTACCGGTTCTATACCACACTTTTCTTCAGTTCAGAAAAGTGAATTCATACTTACCGACGATCTTGCTCCGGTAGAAATGATCGGGTTTAAAATGATGAACGAGCAGATAAGAGCAGCATTCAAGGAGATCCTTATCAGGGTCATTCTTAAAGTTGCCGTGGCCTGAAATCATATCTTTCAATCAAATTTTTATTTAATTTTTCGGAGAACCTTATGAAAACACGATTTACCTTTTTGTTGATATGCATGACCGTAATCCTGAATTATGCCCAGGCACAGACCAGCACCGGGCATGGCGGATGGAAATTTAAAAAAGCGGAAGACAACCAGCCTTCCGGCTGGACAAAGAAGCTTCCGGCTCTGGAATCGGAAG
Organism: Candidatus Rifleibacteriota bacterium; assembly: GCA_049325495.1. Lineage (GTDB taxonomy): Bacteria > Muiribacteriota > Ozemobacteria > Ozemobacterales > Ozemobacteraceae > DYKG01. Next base: position 12,459 of record JBMOKV010000145.1, on the reverse strand, counting down.
ACATAAACGAAGACCCCCCATCGGAAACAGGTGAAAGTGATAGCGAGCCGGCTGCTGAGCCTTTTTTCAAACTTGATAATCCAGGCGACTGGCAACCTTTCATCGACATGGACAATCAGTTTTTTCCAGCATTTCTTCTTTCTACCGCGCTGGTAAAGCTCAATGAACCCAATGATAACAGCACAAAAAAGATCGGTGATCGCAATGGTATCGTGGGTATCGCAATAAACAACCCTGCCGCCGGAACCAGATTCAAGCTTGAAATTAAAGAAAACTCAATAATGGCGGCAACCCAGCTCGAAGGCAAGCTCGAAGAAGTCGGCGAAACCTATTTTCTCTGCCCGCCGGTTGCCTTTCACTACGCTGCACTTGCCAGACAGAAACAGCCGATTCCAGTCAGTGTGGTTTTCTCTCTGACGATCGACGATCAGCCTGCGAAAACAAAAATTCAAAACGGCTTCATTCGTTCGGTAAACGATTGCCCCACCTACTTTCAAAGCGTGGTTGACCAGTCTGAAGCTGATATCAGCTTCATGTTTGCCGCCTATGTCAATGAAAACCACCCGATTATCGACCAGATTCTGCAGGAAGCCTTAAAAACCGGTATCGTAAAAGGGTTCACCGGTTACCAGAATGAAGACGAAAAAGAAGTCATCGACCAGGTTTATGCAATCTGGACAGCCCTGCAGAATAGAAAGATAAAATACAGCTCGATAACTACTCCGTCAGCCCACTCAGATTCGGTCACATCGCAAAGCGTAAGGTTTATCGATGAATCGATCTCTTTTTCTCAGGCCAACTGCGTTGATGGAAGTGTTCTGCTTGCCTCAATTCTTTACAAGATAGAGCTCAACCCCTTTCTGGTCATAACTCCCGATCACATGTATCTGGGCTTTTTTCTCGATGACAAGGGCGAATACTACACCTGTATTGAAACTACCGAGTTATCCAACGGGAAAGGGCGAAAGTTCTTTGACAAAATGCTTGATGAAACTCTCGAAGAACATCTGAAGAATGAAGACAAATTTCTGGCAGATGACGATCCGGATTATCAGACAATCAACATCGCCGAAGCCCGGCAGCTTGGAATTTTACCGATCAGTTCCGAATCTTTACCTGCCCCAAAGCCGAAAAAGCCCCAGCACTGATCTGCAACCTGCCTGTTATACCAAAAAGCGGCTTGTCGAACCATCGAAACGACAGGCATGAAAAAAGGCTGCTCCTTATCAGGAACAGCCTTTCACTTTTCTTATGGAAAAGGGGCAGATTGAAAAATTATTCTGATTCTTCGCTGCCTTCTTCAGAGCCTTCTTCGTCGCCTTCGTCAGCCGCTACCGGAGCTTGTTTCTTAGCCACGGGTTTCAGACCTCTGACGATCATGCCGATTTCAGCTTCGTATTTCTTTTCTGATTCCGGAGTATCGAACCAGTAAAGAACCAGCTTTTTGCCGGTCGGTGCATCGAGAACAATGCATTCTACCTGAATTTTGCCGCCCTGAGCGGTACCATACCAGTTTTCACCTTCCATGCCATTGATGTTTTCGGGTTTGCTTTCGCCGTTGTTTTCCCAGGCAACTTTCCCGATTTCCTTGTCAACAGAAGCGTCGATCTGCTCAAGAACCTTATCGGCTTTATCTGCATCGAGAATCATGAAAGCAATGCTCATTTCTTCATTTGGGGCAACTACAGTCATTCCGTCGCCTTCAACGTTGCGGGCCCAATTTTCAGGAATGGTGATCTCAACCTGAGCACCTTCATGAACCAGTACATCAGCAGCAAAAGCCAATGAACCAAATGCAACCATTACCAACACAAAAACAACCAACAGATTCTTTCTCATATTGTCTCCATTATTTTGAATATTAGATTTCCGTACATTGTACGTAATGTCAGAATAATGGTGTTTTGAATATTAGTCAAAGGCATGGAAGAACCATTCCGGATGCATGAATTAAAAGCCCGGCCTTTTAAAACAATTCTCAGATGCGAGAGAAATTTTTTTTCTCAACCAGAACCCGTATCTGATCTTTTTTTAAAGAGCCCTGAATGAAGAAATGGCAAAGATCAAAATCTCTGCCATTCCTTTAAAAATCGGTGCTATATTCTGAGAAGAATCAGATTCCGTTGTAACCGCCGCCATCCCAGCTGTCGCCACCTGAACTGCTGTCCCAGCTGTCGCCCGAATCGGTTGAATCTGGGCCTGGATCAGGAGTCGGTTCGGGGTCGGTATATGGGCCGCTGTTATCGTTATCATCCGGATAATCAGGCATATCGGTAGTTTTAATGGTCTTTACGCTAAAATCTGCTGCAGCAAAAGTGGCTACGGCAGAAGACATTACAAACATCGCACCAAGTGCCAGAACCATAATTTTTTTCATTTTCCTTGACCTCCGCAAAATTTTCTCAGCAATTTAGAGCAAATTTTGTGCCAATCTCCACATATGCTTCAGTCACTATCAGGCAAAACTCTGAACAAATTCTGCTGAAAAACCGGCAGTTCTTCTTTAAATTTTCGTCAATCCCCGTACTCCCCAAAAATGAAAATGTCTTCAGACTCAATTTTTCAAAAATTGCCCGGCATGGACAATGGTGTTATGATCAATCTGTTCGGAGTTTCATCTACAGGAAATCAACGGGATGACTTTACCTTCTTTTCGCCTGGCTGTACGATGCCTATGTACACAAAACAATAAAATTTTGTTTATTCTGCATCGTTCACCATCTACCGGAAAGGAATTCTGGGCACTCCCCGGCGGCCTGATAGAGAATGGCGAAACCATAATAGAAGCAGCAAAACGTGAGTTAAACGAAGAAACAGGCTTGACCGCAACCCCTCTTGGAATTCTGGCGGTTCAGGAATTTCCAGATAATTCGCTGGTAGAGATCGTCATTCTCTTTAAAGACCTGAAAGGAAAAGCAGTTCTTGGACATGATCCCGAGCTGGCAGATGATAAACACAAAAGAATCATCAGACTCGAATGGTTTGCCAGAAACGAGATCCCACAGATTGCACCAGAGAGTTTCTACAACCAGCTTTTCAAAAGACTACTTGAAAACAATCACATTCCCCTTCCATTTCAAATGCACTGTGATTGAGTTGCTCAACTTCAAACACAGTTTTGAAACCAGAAAGAAGCAAATCGCCGTAACAGCTCATTGTAGCTTGAAAGAAGTCGCAATCTTGTCAAGCTCCGGCTCAAGTTGCTCGACCTGCTTAAATGGGCAACCGCCCTGTAGAACATAAAAAAACTTCTGCCCTTCAAAAAGGTAGCTCTTAAGATAAAACTCGTTGCGCTCTCTTCCATCGAATGCAATAGCTCTTCCAGTTATTCCATTACCATCAAATTCTGAATCGTTGAGAATCTCGGGGTTCTGCATCTCTGAACGGAACCGGGCAATATACGTCGCAGCAAATTCAGAAAAATACTGGTCGCCTTTCTCATATACCCTCACCTGCAGACCAAACTTTCCCGACTTATGAACCATATCAAGCTTGATCAGGTTTTTACTGCGAGGTGTTGGAGTGAACTTCCAGTCTTCGCCAGGCTGTTTAAGGCTGTAACCGTTGAAAGCATCAATATACCTGCCTTCAAAGAAGCTGATATCGGAAACAAGCGGCGATTCCTCGGCGGGCATCGTTGATGGATTGCCAAAACCGTTATTCTTGATAATAAACAGGGTCATTGCGAGCAGTAGAATCAGAAGTTTAAAAGCTATTCTCATTTTTTCCTCTTTGAACCATTTTTCACCTTGTTCCTCAGTACAATTCTCATTCCTCCTGTCGCCTCGATAATCCGACAGGGAACGTCTGGTTTGCCCATCGACCCACCTGAATTACGCTGCAAAATAGAAATTAAACTCTGGGTCAATTTCAGTTTTCGTTTCTTTGTGAGGCCAACCAGCGAGAATCTGTCTGAATTCAAGGATTTTCATATGATACGGCCAGTTTTACTTTTCCCGCAATAGTTTTAGCTGCCAGTTTTTTAAAAATTCCTGCGATTTTCTCATCAGTTTTCCAGATTTACCAGAGAAAAACTACAACCAGAGGGAACATAAAAGTGGCACATTTTTTGCTGCCACTCAAATACCCTTTGTTTCAAGGAGACCGGATTATGAAATCAAAAAAATGTTTGATCGTTGCGATCCTGGTTTTTGCAGTCATCTTGAATATAAATCTTGCTTTTGCCATCGGGAACAACGGTTTCTTCGGCCCAGAAAGCGAAAAGCTGAATAAAAAAATTGCGGAAAAAACCATTTTTTGTGCCAATGAATTCGTTGAACAATTCAACAAAAAATCCGGCTCGGGCATCGTTATCAGAGAAACCTTCTACGATCAAAAATTCAAACGTCTGTATATTGAAGTTGAAGGAACGGTCGTTGTTTCAAAAAGCATCAGCAAGACCTTAATTAAAGGTGAAAAGATTTATTCAAGCGATGGGCAACTGGCATTCGATCTGGTTTTTAAAAAACCAGTCGCTAAGGGCGACAATTTCCTTTATCAGATAGATGGCGAACTTATAATTTTCCAGGAAAGCATAATTGAAAGCATCGCACGCCTTACCCCCGGCGTAAACATGGCTTATTCACCAATTGGAGAAACGATACTGAAGTTCCTTGAAGAAGCACGAATCAGGCAGCTTGCCGACATAGCAGCAGAAACCATTACTTCATTTTCCCCCGAGAAACTTGATCAGCTCAAGGCTGAACTCAAGAAACGATCTGAAGAAATGGGCGATACGAATCTTAAAAAGATTCTCTTTCTTACCGACAAAACCGGCCATTTCGCCCGATTCTTCATATTGTCTCTGGTAAAAAGCATTCCAGGAATGATTGGCGAAAGCGCGGGGGCTTCGATCGGCTCAGTAATCGGTTCTTTTCTGATGCCAGGCCCGGGAACCCTTGTCGGCGCTTACATTGGTTCGGTTATCAGCGGGCAGATCGTTTATGCAATTCAATATCGAATTCCCATCAATCTTAAACTCGCCCGCATGAAGACCCTCTGGAAGATCTGCCAGAAGCACGCCAGCGACGGCATCGCCGCCAAGAAGTTCAATTCAGTTAAAGCCAAATTCAATCAGGACGTTCGGGATGACCTCGACAAGCATTCTTACATCGTCGTAGATGAAGTTCTCAATATTTTGAAAAGCCTCAAAAAAGACAGCCCCGGGCTGATGAAAATCATCGCAGGTGATCTGACTGAAATCCTTCAGAATCAACTGGTTCACGAAAACGATCGCTACGCCGAAAGAAAGCTCAGACAGCTTAAAGAAATTTGATTTCCACACATAATTTTGCTTTAAATTTATTTTCTAAAAATTGAAAGCTTTTAAAAATGATTGATCCCGAAAAATTTTGGTGATAAGATCCGGGAAACTGAGAAATTCGTGCTTAAGTTTTTTAACGGAACTTTTGGAGGATGAACATGCTTTCCGATTACCAAAAAGGTGCTTCTTGTCTAATTTTAGGTGCTTTTCTTTCGCTTTTTCCCTTAAATGTTATGGCTCAACCCTCAACAGGACTTCAGCAAGCAACGCTTGCCTGCCAGATTGAATCAAGTATTGGGAAAAATAAGATAAGACTTTTTTCAGATTTTGAAAAGAATGATTTGTTTTATTACATTCCTACAAAGATGAATCTTTTAACTGAAAAAAGCAGTGATGGAAAATTGTTGCCTGCGATAAATCTGACTTTAACCCAGCGTAAAGATCCAAAAACCAATGAATTGGAAGAATTTTCAGACCTCGAATGCAAATTTGAACTGGATCTTTCCGCCGAGATTCTTGAAAAAGTTGAAAAAGAGCTGAAGAAAAAAATTACAGATCTGAAAAAAGTTACTTTTCAGGCATTGCCAATAATTAGCTCAACGGCTTTGTTTTACAATAAAAATGGTGAAATGCTTGTAAATGCGCCTGCCATATTGATTAAAACAGAAACTGGAACTTGTCTCAAAATTAATGCAAGGCTTAACAGAAACCAAACAGACCAGTTTTTAAAATCTCCGGCAACCGTAGTTTTTTATATGCAATACAACGGCAAAGTCAAGGCTGCTCCATATGAAATAAACTATGATGAAGAAAAAATTTCTTCATCTATGAAGCAAAAAAGTCAAAGGCAGGCCTTTATGCAGGCATTACTCTCTGCAGACAATGATTCGCTGGCAAATTTCAAAAAGATTTTTGAAGACAGCAAAATTGTTGAGTGGCACAAAATTGAGAATGAAGACAAATTTTCAGGAAAAAAAGCTCTGCAACTTTTCATGAAAAACAAACATCAGCTGGATTCTAAAGAAGTTACCCGCTTGATAACTCAGTTGCTATTTTCTCAATTGAATCGACTATTCTCTGTTGAATTTCCAAAATCTTTGCCCTCCGGAAATATTGACAACCAATTTGAAAAATTCATAGACAATATTGAGCTTTCGTCGGTTTCAACCAATGAAAAACCAGAAAAACAAGTTCTTAATGTTGCAGTTGAGACAAACTATCTCGGAATTGCAGCCGCAGTCGGGATGATTGATTTAAGTAGTTTAAGTCAGGAAATTCGCGACAAAGTTGTATCGATTGCCAAACCAGAGCTTTATGCCCTAAGTAACTTTTATCTACCTTCTTTGGGATACGACCCGTCCATCAATTTTACAAATATTTCGATTGAGATTCTACCTCTCGACAACAGGAAACAGAAATTGGCAGACCCGTTGAAGGCCAGTTACGATTTTAAATCAGAGCAATGGAAAGATCAAAAAGAAGATTCTTCTGAAGCTTTAAAATTTGATTTTAATTCAGTTTATAAAAAGATTGAAAATCAACTGAAAGAATGTTCTTTCCAGATAACCTACCGGGTTTCTCAAAAGGTTTTTAATAAAGATAGAAGCATTGAAATAGTTAAATTCCAACCCTTTATTTTTGGCGACGTACCCGTAAATTCGGTATGGTCTGATCTTGTTTTTCTTACCATCAACCCCGGATTCTTAACTTTTGATCAGCTTAAAGAAGTTCAATTCAACCTCAGTGATTCAGCTGGAAAAGAATTTATTTCCGGCCGTCTGGTAAATGCTGAAGAATCAGTGATAATTTTATTTGCAAGTGCAGAAAAGATGCCAGAAATCAATGTTGAAGCAACATTTGTTTCTGAGAAAGAAAAAGTTTCCAAAAAATACGAAAATGTTTTTCAGAATTATTCTGGAGAACTGACACCTTTTGATGAAGACTGGCAAAAAGAATCCAATTAACCCACTTTCTTAGATTTTGTCGTTTATCCCCTCGGGTAAAAAACCTGCCCGAAGGGATTTTTCATAAAGTTAATGTTACATTCAACTTAATAGATGGATGAAGATTATTGATTAAGCATTACCATATGATTTTTTGAACCCTTTTTTTGACTTAAAGCAGGAGGCATTTGTGAGATACCCAAAACTCATGTTTCTTTTTCTTGTCTTTGTTTGCCTGGTTGCAGGGTGCATCAGGCCCGACTACGGCGATGATATTCCGGCGGCCACTGCTGCTGCGACCTCAACTGTCCCGGATCTGAATATTTCAGAAAATAACGTGATTACCGATTCAACGACGGTTGCCAACCAGCTTAATCAGCTTCTTGCGCAGTTACTTGCCACGAAAAACATCAGAGCGAAACATTCGATCAGGCCCAACAGTATTCAATACATCGATATTCGCGCCCAGGTTCCGCAGCTGCCAAATTTCAAAGACACATTCATTTCTTTGACACCCGGTGTTTCTTCAGTTCTTCAAGCCTTTTCTGCCGGCGGAAAGCTCGAAACCATTCCCGATGTAAATTCATTCATGACCAGCTTTGGCCTTACCTCGACAACGGTCCAGCTCGCAATTCGTGAAGCAAAAGCAGTAATAGTAAACCTCTCAGACCTCACAGCTGCTGAAGCAAACGCAAACCCCATCGTCACAGCTGCTTTAAGAGAAGCTGTTCCAGTGGTTTTTGAAAACTCACACGCGATTACCGACCTTCAGAACGCCTGGAAAGGAGCTGCCAGTTCACCGGCGGCCCAGCGAATGGCCAATGCTATCGGCATCGGCATCGAAAGCCAGATAACCGTAGCTGTCCCCTCTGCCGACTCAACCGAAACAGACCTGATTCTTCTTGGCGCATCAGGCTTTTCGCAGGCAAAAAATGTCACTCAGAGCTGGGAAGCCGGAAACCCTGCCGACCCAGCGGGCGAGATTCCTGAACCGGCATCTGAAGCAGTTTCTTCGGTTGCTGGCCAGGTATTAGAAGACCCGACCGGGGCAGATTTGAGATCAAGCCATATTCTGGCCAACCAGACTGGAATTCCGGCCGCCGGTGAATTGCCTTCGAACCAGTTTCAAAGCTATAAACTTTACCCGTGGGAAGAATCCCAGTCTTCAATCTGGAAACCCTGTTCAAATCAAGAATTCCGTAACTACGTGATTTACCATATTCAGTTGCGCTACGTGCCGGCTCTCGACAAGAAGTTTCTGCGATTTTTTACCGAAGGTCGCCTTGCCAGCCTGAGCGGCTTCAAAAATGATGACCGTTCAAACCGGGGCTACTATCAGCACTATCACGAAATTACCATGCAACCGGTCGATTCAAATGATGAATATATCAAGCCTGCATGGCTTTCTCTTTATCAGGTTTCTCCCGGAAGCATGCGCATTCACCCTATGGATGGCACCTATGTGGCGACCACCGATCTGGGAAATGGTGAATACACCCGAAATTCTGCTATTGGCATGCGTGGTTTTGAAATTGATAATTTTAAAACTTATACAAGGGGAAAATGGAAAGCCAGAACTTTCTACTTTGCCAGGCCCAAGGAAGCAAGCCTGCCCTATACCTGGAAATCGGAAATATCAGAAGAAATCTGGAGAACCAGGCTGATCGATTATCGAAACACCGGAAACTTTTTCTTTTCAACCATTTCTACCTGGAAGGATATGTTTGTGGTGAAGAGCAGCTACCCAGACACCATACTCGCACCTCCACCAGATGCGCGCGACTCCATAGCCCCCCAGTATCAGGTAGTTTTCACTGCTGCCGGAGACTGCCAGGAATCTCAAAGATTCCTTCTGGAAAACATTCAGGGAGTTCGTGATGTCTGGAGAACTGCCTGGAAAGGCAATGACGACGACACATTCCATCATGACGAAGCTTATTCCAAGAAATTTCGCCGCGTAACCATCGATTTCAGTCTCGTCAAAAAATAATCCGAATGAAATAGAAAAAATAATGCCCGGCTGTAAATGCCGGGCATTATTTTTTTCAATTAAATTAAACGTTTATTTATGGTCTTTTGCGCAGTTGTTTTGCACCTTTTCTGAGAAGACTGAGCGGATGATCAGCCGGATAGGTTTCTCTTAATTCTTCGTCATCAGGAACCAAAGGCAAAACGAATGCTTCATGGGCGTGAACCGTCTCATCGGAAAGATCGGCGAAGCCACCATTTGTTACTTTTTTCAGCGCAGGTATATCACCAAAATGAATACAGGGAATGAAATGCCAGGGATCAACAGCCAGCAGTCCGAGAAACATTAAACAATCATTTGGCAGACCGTATTCTCCTACGTATTTTCCTACTCTTTGCCAGTCGTTGTCGCTCAAATCAGTAGTCTGGCCAGTCCAGGTTTTCAAAGCATAATGACCGAATTTTTTCTCATACGCTGCTTCACATGCACTCAGGCCATCCGCCAGATCTGAGTGCTCTGCGACAGGCACTATATTTGACTGAATCATGTGCCTGAGCTTAAAACCAGATAATGTTTTAACAAAAAAGTTTGAGGTATTGAGCCGGCCGGCAAACAAATATAACCCTCCCCCATCGGTGGCGACCCACATACGCCCATCCTTGTCAAAATGCATGGCAGTTGCTCTGATGTTCTGAATATAAGGCAGCAAAGACTTATGTAGAGCCTCGTCATCCATTCCCTGCATCTCTTCGATCGCTTTTTCATCAAGAAAATCGGGTTCGGCCTCACCAGTAACTTCAAGTCTGAGCTTTTTTTCCAGCCGGCTTATCAGTCTACGCGCAAGATTAAACTTGCCTAACAGTCTTTTTGTTGAAGACAAATTCTTGATCTGCATTTCATTGTCGAGAGCGTAAAATTGCCCCGTATTAGCGAAACACAAGACATTGAACCAGCCTTTAAGAATCTCTGAAACTTCCAGACTGCTGATATTCACCCGATACAGTCCATTCGATGTTGCAACAATCAGGTCGTCGCTTCCTGGCTTGTCTACCTGTAACAACTTATCCATCTGTGCATCCAGATTTTCTTTATTCTTTTCATATGAAGAGTTTTTCCGCATACCGGTAAAAAAAGCCGTGCAGATAGTCTGATACTTCGCAAGAGGAATAAAAAGTTCCAGTGGTTGCTCCTGATTTAAATCGTTGATCCAGAGTTTGTCAGAATCACCAAAATCAACACGGCTGAAAGTGCTTAAACTCTTCCTCATCAGACCACCATCGGTTCCAATCCAAAGGTTGCCGGTGTGATCAACATGCAGACTGGTCACCATATCTGAAGGCAAGCCATCCTTGCTCGAATAAAAGGTACCAGAAGGGTCATAAAGGCCGCTCGAAGTTCCAACCCAAAGACCATTGCTGTGATCCAATGCCAGCGAAAGAGCCAGGGTTTCTGGATACTTATTCATAAGCCTGCATGAAGCATCGTAAAATTCCTTTTCATCATCGATTCTGAAAACACCGGCCGTGGTGGCAACAAAAAGATCTTTGTTCTTCTCGTCATAAACCATTTTGTGAACAGCGATTTCTTTGTTCTTGACCGGAAAATTTTTAAACCATTGGCGCTTCGATGAATCGATGGAAAACCTGAAAATACCGGCATCCTTTGTTCCCACAAAAACATCACCCCGTTTATTCGAAGTTATTGCAGTAACAAAGCGGGTCGGCATTACCTCATCCTTATAAAACAAAACATAGCTGATGCCGTCAAAAGATTCCACTCCTTCATCTGGTTTATAAGAGCCATCAGTTATTTCGTCAGTCGCCCCCAATCCCTGATAGGGTTTGGAAAAGCGCGTCTCGGCACCGTTAAATTCTGCAGATGTCGATGAAGCAATTAATGCAAAGAGCCCTGCAATCAAGAGCACATTCAAAATTCTATTTCTTGTCATGATTTCTCACTTCCTGGCCAGGCAAACCAAATCTGATTTTTAGTTCTCTGTAATAAAAAAATCAGTCGAGGAATTTTTTTACTATATTTAAAACTCTTTCAGGATTAAGTGGTTTAACGATAAATGATTTTGCGCCGGCAGCCAGGGCAGCCTTAACCTTATTAGTCTGACCCATGGCTGAGCAGATAACGATAGTAGCCTTTGGATCAGTTTTTAGAATTTCTTTAACAGCAGTGATTCCATCCATGTCAGGCATGGTTATGTCCATGGTGACCAGATCGGGCTTGAAAGTCTGGTATTTTTTAACCGCATCATCTCCGGTTTCAGCTTCCATGGTCTGATAATTATTTGAATCAAAAAGGTATTTGAGAGTGGTGCGAACTATCAGGGCGTCATCTACGATCAGTATTTTCTTTTGCAAAACAGCAACTCCATCTTTTCCTGCTGGTGATTAATCAAACTTTTATTTAATCTGCGAACTGCAGGCAAACTTGAGAATCTGCTGCAGTTTTCCCCATTCACATTCGAATCGGGCCACAAAAGTCGGGGCAGAAGTATCCACTTCTTTTCCGTGTTTGAGAGTCGGGTAAGAAATATCGCAATCAAAGCCGATTTCAAGCAATCGCTTGCCTGCCGAGCCACCGATCATGTTTCCCAGCTCGCAAACTGCGCTTTCCGCAATTTTATCAAAGTTATTGACGGGCACCCCCATCAAACTTGCCGAAGCAAGCTTCAATGCCATTGGATTATCCAGAGTGATGATCAATTGTCCTGAGAAGGCACCGGAAACTGTGAAATACACCGAGATATCTGCCGGGCTTCGATATCCTTCAGCAAAGAATTCAAGTTCAGTGTTGGTAAGACTTAAATCGCTGATTTCACCGAAAACCGTTGATGTAGCGCGAATAAATTGCTTTGCTATCTTTGAATCCATATTTTCACGACTTTCCTCATCTTAATTCGCTACTTTTCTGTGGAGATTTGCTCTCATTGTCCTAAAAATAACAGATTTTTGCTGAAGTTTAAAGAAATCACTACTTTTTTTCCAAAATTCCTTTTTTAGATGATCTGAACTTTGAAAAGCGCCCCCGACAAAGCAAAAAAAGGCTGTTTCAACGAGATGATGAAACAGCCTTTTTGAGCTTCAGAACTCTTACCAGAATTTAAGCTTTTTTAAACCACCCACAATTGCATCCCCGGTATTTTTAGCTGCATTCAGTGACGCTTCGCCGAAATTCTTCATCTGATCTTCTGCCTTTGAGCTGAAATCGCCGATACTTTCAACTGCTTCGTTCACAGCTTTTTCAGAAGATTCGTAAGCCTTCTTTGCTTCATC
>JBMOKV010000144.1:0-2996 GCA_049325495.1 Candidatus Rifleibacteriota bacterium | reverse complement strand
CCACTCATTGTGGTGCCAGGTGCAGATCGTTTCAATAACTTCCGGGCATTGGGAAATCTTTTTTATCTCAATCATTTTTTTCTCCAGTAAGAATTTTTCTGACTTAATTTATCACAGCCCCTCAAGCATTTCAAAATTCCCCGAGGTGGCATCAACTATTGTTTCAATAGTAGAAATCATTGCAACACAAACGCTCGATGAATTCTTCTTTTGCCCCTCTGCGCCCTCGCAACGCAATTGGTCCCACGCAAAAACGGGTCTGACCTGATTATGAGCCAAAGAAAAAAGCGCTCCCGGAAAATAAATTTTGCGTTTGCAAATTATTTTTTGCAAAACCTATTGCAGGCTAATTTTTATTTTGCTACAATGCAGCAAATTATGGTTTTATTTCCAAGGAGTATGATGTATGGACTGGACCTCACTTTTTGCCAGCCTCGATCTTAATAATCTGATTCCCGAATGCTACAGCAAATGGAAACCTTTCGTAGCGGAAGGCCTTGCCTGGTTTTTAAGCCAGCTCAAAGAAGAGCGCCAGCAGCAGATTCTTAACGATCAGATCGGTCTCGGTCCTTTTGCAACTGCAGCAAGTCGCCTGGAAATGGTGCTGCGCCGCTGCCCCACCCTGCATAAGCTTGGCCAGGTTCTGGCCCGTGACAAAAGATTGAGCCTTGAACTGCGCCGCAGTCTGCAGAACCTTGAGATGCTCAAACCCGTTTACACACGTGAAATGGTGCGTGAACTGCTCGATAAAGAGCAGATCGATCTTGGCAGTATTACCCTCGGCGAAAAGCCGCTGGCTGAAGCCAGCGTCGCAGTAGTGATGCCATTTACCTGGAAAACTCCTGAAGGCGAGGTCGTCGAAGGGGTTTTCAAGGTAATCAGGCCCGAAGCTGAATCGGCATTGCAGGAAGAGCTCGAACTCTGGCCCGGCCTCGGAAATGCCCTCGAAAGAATCTGCGACCGCCTAGGCCTGCCACGCCTGGAATTTTCCGGCCCATTATCCGATTCAGCCCAGCTGGTTGCCGATGAAGTGAGACTTGAACACGAACAGGCGAACCTGAAACGTGCCAAAGAGCTTTATCGGAATGTCAGTGAAGTTTACGTGCCCGAACTGCTGCCATTTTGCTCTAACAAAGTAACGGCCATGACTCTGATCAAGGGTCGCAAACTCAGCGACGCTCTGCCTGCTGATCCCGTTGAAAGGCGAAAAATAGCCGAAAAACTTATTGATGGCCTGATAGCCAAACCTTTCTGGATGGCGGAAACCTGGTCAATTTTCCATGGCGACCCGCACGGCGGCAATCTTTTCATTGACGATAACGGAAAAATCGTGCCACTGGACTGGAGCCTTTCGGTTGAACTGCCGAAAAACGAACGGGTTTCGCTGCTGCAGCTGCTGCTTGGCGGCCTGAAGCTCGATGCCAGCGCAGTTACACAGGCCCTTTCACAGCTGGGAATCGCCACTGACCGCAAGAAACTCAAAGAAGTGGGACTTTGGGCCGTTTCCCAGATTCGCAGCGGAACTTTTCCTGGATTCGACTGGTGTCTGGCCGTTCTCGACCGGGCAGTAGAATTCGGCGGGCTTGGCCTGCGGGCTGAACTGGCTCTCTTTCGCAAAGCCCTGTTCGCATTACTGGCCCTGGTAGAAGATGTGGCCCCGGAAGCAGTCACCGACAAAGTCGTGGTCGGCACCGGGCTTGCGAGACTCGCAGAAGAATGGCCCTACCGCGCCTTTGCCAACCCGTTCAGCAAAGACTGGGACACCCATGTCTCGACGGCGGAAATCTACAATCTCTGCGCCAGCTGGCCGCTCACCGCGACCCGCTTCTGGTTCGGCAGCTGGAACGACTCCATAAAAAGAGTCGCGACCCGCGAAAAATCAAACGGGCAGAATTGAAATCAGTTTTTAAATCGACCGTTTAAAACAAAATGGGTTATTGAATTTCAAGACGGGCTGGCACGGTGGCCAGCCCCTACAAATATGATGGTGGACTGATTTTTAAGGCGATTAACGGGCTTAGCGCCCGCAATTCAGCGGCGAAATTTGGTCGGAATTGTCTTGATAATGCCGCCGGGCATTTTATGCTTGGGCAGCTTGAAATTCACGAGTATGCGACCTTCTTCAACGGCAGCGATTTCACCGGTCTCTTTGATGTATTTGATAAACGCATCGGCGGCCAGAACTCCGGTCGATTCGGTGACATCCGACTCAAGAAACGCGGTCAGACCATTGCCACCGCCCGAAAGAAAATCATTGGTTGCAACCGTGTATTTTTTCGTGGGTTCAACTGGCTGCCCGTTAAAAGTAACCACAACCAGATTACTGTAATATTTGACCTGCAGACCACGCGAAACCTGCAGAAACCCGCCAAAACCAGACTCATGACCAATGGCTTCGCGCACCTGCTCAAAAATTTTCGTTAAAGTCGCGCCGGTCATTTCCACTTTGATCAGGTAATTGTCGAAAGGCAACACATTAAGACAGTCGCCGATGGTTACGGTGCCGGTAGCAATCGAACTTCTGATGCCCCCGCCATTCACAACCGACATATCGGCAGCCACCGTATCGGCCACACAATCGGCAACCAGGTTGCCCAGGTTGGTTTCCCGGGTTCTGATATGCTCGCGGTCGCCATTGAGATAAACCGAAGTCTTGCCAATGGGAATGTTGACCTTTACCTGAATCTGCTGCCAGAGCCCATCGGCTTCCTGCTTGATCTGACCGTCTTCAGGGATGCTTTCGCCCATTGGCACCAGTGCTGCGGCGGTAACCCACAGTCGGCGCTCGGCGTCGCGGTCAAAAATCAGATCGTAGCGGGTCACGCCCTTACCCCATTCGCCTGGTTCAGACAGAAACCGATGCCCCTGAGGCCCGTCAACGACCGCCGGCGGGCTGATGGCAAGATGCGAATGTCCGCCCAATATGCCATCAAGCTCGGGAAAATTTTCAAACAGCTGCAATTCCTTTTCCCAGCCAAGATGTGCCAGAGCGATGA
>JBMOKV010000143.1:0-3015 GCA_049325495.1 Candidatus Rifleibacteriota bacterium | reverse complement strand
ATATCGGCCGGGTTTTCAGATAACCAAGCTTAAGCAGTTTGTCGATGGTCAGATCCTTGTCGGTTAAACTGGGATTTTCGGTCTGCGCCAGAAAAAAAGCTTTGCGGATAATTCGCATGTTTTCACGACAACTGGTTTTCCTGATGCGGTTTCTTATTCCAGAAAAGCTGTAGGCAGCCATGGCAAGAAGAACTGCAATGATCGCAACGACGATCATCAGCTCAATTAACGTGAATCCATTTTTTCTGATTTTTTTTATCAGCTGTGTGATACCTGCCATTCAAAAATGTATTATTAACTTATCTTCACTTTAACGGGCTGTAAAGAAAATTTTAATAGAAGTTGAAGAATTTTGAACTTGCGGCTATTCTAAATGCGAAAGATTTTTTGAGGAAAATACCATGAGCCTGACCGGAAAAATTGTGTTGAAAGTTCTGGAAACCGGACTTATACCGGAAAAAATTACCAGAGCCTGGGTTCGACACCTGTGCAGCCAGGCCTGCGAAAGAGCTTCGCTTGGTGACATTGAAGCCCGCCATTCGGTTTATCGCCAGGTTGTCAGAGATCTCAGAGCCGGAATCATGATGAAGGAAAAGGATCTGCTCAACGAGCCGATGATCGAGCTCGACCCTGAATTCTATGAGCTTTTTCTTGGAAAAAGGCTGTCGGCAACCTGTTGCTATTTCCCTACCGGGGCCGAAGATCTTGAAGAAGCTGAAGAAACAATGCTCTGGATGACCGCGGACCGGGCCCGAATCCGCGATGGCATGAAAATTCTCGAACTGGGTTGTGGTTTCGGTGCCATGACTTTCTGGCTGGCCCGCCAGTTTCCAGAGGCAAAAATCACCGCAGTGGCCGATTCGGTGGGACAGGGTATCTATTTACAGAAAAAAGCCCATGAATTTGAACTCAATAACGTTAAGATCATAACCAGTGAATTTTCTGACCTGGAATTTACTGAAGAATTCGACCGGATAATTTCAATCGAACGTTTTGATCTTATGGCCTCCCGGGCCGATTGGCAGACAAAAATCTGGCACTGGCTGAAGCCCGATGGCAAGATGTTTTTGCAGATCCCGGTGCATTCAGAATTCGCCTTTTACTATGATTCCGTGGGACTCGATGATTTGCCGGGCAATTGCATTGCCAGAAACCGCCTGGCTCTTTCAGCCGATATGCCGCTCCTTTTTCAAAAACAATTTTCAATCGAGGATTTCTGGAAAATCAGCGGCGAACATTATAAAAAAACCGCCGATCGCTGGCTGCGGCGATATTTTTTCAACCGTCTCGCCATTTTGCCGCAGTTTGAGAAGGCAAGCGGCAAACGCATGGCCTGGACCTGGTTTCAGCGCTGGCGGCTGATGCTGATCGCAATCAGCGAGCAGTTCGGTTTTAACCGTGGCCAGAGCTGGATAGTCGGGCAATATCTGTTCAACCGCAAATAATCCCTAAAAATTCTTTTTCAATTTTTCATATGCCAGATTGATCTGACGACTTTTTTCAATGGCCAATGCCTGAATTTCAGGGCCCATCTTTGCCACCAGGTCAGGGTGATATTGCCTGATTTTTTCATGATAGGCTTTTTTAACTTCTTCAGGCCCTGCTGAAGGCAGTATTCCCAGAATTTCAAACGGATCGTCGGTAATTTCATCATTTATTTCAGTCTTGAAAGACTCATTTCTGGAACACCGTGCTCTGTTTCTTAAATCATCAAACAGGGGTTTGAAAAAAACCAGAAAAACTATGATGAGTCCTACCAGCAGGTCATCGATTCTGCCGAATCGACCCATGAAATCAGGCAACAGGTCATAAGGCAGAAAAAGATAAAAAACCGCCAGAATCAAGAGGAAAAAGATTCTGGCGGCTTCTTTCATTTAAATGTTTGAAAAAATAACGGTTAATCTCGTCGCTGCAGGCTGGCAAGCAGTCGAAGAATCTCAAGATACAGCCAGACCAAAGTTACGAGAAGGCCGAACGCTGCATACCACTCAAAATGTTCCGGGGCACCAACTTCGGCACCACGAACGATCACGTCGAAATCAAGAATGAGGTTGAGCGCCGCAATGCCGGCAATAATCAGATTGATGATGATTCCCACCACTCCGCCAGCGTAAATTGGCGGTACCAACCCAAACATGCTTAAAACGAAAGAGAACAGGAGGGTGAAAAAGACGCCCATCGTGGCTGCCATCAGCCCGGCCCTGAATTTTTCGGTTACTTTGACAATTCCGGTTCGATAAAGAAACAGCATGCCCCCGGCAGTTGCAAAAGTTAGAAACAGTGCCTGCAACACTATGCCCTCGGTGCGAAAATTGTAAACTGCTGAAACGGCACCTAAAAACAGGCCCTCAAAAACGGCGTAAACCGGCGCAGTATAACGGGCTGAACCAATTGAAAAACAGGTGATCAAAGCGGTAATGAACCCGCCGATTAAACCCAGCATCATCAGGCTGTAGGCCGTGCCGGGATTTTCCAGGGTCATGCGCCAGGTAAAGCTGGCAGCAACAAAGGCTAGAAGAAGCAGAAAGAAGGTCTTATTGGCCGCGCCATTGACCGTCATGGTTCTGCTGCCCGAGGCCTGGGTTTGGTAGTTTTCAAAAATCTCAGGGCGCAAGGTAGGGTTGGAGCTTCTGGTGAATCTGCTCATATACTTATTCTCCTTTTGTGCTCAATTTTATGCCTGTTTATGATCGGCTAAGGCTTTCAGCGGTAATCAGGCCTTTTTCGATATCGTCTAGGCCAGTTCTGATCTCATCAACTTCTTTTACCATTGCATCTGAAGATGCCTGCATCGTTTTGATATCGGCAAAACGCAGGGCATGCATTTTATCCATAAGACTCGAGAACATTTCATGTATCTGCAATTTTTGTATTTTCACACGGTTTAGACATGTTTCAAGTTCATTAAGTTCCGACAATCTTTTTTGTTTCATTTTAACGGTGGCAAGCAGCTGTTCTTTGGCAACTTCATCACTGGTTCTGCCGGCTTCCTGGGAAAGTTTGTCGGTTTCCCGT
>JBMOKV010000142.1:0-3023 GCA_049325495.1 Candidatus Rifleibacteriota bacterium | reverse complement strand
AAACCTGCGCCGCCGCGGCCTTTAAGGCCTGAATCGCGCAGTTCGCCGATGATGTCTGGTCTGGCTTTCTGAAGAGCGTTCTTAAGAGCTTTTTCTACGTCAAGTTCGGAGAAGATGATCAAATTCTTATTGGCCTTGCTCATTAGTGGTGATCTCCTTGGATAACATGGGCGCCGAAGCGGGATTTGCAGCCTTCGATAATATCGATAACTTTATCCGGGGTGACTTTGGTATGAATTTCGTCATTGACCAGCATCGCCGGGCCCTGATCACACATGCCGAGGCAGTTGGTGAATTCAAGAGTAAACATTCCATCTGGAGTGGTTTCGCCAAATTCGATGCCCAGTTCGTTTTCGAGCTGGCGGGCAACCGATTCCTTGCCGGCCATGTCACAAGTGACGGTCTGGCAAAGGCGAATGATAAACTTGCCCTTCTTTTCGGTAGAAAGGAAAGAATAGAAACTTACAACACCCTGAACTTCAACCGGGTGAATTTTGAAAGCAGTGGCGATATCCTGCATTGATTCGGGTGAAATGTGGCGAGCGATGTTCTGAACATGCTGGAGCACCGGAATCAGTCCGCTGCGGTGAAAATTATATTTTTCAGCCATCTTGACGATTTCTGATTTGAGTTGTTCTCTTTCAGAGGCTAGCATTAAGAAAGGTCTCCTTTACTTGATGTATTTCTTTACGGCTTTGAGAAGCTTGTCTTTTGATACCGGTTTTTCGAAAAATTCATTGACCGGAACCATTTCGTCGTCTTTGTCGAATTTCATACCGGTAACCTTTGACACGGAGGTCAGCATGATTATCGGAATGTTGTTCTTTTCTCTTCTGATCTTCTGGGCCATTGCAAAACCGTCATCCGGTTCTACCATCATTACATCAAGAATCAGCAGGTCGGGTTTTTCTTTGGTAAGAAGCTTATAGCCTTCATCAGGGTTATGCCCAACCAGGATTTTGTACCCTTCTTTTTCCAGCAGCATTTTGTTGATTTCGACAAAATCCTTGTCGTCATCAACCAGTAGAATCTTTGCCATGATTTCACCCCTATAATGTGATATTTGCACTTGTGAAAAAACGTTGGGGGTAAAATAGCAAAAGAAAATGATTTTGTCACGAACTTTAAGAAAATTTTCACTAACGTTGTGGCAAAATACCCCTCTAATTATTAATTAATGAGGGGTTTAGACTGATAAAACTTTTTGAAGAAATTCAAATTTTGACTATTGCTTTGACCATAAAATGTGACTTGAACGATGCTGTGAATTATTGGGATTTTTTCTTCAGAGTAGCTGTGAAAGTCGTACCTTCATCGGGAACTGATTTAACCTGGATGGTTCCTTCATAAAGTTCGATCAGGCGTTTTAGAATTGACAACCCAAGACCACTGCCAAGAATGTCGGCGGTTTTGGCGTTGCGGATACGTGAGAATTCTTTAAACAGGCGTTTCTGTTCTTCTTCAGACATGCCGATACCGGTGTCGGCAACCGAAATTACCACCTGATCTGGCTGATCATCTATGTTTACAAAAACTTTGCCGCCCTCGCGATTGTATTTAACCGCGTTGGAAATAAGATTGTTGAAAATCATGTCGATTTCGCCGCTGTCGGCTTTGAAAGGCAAATGGTCAGGGGCATTGAGTTCAATCGTCACTTTGCGGTTATCTGCAGCGGGCCCCGCCAGTTCAATGGCGTTTTCAACGGCTTCACGCAGATTCATTTCACTCAGGTTCCGGTCTTTTTTGCCCGATTCGATTTTTGTCATATCGAGCAGATCGATGATCAGTTTGCGCATCTGATTTAACCGCAAAGCGCTGCGTGAAAGAATCTGAAGATAATCATCTAGATTGTCGCCGATCGTTTTATTCTTCATCAGGTCGATGTAGCCTTCAACTGCGGCGAGTGGAGCCTTTAATTCATGGCCAAGAACCCTGATGAATTCAAATCTGACCTGTTTTTTCTCTTCAGCGAGCTGCAGATTTTTGCGGGCCAGCAGAATCCTTTCCGCTGCCTTTCTGGTGACGATGCGCAATTCGCTGGGGGTGAAAGGTTTGGGAAGAAAATCATATGCCCCTTTGCGGGTGGCGTCGATGGCCACTTCAATAGAGGCATAGGCGGTGATCATTATGATGATGATGTCTTTCGCCTGCTCGCCGAGCTTTTCGATAATCTCGAGCCCGTTCATATCAGGAAGCTTGTAATCGAGAAAAAGAATGTCGGGTTTCTCGGCCTTGATCTGCTCAAGGCCTTCAGAGCCGGTTCCTGCCGATTTTACGTTGATGCTGACGCTGTCGGTGCCCCAGAATTCAAGCTTTTCGCCGTTCAGAGTTCTTTCGACTCCTATGCGCATTCCGGGTTCATCATCGATTACCAGAACCTTTAAATGATTCATTGTTTACTCCGGCAGCAGTCGTTTGATTTCCATCTGCAGCTGTTCAGCTCTAACCGGCTTTTCAAGAAGAGAATCAGCTTTGATCCAGCGGTGTTCTTCTCTGGTTTTCACATTGAAAGCCAGGCCGGTTTCTGCTGCAACGGCCGTAACCATAATGACCGGCATTTTGGGAAGCTGCTTTTTAAGGCGATGTGCCAGGGTAAAGCCCGCATCTTCCTCTTCCATCATCAGGTCGACGATGGCAATGTCGGGGGTCTGAGTTTCGATGAGGCTGATGGCAGCCTGGCCGCTGCCGGCTTCTATTACTTTATAGCCGAGTTTCTCGAGCATCAGCTTTTGCTGCATTCTGAAATCCTGATCATCATCGACGAGAAGAACGGTTTTGACTGTTGGCATTTTTGTTCCCTTTCTGACTGATATTAACCGCCGAGCAGCTGTGAGGCTGAGGCATCTTTATTACTGTGGCGTGGCAGAATGACGGTGAAAGTGGTTCCGGTGGGCCCGGCTTCGGGGTCGGAATTGCTTTCAACCTTGATATCTCCACTGTGCATTTTTACGATACCGTAGGTTACCGAAAGGCCCAAGCCTGTGCCTTTGCCCAGCTGTTTCGTGGTAAAAAACGGTTCAAAT
>JBMOKV010000141.1:0-3026 GCA_049325495.1 Candidatus Rifleibacteriota bacterium | reverse complement strand
GGTGAAAGCTCTGCGCGAGATAACCTATTCAGAATCTGACCGTCAGTTCGATATTGAAATCGACCTGGGAGAACACGGAGGAATCAAGGTTCTGCAGGGCGGTTTTTCGGTTCTGAGAGACAACGCCGGCAAGCCCTACGGATTTGTTCTGACCCTTAGCAACATTACCCAGCGCAAGATCATCGAGCAGCAGCTTTATCATGCCGACAAACTCAGCTCAATTGGCCAGCTTTCGGCCAGTGTCGCCCATGAGATTAAGAACCCTCTGGCTTCCATAAAAACCCTCGGTCAGCTGTTGCAGGAAGAAACCGGTAAAGATGACACACGCCGCGAATATATCGATGTCATTGTCTCTGAAGTAAACCGTTTGAACGGAGTTGTGGAGCAACTGCTCAAATATGCGAAACCAGAAGGTTCCTCATTCAGGCAACAGTCTTTTTCAGATGTGATCAAGCCGGTTCTTGCGCTGGTAAATCATGAGGCAGAGCGTAACCGGGTTATTCTCAAGGCAGAATTTGATGAGAATCTTCAGGTTTACGTTGACGCCGAAAAGATCAAACAGGTATTCTTGAATCTGATTTTTAACGGCATGCAGGCAATGGGAAATGGCGGCACCATTTCGATCAGGGCGGTGAAAGAAATCGACAGTCCGTGGACCGCCTTTGCAGTAGAGGATAGCGGTGCCGGCATGCCGGAAGAAGTCTGCAGAAAAGTGTTTGAACCGTTTTTTACGACCAAGCAGAGAGGTACTGGCCTTGGTCTCGCAATTGTAAAGAAAATCATTGACCTGCATGGTGGAAAGATCGAAGTTAAGAGCGAAGCTGGCAAGGGAACGACATTCACCTTTTATCTGCCAAGTAAACAGGAAGGTTAACCGAATATGCTGTTCAAATCCCACAACATTCTAATCGTTGATGATGAAAAATCGATTCTATTCAGCCTTTCAGCCGCCCTCAAAAAAGAAGGATACCAGGTAAAAACTGCTGAAAATCCTGATGCGGCCTTGAAATTGATGGAACCGGGAGCTTTTCAGGTAATCATTTCTGACTACAACATGCCGGGAATGAACGGCATGGAGTTTTTGACGCAGGTCAAGCAGCTTGACCCTGATGTGGTCTTTATTTTAATGACCGCCTACGGTTCAGAAAAACTGGCAATCGAAGCGATGAAGCAGGGCGCCTACGATTACTTTTCCAAGCCCTTTGACATTGAAGAAATGCGGGTTATTGTCGCCAAAGCCTGCGAGCGATTCAATCTTGCATTTGAAAAGAAAAGTCTCGAAGAACGTTTCCTGGTTGAGCCGGAGCAAGACCGGATTATTGGCGAATCGAACGCTACCCGGCTGGTTAAGGAGAAGATCGAGCAGGTCGCGAAGAGTGACATTACCGTGCTGATTCAGGGCGAATCGGGAACGGGAAAAGAACTGGTTGCCGAAGCGATTCAACGCAAAAGTAACCGGGCCAGCGGGCCTTTCGTAACCCTCAACTGTGCAGCATTGCCTGAAAACTTGATTGAAAGCGAGCTTTTTGGCTATGAAAAAGGGGCTTTCACGGGTGCGGTGGCACGAAAGCGTGGAAAATTCGAAATTGCCAGCGGCGGCACGATTTTTCTCGACGAAATCGGCGATATGGCCCTCAATACCCAGGCCAAGGTGCTGCGCGTCATTCAGGAGCGTGAAGTTGAGCGTCTCGGTGGCTCAAAACCTCTCAAAGTAGATGTCAGAATCATCGCCGCAACTCACAAAGATCTCAAGGAACTGATCGAAAGAAAGCAGTTTAGAGAAGACCTGTATTACCGCATCAATGTGGTTAACGTTCAGCTTGCGCCATTGCGCGAAAGGCCTGAAGACATTCAACTGCTGATCGAGCATTTCGTTAAACTTGCTTCAGCAAAAGCCGGGCGCGAAATCAAAGGCCTGACCCCAAAGGCCATGACCGCCATGAAAAACTACAAATGGCCGGGCAATGTAAGACAGCTGCAGAATATAATCGAAGGGGCTTCAGTGTTCGCCAAAGGCAACATGATCGATCTGGAAAACCTGCCTGAAGAAATCAGACTGGGGTTTGCCCCAGAAACGACCACCGGCATGTTCGACTGGCTTGAAGACCAGATAAATGAAGGCAAAACCCTGGATGAAGTGGTTGCTCAGATTGAAAAAGAGCTGATTCTGCGCCTGCTCAAAGTCGCCGAGGGCAATCAGTCAAAATGCGCCCAGATGCTCGGTATCAAGCGCGGCACGCTGCAGTATAAAATGAAAGCCTACAATATCGGCTGAATCTGCAAGCGGGTCGGCGCGGCGGCCGACCCCTACGAATATTTCTTCTGTGGTCCGTAAAAAAATCTTCTGCGCCGTTGTTATTCGGTGGAGTAGAAAATTACCCAGGTGCGGAAATCGCCGGTAGCTGGGGTTGAATTGATCGTGACTTCGATATCGCCCCAGTTTCCACGGGGGTATTCGACCATGCGGCAACCGTAACCCTTGATACCCAGCGGATTACTGTAAACGGGATTTTCGCTGTAGCTCAGCCCGCGCAGGCCATCGACACCGGAAAACTTGCCACGCAGCTGAATGTTTTTGAACTGGTGTTTATCGGCATTATAACCGGGTAAGCCGGTAGACAAGCCAAGATCATCACAGAACAAAGCCAGACAGAAATCGTGGAAAAATTCGCGAATGCTCAAAGAGGCCGGATTTGCCAGACCGGCACGGATAATATTGTTATCAACGTCTTCCAGTCCCTTGAAGTCGCCCTTCTTCTCTAAAACCTTAATGGCATTGTAGCCGCTGCAAC
Source organism: Candidatus Rifleibacteriota bacterium (assembly GCA_049325495.1). GTDB lineage: Bacteria > Muiribacteriota > Ozemobacteria > Ozemobacterales > Ozemobacteraceae > DYKG01. The sequence goes on along the minus strand of JBMOKV010000141.1, from coordinate 234 downwards.
GGTCAAACAGATACTGGGTAAAAAGAAAAACCATGCCATAGTTGAAGTATTGTGGGGAAGTCGGCCAATGATTCAATGAAACTACTTCTGAATACTGCAGATATTGGGAAACCCAGTTCAAAGCCCGGGTATCACCCTGATTGAAGCCATAACCGGCAGCCTGTCGTGCGAATGTTGAAAGACCCATGCTCTGCCAGTCGGTTCCCATGTTGCCCTTCTGGTTGAAATAGATCA
>JBMOKV010000140.1:0-3029 GCA_049325495.1 Candidatus Rifleibacteriota bacterium | reverse complement strand
GCTTTTCTTTCTCGATTGCCTTCAATTCCGGCAGATTGCGAAAGGTGTTGAGCCATGCAGTCAATGAGCGGTAGTGATCCTGGGCAGAATAATCAACTTTCCTTACCAGTTCGATCAGCTTTCTATCTGCTTCGATGCTCAAAAGTCTTTCTTTGCTGAGCGAGAAATGGATTCCCAGAAAAATAAGAATCGAAACCGGAAGCTGCATGCATAAAAGAAAAAGCCATGCCAGCTTTTTCCGCAATGACAGGCCCCGGTCGCGGGTGATTCGGAAAAAGAAGAAAAACAGGAATCCAAGGGCAATTAATAGAATCATGCAGACCAGCTGACTGCTTTTAATCGAACTTTCATAGCTTTCACGCAATGAGCGGGTAGAAAACATGTTGAAAAGATTAGCCGATGAGCTTTCGGCTACCGGCTGAATAAAAATGACCCAGTCATTGGCGCTGTATGGGTTGACAACATCGTTGCGGTAGCCGGCTATCATCTTTTCTGCAACTGCCTGCAGCTGAGGGAATGAAAGCTTGGTTTTGCCGGTGGCAGAGTCGAACAGGCCATTGGTAAATTCGGGGTTGGCACTCGGATCTTTTTCAAGAACCCTCGAAAGAGCGAAGGTTGCAGGCAGGTTCTGTCGAGGAACGATCGCAGCAAAACCGCCCTGTGAATTGTCTTTGGCGTTGTAGAAATCCCAGAAGAAGAATACTTCGGAACGGTCATCGGCAACGTATTCAAGACTGTTGCGTTGAGTAAAAAGACGGGTGGCGGGGAAATTAAGCCCGATCAGCGGCTTTATGCTGCCGAAAAAAGGTCGGTTTTTCAGTTCATAATCTCTTGTCTGCTGCAATGTCTGCAGATCGATTCCGCTGTTAAAATCTGAATAAGATTCGTTCAAAAGGTCGATAAATCGTCTGACCTGAATTTCACTTATTTTCTCGGAATGGTGAACGCGGGTAAAGCTTGCAATGATTTCGCCGGTGCTGTTCCAGCTTATCAGGCTTGTGTTGGGAGGTAGTTCATCAAAAAGTTCGGTCAGATGGATCGAATTGTCACTGAGCTTGTCAGGTATGTTTTTCCGGCAGCTGTCACGGTAACTTTGCAGCAGTTGAAGGAAAATGTTGCGATTGGTGGCGCGATTTCTGAAGGCTGTGAGTTCTCTCTGATAATATTGGGTCAGCTTTTCCCGGATTGATGCATACTCATTTTCGATAAACAATTCATAGCATGAAAGGTAAATCAAAACTGGCAGAACAGCGAAAAAGACAAAAAGAAAAAGCCATAATGAAGGCTTGTGCAGACCTGAGCTGTAAGATTTGTCTTTTAAATCATTATTCATATTTTTCTGGATTTCATTCCCATGGCATGATACGAATTTAGTTAAATGTATTTTATAACATCAGGGGGATGAATATGTCTATCAACAAAGCAAAATTGATTCAGATATGTTTCTGTATGTTGCTGGTCTTTTCTCAGGTGTATTCCATGCCGGTTACTATCATCGAAGGCGGAGTTCCGGTAATTGATCCGCAACAATTGATCGATGAAGGCATCAGGCTTGGCAATAAAGAGCTGTTGCGTCAGGCCTGGCAGCATTACGAGAATATGATCAGCCTTTCCGGGGCAAATCCATTTACCAGTCTTGAGATGGGCCGTATTTATTACAACCTTTCCCTGCTCGGCGAGAGTACCGAAGAAGATTTCGATACCGCCGAATTTTTTGCCAGACAGGCAGTTTCTGACAATCCCTCTGATTCTGATGCACATCATGCTCTGGGCCTGATACTTGCTGGTCGAGGAGCTTATCTCGATGCTTTTGAAGAATTAAGTCTGGCGTGGCATCTTAATCCCGGTAATCAGCTTCTGATCTATGATCTTGCCGCCCTTCACATATCTCTGCATCAGCCAGAGAAAACGATCGAAATGCTCGAAGGCAAAAATCATAAGAGCGGCTGGCCTTACGTTCTGCTGGCGATGGCCTGGGCTCAGCAATCACAAAAGGGCCGGGCGATAATCAATCTGATGAAAGCCCGCAGGCTTGGCCATTCTGGCTATTGGGTCGACCAGATGATCGACAGGCTTGCTCAGGATTCAGGGTTACCCCTTGAGGAAAGCCTGAAATAATCTATTGAGTAACGTTCCGGTAGATTAAAAAAAGCGCAATTACCCCGAAAACGACCAGAGCAATGGTGGTGGTGGGGTTTTTGTTGTACTGATATTTCAACTTTTCAATCGGAGTCGGCTTGTAATCGGTCCAGCGCAGCAGATTCTGAACATGGTCTTTATATTTTTTGACGTTCATGTACCTTGAACTGGTTTTCGCAGTGAACTTATGTTCGTGGTAATCGAAAGTTATTGATTTGTCACCCTCAATTAACCCATGAACATCGCAATACCACTGATAATCATGAGAGCTCATACTGACCAGAAAATATTTGCAATCCTTGGTTGGAGGTTCGGGGTCCTGGGGAAGATACTTTATTTCGAGCAGCATGTCTTTGACACTCTTATAAGGACTCCAGGCCGGCAGAGACGATTCATTTTCCTTGAGAAACTTCTCGGTGGCCTCATTGAGCATTTTCAGGTTGGCACGGCATTGGTTGGTGAGCAGTTTCCCGGTATCTACTGCATGAACACCAGTGCTGAAAACCGCAAGCAGGCAGAAAGCCAGCATCAGATGCAACTTTTTCATGTTCTTAACCTTTCAGCTGTTTTTCAAAGCATAATGTTTTCGACTTGATTTTGCCAGAAAAACTTAGTAGAATCAAGAAATTAGCTGCACCTATAGCTCAGGTGGATAGAGCACAGGATTCCTAATCCTGGTGCCCCTGGTTCGAGTCCAGGTAGGTGCGTTTTTTTATTTTAGCCTGCTAAAACATCAGGGTTGACAATTGACGCATGGCTTTATTGTGAGTAAACTTATTTGTACGATTCTCCATGCGGAGGTAGAAAATGCGTAACTGGATTCTTGGATTGGTGATGGCAGTTATACTGCTGTGTTCCAGCCCGTTAAGCGCGGCTGAAGGTTTTGTGCC
>JBMOKV010000139.1:0-3032 GCA_049325495.1 Candidatus Rifleibacteriota bacterium | reverse complement strand
GAGCAGCTGCATTGAATACGAACAATTTCAGCATAAGCGTTTAAAAACCTTCTGATACAACCGGGTGCACTCATCACGGTAGTTGGCATCAACGCTGTATGCCTCCCTGGCAATCTGATCACAGTATTGGCAATTCTGACACAGCAAAGTTTTTGAACAGGGTCTTCGGGAAATTTCATCAAGAAAATCAGGTGGAATTTTCGCGGAATCAATTTTTGCCGGAGTGCCTTTTAATGGCAGAAGCATGCCACGGGTTTTCAACAGCTTATAAAGGGGAAAAACAAGGCGCGGGCGTTCAATTATCAACCGGGGAATCCAGCCAAACTGCATTTTTATGTTCTTGTCAAAACCGAAAGGCTGAATCAGGTCTAGCAGATTTGCCGGAGATTTTCGCCCCGAATAGGCTTTGACCCGGTTAAGCATGAGCTCTGATGGAGCATTTCTTTCAAGCAGTTTAAAATTGTCGAAACCGATCTGTTCATAACGATAAAGATCTTCTGGCCTTATCCAGTTTGATTTGAAAAGCAGAGTCGGGTCGCTGAGCGTCGCTGCAGAGCATTTTAAAATGCAGTAATCAATGAAAGGAACTTTGTCATAGGTATTGGATCCGTGAGAAATGCCGGTCATGTGGTAAATCTGCATCGGGCAGTTGGGCAGGCAGGTAAAGTTGGCGATGAGCTGAAGTTCACATGAAACTGATTTTCGAATCGATTCAAGCAAAGAAAAGCGGCGGTTGATCGAAAATGATTCGAGAACCAGGGTGTCTGCACCTAGATCCTGCCAGTATCTGGCGCGTGTCGGAGTATCGATGTTGGCAAAAATTCCGATCTTCAGCCCGAACATCGGGTAATGCTTCTTGATTACCTCGGCAAGATAAGGAGTTGAAACGGTAATGGCATCAACTTTTATCTGTGCAAGCTTATCGAGCAGCTCACGAATTGCCTTTATTCCGTTGCGGCTCCATTCCCTGTTTCCAAGGCATACTGCGTTTAAAAGGTAGTTGAAGCGAATGCCATTATCATGGGCAGACTGAATGTGTTTTTCAAGCTGAGCCATACCCACAGACCCGGTCGAATAGCTCGCCCTGCCCCCACCCGCCACATCGCGGGGCAGTTTTCCATAGACTTCTTCAACCTGATGACCGGCAATATCCTTTAGAAGGCCGTCGTCGAAATTTGTTGCAACCGACAGTTTCATGATTTGCCAATCTTGCTCATCAGTGCGCCGGATATGCATAGCCCGGGCCCGAAGGCCAGACTGACGATTCTTGTGCCCGCGCTAACCGCTGAATCCGCGCAGATATTTTCCCAGACATGGGGCAGTGTAGCCGACGACATGTTGCCACAAGATTTCAGAATATGCCGGCTCGCTTTGAGCTGATCATCTCTAAGGCCAAGCACCGCCTGAATTCTGTCGATAATCCGTGGGCCACCGGGGTGCACGGCGAAAACGGCTTTTTTGCAGATTTCATCGAGTGAAATGCCGCAACGAAGGCAAAGGCGCTGCATGTAATCAACGAGATTTGCTGAAATTGCTTCGGGAACGATTGATGAAAGCCCCATGCGCATGCCCCATTCAGAGCAATCCCAGGTTATCGCCCCAGCCGTATCAGGAATGATTTCTTCATGAAGCGTCTCGACTTCAAGACCTGAGTGATTAACCATTCTCACCGCATCGGAATGAACGGCTGAATAAACGATGAAGCCGTCAGCGAACAGGCTTTGAACAACCAGTTGTTCGGGTGAATGGTCGTGAAGCTGAACATGAAGAGAGCACATTTCGGTATGAAATATATCAGCGCGAAAGTCGGGATTGGGAGAGGCATTTTCGCTGCGGACACTGGCAAGAAAGCCTTCAGCCATACGCACCGCAGGCAATGAAGCATGGCAGCCCATATGATAAGCGTGAGTAACCACGGTTTTCTGCTGCCAGCCATTTTTCGTCACGATTTCCTGGGTGCAGCTCGGGGAAATGTAGCCGGTGCAGGTAACATGAATAATATGGTCGGGTGCAACGGTTTCTGCCGGAAAAAGCTCCTCACCAATACGTTTCGCAACAACCTTGAACTGCTCTGACCTCTGAGTCATGGTCGGTCCAAAAGGGCCAGAATTGGGATGAAACAAATCCATTTTTTCCCAGGCGGTGTGAGTGAAATCGAATATTTCTGTGCCACGGGCAGCGATTTGCTCGCTTGAACACCCATAGCGCTTTAACAATCTTGCTATAAGATCGGAAGATGCAAATTTTGAAGCTGGTTGCTCACAGTCGGGGTTCTTCATCGATTCAGCCCGGGCGTGGGCAAGAGCAAGCCAGGAAAGGGTATCATTCTGTTCGATCAGGTATTTTGGCCGCCTGCTTCTAAAATTGCATAAAATCAAAATGAACCTCCAGTTGCCAACCCGCTTTTTCCTGGCAAAAAACTGCTTTGTCATGTTGAATCATGTTTGCTGAATAAAACGGCTGGCTCCATTCTACTGCAAACATCTGCAAATGTCTAAATAAAGTTTAAACCAATGCTGTTACTCATTCACCGGTAAAACAGTTTTAAATGAAGCTTCAACTGTGTGTACAGTTTTGGGGTATTGCGCAGATGCATAAAATCATTAAAATAATAGGAAATTCACCTATGGGGTATGAATAAAAATGTGGCGTAAAATTTATCTTTTCGCCTTGATTATAGCTTTAACGACAGCCGCTCGACCGGCCCACGCCTGGGACTGCGTCGAAGCTCATCCAACCATCAACAAACTGGCATTCGAACATTTCCTGGCCTGTCTCAAGGCCGGTCAATTCGGTGAAAGATTCCAAAACATCGCCATTGACGACGAAGTCAGCTTTCAGGGTCTGACTTTCGGCAAAGCACCCAAATTTGAAAGCGGTACCGAAGCAAAACTGGTGAATGCCTCCCACAATCTTTCCGGATGGCTTGCCCGGGGCGGCTTCGACGCCGACATGCCCGAAATCAACATGGGTTTTCGCCATTTCTACGACCCGATTTACGAACCCCATTACCTTACCTGGCAGCATCGCAG
>JBMOKV010000138.1:2389-3036 GCA_049325495.1 Candidatus Rifleibacteriota bacterium | reverse complement strand
AGGTTTTGCGGCCAAACTCGAACAAATCGAAATTTCTCTCGAAGAAATAGACGGCAACCCTGAAAAACCCTCTTTTATCAAAGCGGCAGACCTTGACGGTGACGGAATCAAGGAATTAATTGTCTCAATTTTTGCGGGTTCCAGCCCGGCAGGATCAGGATTTGTGGCGATTTACCGCCTTGCAGACCGCTCAAACATGAGAAGCTGGAAAAAAACAATCCTTCCAGGTTCAAAAGGAACCAAATTTCCCAACGCCGCCACAATTGCCGATGTTAACCAGGATGGCAAACCCGACATCATTGTTCCTTCTGGCTTTCTGGCAACTGCGCCGTTCAACTCAGGCCAGATTTCATGGTATGAAAATCTCGGCGAAAACCAATGGAAAAAACATGATGTAGCAGTTAAACAGAAGTTTTTCTATCATCACGTCGAACTTATGGATATGAATGGCGATGGCATCAATGACATGCTCACGGTTGGGGAAAAAATCGGAGCAACCCAGGTTCAATACTTTGCCGGCAAAGGCGGCGGTGTTTTTGGCAATCAGCCTGTTACCGTCTTTCAGAATGCTCTCGGCAGTCTGCCAGTGATTTTTGATCTCAACAATGATGGCAGGAAAGACCTGCTTTCAGCTCAGTATTTCGTAG
>JBMOKV010000138.1:0-2379 GCA_049325495.1 Candidatus Rifleibacteriota bacterium | reverse complement strand
TGCTCAGCCGCATGGCTCGAGAATCTCGGCAATGGAAAATGGGAAAAGCATCAGATCAATCGCGAAGCAGGACCATCGATTCAAATGTCTCTCATACCTGATCTGATTGGAGATGGACGGACTATGGCGGTTCTAGCCAATCACGTCAATTCATCGGACAAACCGGAAGGGCCGAAAGAAGGGGTATTTATCATGCCATTGCCCAAGGAACAGGCAGATCTGTACAATCTCTGGCCGGCAAAGATGATTTCACAGGGCATGAAAAGCCGTCCTTCACCAATGATGATGCCCCAGGGTGCTCCCGGAGTATTCACCTGGGGGGATATTACCGGAAACGGTCTGGTTGACATAATTATCCATGGAGATGGTGATCCCCGGGTATTTTTACTTGAACAGGTCAGTTCTGGCCAATTTGAGACGGTCGTTCTAATTGAAAATTTTCCACAGGGCGGCGTTGAAACCGCTGACATCGATGGCGACGGGAATCTGGAAGTAATTGCTTCGAGCTATGAAGCTAACCGGCTTATAATACTGCAACGACGATAAAACCTTTTATTTAGCGCCTCTTTCGCCGGGGGCTGCCGAAAAAGTCTTCAATGGCTTGCCGGCAGCCTCCGTTTTTTTTGCCGAATCGGTCCTGGCATTTTCACGGAAGTCCAGAAAGCCGTTACATGAAAGAAGCAGACAAAACAGCAAGGGTCAGCCTCTTTCCGATTCTCCGGTATAAATAGCTTCAAATCAGAGAATGACTCAGCCCATGATGCTAAGATAACCATCTGTACAGGCTTTCTGGCCTCTGATTTTTCGCTTTGCAATAAGGAGTAAGTATGTATCGTAAAATTCTGGTTCTTTTATTTGCGACCTTTTCAATGTGTACAATGGCATTTCAGCTCGATGCGAGCGAAACCAGACATTCATGGATAGTTAATTTCAAATCAGAAGAAAAGCTGCCGGCTCTTGACCGGAGCGAACTGATAAACTTTCTGCAGATACGTACCGAAGAAAATTTGCGCCTGCTTGGTAAAACAAATATTTTAAAATCTTTATGGGCAGCCAATGCGGCCGTTATTTCAGCGACTTCGGAAGAAGCGGCAATGCTGGCAAAACTGCCTAACGTGGCCAGCGTGGCTCCTGATCGATATCGCCAATGGATCAATCCCGGAAAAGACTGGCAGCCAACCCCTGGCAAAGCAGCCCGCAAGCCGGTATGGAGCGTAGAGCTGGTTAAAGCACCCCAGGTCTGGGCTGACTACAAAATCGATGGGGCCGGAGTAGTTGTGGGAATCATCGATTCAGGAATTTACGAGCAACACCCTGCATTGAAGGGCAAAGTTCTGCGCTTCAAAGATTTCACCCCCAACCCGAAGACCGAGCCCTACGATGAGCAGGGTCACGGAACCCATGTTGCGGGCAGCATCGTCGGTGGCGATGGTGTCGGAGTGGCCCCCGGTGCACGCCTTCTGGTAGCCAAGGTTTTTGATAAAACTGGCAATGCCCAGGATTCGTGGGTTCTTGAAGCGATGCAATGGATGATGGACCCTGACGGCAATCCGTCAACCAACGATGCTCCCCGCCTGATCAACAATTCTTGGGGATCAGACGAAATTACCGACAAAACTTACTGGGAAGTCACGCGCGCCTGGCAGGCCGCCGGCATTTTACCAGTATTTGCCGCAGGAAACAGCGGCCCCAACGGCAAGGTTGCGGTTCCAGCCAATTATCCCCAGTGCTGGGCGGTTGGTGCGACCACAAAAAGTGATGTAAAGGCTTTTTTCAGCAGTGTCGGGCCAATCAGCTGGGATGGCGTGACCCTTACCAAACCAGATATTGCAGCCCCGGGCGCACAGGTTCTCTCCTGCTCGAAAAGTGGGGGACTGATTTATAACAGCGGAACCTCGATGGCATGCCCTCATGTAGCCGGCCTGGCAGCACTCATGCTGCAGGCAAAACCGAAAATGTCACTGCTGCAGATCAGATCGATTGCCGAATCAACCGCAATAGATCTGGGAGACCCAGGCAAAGACAATCTTTACGGTTCAGGCCGATATGATGCTCATGCCTGCATCAAAAAGGTCATGACGGTGGTTAGCCTCAGTGAAAATTTTGCGGCCTACGAAGAAGCTCTTCAGACAGAAAAGGCTCTTTTCGGCATCAACCACGTTTCACCGTTGGCCGCTCCTCTGGCAATTTCATTATTGCACCGGGTCAAAGCTCTCGATGCCGGCGAATTCAGAGCCCTCAAACTTGAATTTGCGCCCGACAGCCCGGCCGGACGGCGGTCGAGCAGATGGCCGATGCCCAGCACCTCGACCACGTCGTCGAAAGCCACCGCCCGCTCGGCCGCCGGCACCCGGTCACGGCCGAAGGCGAGGTTGGCGC
>JBMOKV010000137.1:0-3040 GCA_049325495.1 Candidatus Rifleibacteriota bacterium | reverse complement strand
TTCAGGCGGTAATCGACAAATACGATTACGATAAGGTAAAAGTCTTCCATCCGGTTCTTTTCCCGGCCGGGATCACCATGATCAAGACTGCCGGCGCAATCGGCAGCGAAGCCACTTTCCAGTATGATTATTATCTGGCCGATGTGCCGGATGTTCAGAGCAACTTCGTAACTTTCGAAGTTCGTGCAACTGACGACGTGGGCAATGAAAGCTCACCCAGAACCTCCAATCCCCTGGCCCTCGATAACATGCCCCCCGAATTTTCGCTGCCATTTGGCGTAGCAATGATTGAAAAGGGCGGCCTGATCGGCGACAACATTGCAATTATCGGTGACCAGCTGCATTTTTATGGCAACCTTTCAAGCATTATGACCGATGTTACCATTACCGTTGACTTAAGCGGTATCGGCGGCATCGCCAACCAGATCATTCCTTTCAATAACAGCGCCACTACTACCTTTGAGCTGTGGTATGACATTCATCAATATACTTCCGAAAACACCACTCCCAGGGCATTTACCGTAACCGCCAAGGATACGGCCGGCAATACCATCAGCCAGGTAGTTCTGCCCATCATTTACGTAGACAACACCCCGCCCATCATCAGCGCCGGGCAGATTCAGAATATCAGCCGCCCGAGTCAGACCGCCAGACACGGAGATCAGATTGCCATTCAGGCCAACCTGACCGGTATTGACGGCGGCTCTATCTGGACAAATTTTGAAAGAATCGGCGGCACCGCGAGCAGCACTCTTTCACCCTATTCAGGAACGGTTTATCGGCTTGACCACACGGTAGGTGACCCAACCAATGGCACCACCTATGACCAGAGCGTTTCATTCACTATTTACGCTGCTGATGATGCCGGAAACACGGTTTACACCGTAGCCAACAGCATCAACATCGACAATGAAATTCCTAAACTGATGGGAAGCCGATATACGTCGTCACCGGCTATTTCAGCTTCGCACCCCTATGTAAGAATCAATGACCGGGTCACTTTCTTTGTTCAACTGGCCAGCTCAACAGCTGCGGTTCATGACGGGGAAACAGTCAAGGTAACTCTTACCGAACTCGGTCAAACAGCTCCTCTTGACCTGATCTACGACGGAGTTGGTTCATACACGGCATCCATCGATATTCCAGAAGGTGACCTGAACGATGACCACTATTTCGCATACAGGGCCGAAGACAATGCGGGCAATGCGATTTCAGGCAATATCATGGTTCATATCGACAACAAAAAGCCCGATGTGGGCCCGATGGCGATCAACTACATGACTGACCTGAACAAGTCTGGTGTGGTTAATATCGGTGATCGTCTTGAAATAATCGTTCCAGTGCCTGACCAGGATTCCGGCACCTGTACGATCGACCTTTCCTATGTGGGTGGAAGCAGTTCTTATGTAATGAACTACGATCCCGTTCTGCTTCGCTATTATCTGATTCACGACTGTATCGAAGCGGCCATGGAAAGCACCAGTTACGTTTTCCGCGCCATTGTTTCAGACAAGGCCGGAAATACAATGAATTCTCTTTCTGGAACATTTGAAGTCGATTGCCGGCCACCGGTAATTATGTATGCTTCAGCCACCGTTCAGGAACTGAAGGGCAAGACTGGCGTCGTTAACGTCGGCGACAAAGTTACGATTACCGCGAAGGCAGACCTGACCAGGGTCGATGGCGGCACTCCGGTAGTCAATCTGACCAGTCTCGGCGGCAATTCTGCCCAGATTCTTTATGACGACGGTGCTCACAATGACAACCTTGCCAATGACGGCATTTATGGCTACACCCACACAGTAGTAGCAGGCACCACCGATGGCGAGAATATCGCTCTGGTGGTTGAGCTGACCGACAACGGGGGCAACCGCGTTCTCGGCACCACCGAATCACTGTTTGTCGATAACAAACCTCTCACCATCGTTACCAATACAATGACCCAGGTTTTCGACAACAACAGCAACACTATCGTCGATCTCGACGGGGTTTATACCACTTATCCGAGCGTTGCGACCGATGTGGTAAGACTTGAGGTCGATATTCAGGGCAACACTGGCGACATGGGCACCATGACCATCGATCTGACCAAACTTGGCATCAACGACACCGCCCGCCAGGTTCCCTGGTCGGTTACCGCAACCGGCTGGCGCGCAACCGCCGACTACATGCCGATCGAAGGCACTACCAACGATGAACAGGTTGCTTTCACCATCAAACTCACCGATGTTAACGGAAACGAAGTGGTTTCAACCACATCCAACCAGGTGCGCATCGATAACCGCCCACCGAAACTGGAAATTTACCCGATCGCATTCAAAGTCGATCAGGGGCGCCTGAACGAAGCCAATCTGGGAGATGTAATTCAGATCAGACTCAGAGTAACCAACAACGATGGTATTCTGCCGATGATCGATTTCACCAATCTTTACCTCGCCAACGGCCTCACCCCCCCGGGCCCGACCCTTTTCCCGCCGCCAGTGCTGGGCGAATACGTATATGAATGGACAATTCCCGAAGGCCTTGGAACCGTCGGCTCTCTGACCATCCTCGCCTACGACGCCTCGGGCAACATGAAATACGGCTATACCAACTCGATCAGATTCCTGTCAAAAACTCCCACCTTTGCACCATTTCCACAGACCAGAGCCGACCTCAGTCTCGATTCGGTGCCGGCATGGGAACAGAACCGCATCGCCAATCCCGGTGATCAGGTTACCCTTACCGTTGTTCTCACTTCGCTGTATAACATCGACAACTCACCGGCCGCCACAGTGCTTGCCAACATTCGAAGCTTGATAAACTCGGCCGCTGACGATTCAAACACCGCCTATAACGACGGCGACATGAGAACTTACTGGACACCGCTGACCTTCCAGCCTTTCCCGATCAGCGGTGCAGGCAACTATGTATATCGCGACGTCTTTACCGTCAGCGCCGGCGGAGTAGATGCCAATGTGGCCAGCTTCGGTGTAAGAGTGCTGCACCCCGATGCATCTTCGATTGTGCTTGCCTCGACCACCATGCAGTGCGATCCCGA
>JBMOKV010000136.1:0-3051 GCA_049325495.1 Candidatus Rifleibacteriota bacterium | reverse complement strand
GGTCTTTCCTGAAAAAAAATCGGGAAAAAAAACATTGGTCAACACGAACAAAACCAGCGCACCAACCAGTATTTTCGCCCAGTTTCCAGCCATCTGCGCCCCCCCTCAGCCTGTACATCTTTTATTTAATTATATCCATTTTAACCCATGTTTTTAACCCGGCAAACCGCAAAAAAAACACACAGGTTTACATAATTTTCCAGGTTTCCCGTGAAACTAAATTTCAACCGATACAATTAAAGCAAAAAGGTTGCCTACTCGAAGCGAAAGCAATATCTTTAGGTTAGATAACCGTAGTTGAGGTGGCAAATATGCAGGAATTCCTGATGCGACCAATGTCGATTCTTCCATGTCTGCGGCGCATTTCTTTCGTCAGGGCGGCAAACTGCCACCTGTTCGACCATGAAGACCACAGCTACCTCGACACCTTTGCCGCCAACGGCAACGTTCTGTGCGGCCACGCCGAACCTGCAATCATGGCCGCCTACGCCAGCCCGGCCGACGATGTTGACCGTCAACTGCTCGATTACCTCAAAACCATTATTCCTGGCTACCTTGAAACCGTTACCCTGTGTCGATCGGGCTCTGAAGCCATAAAAACCGCGTGCAGCGTCTCGCGGGCCTTTCGCAAAAAGCCCATCGTTCTGGCAATTTCTGAAGACATGGTGACCAACTCGTTTCTCGTGCTGTCAAACAGCGACGATGACCATTTTAAACCGGTTTTCTCAATTGACACCCACTTTGAACTGGTCAGTCACCACATTCATCATCAGCCAGTCGTGGGAAAGCAGCTTTCTGAGCTGGGAAAAACCTGCAAAGGCGCCTGCCTGTGCTCGCTTGAGTCGTATTTTGCCGACCTGGCCGACCAGACCGCGGCAATTATCATCGAGCCATCGGTCGGAGTCGGCGGTTCAATCGAACCATGCCGCCATTTTTTCGCAAAGCTGCGGCAATTCTGCGATGTAAACGGCATCGATCTGATCGCCAACGAAACTCAGTGCGGCCTCGGACGCAGCGGCAGCCGCATGTTCGGCTTTCAGCTTCTCAACATTCCGCCTGACATAGTGTGCCTCGGTTCGAACATGGGCAACGGCTACCCCATTGGTGCCGCTCTTTTCAGCGAACGTTTTGCCGGCATAGCCAGTGCCGGCAACAGCGCTAATCTGTCTTCATGCGCTGCGGCACTTGCCACTCTACGACTAATCGTTGAACAAAAACTGATGCGACGCGCTGAACAACTTGGCGAATTCATCAGAAAGACCCTTGAACAGCACATTGGCCAGCATTTTCAGGTGCGTCAGGTCAGAGGCCTGGGCCTGATGATCGAAATCGAATTCAAAAGCGACGAAATTGCCGCCGAAGTGCATAACCGGGCCAGTGAAAGAGGCCTGGTAACCGGCACCGGCAGCGTCAGAAAAAACATAATCAGGCTTACGCCGCCTCTGGTTTTCAGCGGAGAAATGGCCGAGCTGACCTGCAAAATTCTGGTGGAAGTAGTTAAAGAAAGCTGAGGCGATCAGGCATCGAGGAAGGCTTCTATCCAGTCCCAGATGTCGACCAGTGATACATCGCCCTGAAAAACCAGATAATACCAGTAACCGCCCAACAGCAGACATAGCGGCTTACCGACGCAGCCCCACTGCTGCAGTTCCCCGTCTTCTCCGGTGCTTTCGAATTTTCCAATCATCACGGCAGTGATTGCCCAGTGCGCCAGCCACAGCATGATCGTGCGTCCGATCAGATTGCTGATCTGAAAAGCGGTCAGCCAGAAAAAAATCAGCATCGCAAAAAAATCATGGCCCACCGCTAACTTGTAAAGCACCTGCCGCCCCGACTTAACCGGGTTGAACAGCCACCCCGAACGAACGTGCGAAGTCACCGCCTCAACGACGAAATATAGATAAAGCAAACCCATCAGGGCCGCCAGAAATTTTCCAAATGCCATTTGAAATACCTCGAAAGTATTTTAACCATTTTTTCGCAAACAAGACAATCATTAATTTTTTTGCGAAAGTTGCCTGATCCGGCCGGCTGGGTTAAACTGCAAAAATATAGATCAGGGAAAATGGAGGAATTTTATGGAAATCAAATTCGGTACTTCCGGTTGGAGAGCCATCATCGCCGACGATTTTACTTTCGCCAATGTCAGAATCTGCGCCCAGGCCATCGCCGACCACCTAAAAAGCATTAAAGAAACACAGGGTGTCATTATTGGTTCAGACGCCCGTTTCATGTCGCCCCGTTTCATGGAAGTGGCCGCCGAAATTTTTGCGGCCAACGACATCAAAGTTTACCTCTGTAAACGTGACACCCCGACCCCGGTTATCAGTTTTGAAATACTGCGCCGCAAGCTGGCAGGCGGCATCAATTTCACCGCCAGCCACAATCCGCCAGAATATCAGGGCCTGAAATTTTCACCCAGCTGGGGCGGCCCCGCCCTGCCCGAAACCACCGGCGACATCGAAAAACGCGCCAATGAGCTCATGAAAAGCGGCCAGGTAAAACGCATGCCCCTCGCCGAAGCTGAAGCAAAAAAACTGGTTGAGCGCATCGACCCCATGGATATTTACCTCGATGAACTGCGCAAAAAAATCAATTTCGACGCAATTCGCCAGGCAAAACTTAAAATTCTGGTCAACCCCCTTTACGGCACCGCCCGCGGTTACCTCGACCGTATTCTCAAAGAAGCGGGCTGCGAAATCGAAGTGATGAACGACCATCTCGACCCCTATTTCGGCAATCAGCCACCCGAACCTTCTGAATCCCATATTCCCGATATGATCGAACGCATGAAAAAAGGCAACTACGATCTGGGCCTTGCAACCGACGGAGACGCCGACCGATTCGGCATTCTCGGGCCACAGGGCCGATTCTATGAGCCGAACCAGATTCTCGGAATGGTGCTCGACCACATGAAAACCACCCGCAACTGGCCGGGCGCCGCAGCCAGCTCGGTTGCCACTTCGCACCTGGTTGACGCGGTTGCGAAACATCACGGCCTTGAACTGATCGAAACTGCAGTAGGCTTCAAATTCATCGGCGACCTGATTG
>JBMOKV010000135.1:0-3051 GCA_049325495.1 Candidatus Rifleibacteriota bacterium | reverse complement strand
CCAAGAAAAAAGCTGAAGAATACAAAGTTGCAATTCGCAATGTCAGACGCGATGCCAATGACACTCTCAAAGCCATGGAAAAGAAGAGCGAAATCACCCAGGATGACTGTAAAAAGGCTCTCGATCGCATTCAGAAGCTTACCGATGAAAACACAAAAATGATCGATTCGGTTCTGTCTGCCAAAGAAAATGAAATTCTCGGGAAATGACCGATGTATCGAATAACTGAAGAATGTGTCTCGTGCGGAACCTGTCATTCAGTATGCCCGGTAAAAGCCATTAAAATTGGTTTTCCATACGTGATCACCAGTAAATGCACCGATTGTGGCCGCTGCGCTGAAGTATGCCCTGTTGATGCAATTGTTCCCGGCGACGAGAAATAAGACGAATGAGCAGAGAACAACTGAAAAAAGAGCTTGAAGCCAGACTTGACCGCAGCAAAATGCCCACCCATATCGGAATTATCATGGACGGGAACGGCCGCTGGGCAAAGAGCCTTGGCAAAAGCAGACTGAAGGGCCATCAGCAGGGTGCCCGCCGCATTAAAGCGATTATCAGATATTCCAATGCCATTGGCATTAAACATGTAAGCCTCTACGCTTTTTCGGTGGAAAACTGGTCCAGGCCACCCTTTGAAGTTTACGCTCTGATGAAACTGCTGAAAACATATCTGATTCAGCAGCGTAACGAGCTGCATGAAGAAGGGGTTGTCTTCAGACTGGTAGGTCGTCGCGACAACCTGCCCGCCGAAATTGTCAAAGAAGCAGAAATCTCGACAAAGCTTATGCAGAATAACACCGGGCTCAATCTGAATCTTTGCTTCAATTATGGCGGCCGCGCCGAAATCGTCGATGCGGTAAAAAAAATAGTTCAATCGGGCATTTCGCCTGACAGAATAACCGAAGAAACGATTCGCCAGAACCTTTACTGGCCGGAAATTCCCGATGTCGATCTGATGATAAGAACCAGTGGTGAAATGCGCACCAGCAATTTTCACCTCTGGCGATGTGCCTATTCAGAATTGTATTTTACCCCGGTTTTCTGGCCCGATTTTGATGAAGCCGAGCTTCTTAACGCCATTCTGACCTTTCAGGGCCGAGAAAGACGCTTTGGCCTGACAAGCGCTCAGCTTGGCAGTCAGGAGTCATAATGCTGGCTCGTATCCCGGTCATACTTATCGGAATACCTGCAGTCTATGCCCTTCTGGTCATGTCGGGAGACATGGTTCGCCTGGTTTTCCTCACGCTGGTCTGCCTGCTTGGCCAATTTGAACTGTCGTCAATGCTGAACCGTGATTTTCCCTTCAAACCATTTCCCGAATGGCTTGCAGCTCTGGCAATCATGGCATCCGCCTATTACTTCGGCGAACGGGGCATTCTTTTCTCATTTGCCGGCTCAGTGATGATGCTGGTAGGCTTCATAGTTCTGCGTGGCTTGCAGGGTGACGGATATCGAAGATTTGTGCTTGGCATTTTCAGCCTGATTTACCTGCCCTTCTGCCTTGCTTTTTATCTGCTGCTGGGTAAAACTCTGGGCGGCCAGCTGCTGTTCATAATTCTTTCCGCAATCTGGGCTCTCGATATCGGGGCTTACGTATTCGGCATGTCGATTCGCGGCCCAAAACTTTCGCCGCGCATCAGCCCCAATAAAACCATTTCCGGAGCCGTAGGCGGCGCAGTTTCCTGCATTGCCTTCTTTTTCATTATCCGGCATTACGGCCTGATCACGCTAAGCGACAGCAGGTTCTGGGCTCTGGCGCTTTCTGTGGCAATTTTCGGTCAACTTGCCGATCTTTTTGAATCTGTTTTAAAACGCGAATCTGAAATAAAAGACTCTGGCGCACTTCTTGGAGCACATGGCGGAATACTCGACCGCATCGACAGTATTCTATTTCTTGGCCCGTTGTGCTATGCTCTGTTAGCGATTTAGTCTCGAGGAAAGGTTATCTGATGTTAGCTCTGCTTTATGTCGTAGTAAAAACTTTTTTGTCTATCTGTTTCGTTCTGATAAGTATTGCACTGGTCCATGAACTTGGTCATTATCTCACCGCCAAACTCACCGGCATCTGGGTTCTTGAGTTTGCAATCGGGTTTGGCAACCGGCTTGTCAAGAAACAATATGGCGAAACTCTGTATTCTCTGAGACCTTTTCCCCTGGGCGGATTCGTAAGACTGGCCGGCATGGACAGTGTCGAAGATGAAGAACCCCTTAAAGAAGGCGAAGCCCCTCCCGAACCAGATCCAGATCTTCCGCTCGTTCCTCCCGATCACCCTAAAAGTTATCTCACCAAGCCCCGTTGGGCTAAAATGCTGGTGCTGGCCGCAGGTTCGATCATGAACCTGGTTTGGGCAATCGTTTTGTTCATTACAATCTATGCAATTTCCGGTGGTCCCTTGACCAATATTGCCGTTCTCGATGCAATGAAAGGGAAACCGGCATACGAAGCCGGCATTCGCGCCGGCGACATCATTACCGCAATCAACGGGCAGAAGCTTTCAGACTGGTCTGATGGCATCAACATCATCAACAACAGCGCCGGCGTTGCCCTTACCCTGAGCGTTGCCCGCAACCATCCGATTCCTAAATCCGCTGCCGGTGGGGCAATTCTGCAGGATGACCTTGCAGTTAACAATGGCTCATACCAGATTCATGACCAGGAAATCCTTGAGATCAAAGTTGTCCCCGAAGGCACCATGGGCTCAGCCAAAATCGGCATCAGCCTGGCTCCGAACAACTTCGATTTTCAGAAACTGCCTTTCGGAAAAGCAGTCGCCAAAGGCGTTGATGACGGCCTGAGCATTATTGCCCAGACCATCGGTGGCCTTGTTAAGATGGTTACCCGCGAAACTCAGGCCGACGTCGCCGGCCCGGTTAAAATTATGAAAATGATTAAGGATCAGTCATCGAAAGGAATTTTCGATTTACTTTACCTTACTGCAATTCTTTCGGTAAATATTGGCCTGATCAATCTTCTGCCCCTTCCTGTGCTTGACGGCGGGCGCATAGTTTTTCTTATTCTCGAAATGATCTTTTCATTCATCAACATGCTGA
>JBMOKV010000134.1:0-3068 GCA_049325495.1 Candidatus Rifleibacteriota bacterium | reverse complement strand
GAATTAATCAAACTTTTATTTCAATGAAAGAGTTTGTAAATATTCTCGGCCATCAGCGGGTAATTGCCGGCACTGAATTTCAAAAGAAATTTACGGGCAAAATGTCTGATGATGAGCTTAAAAAGGCAGAAAAGGTTTATCTGGCCCTGAAAAAGACAATTCAGAATTATGGCCTGACCGCCCTGAGTCTTCGCTGCTTCGATATTCTCGAACTTGAGAAAACCACCGGGTGCCTTGCGCTTTCAGCACTAAATGATGAAGGCATTATTGCCGGTTGTGAAGGTGATATGCCAACGGCAGTTTCAATGCTGCTCGCCGGCAGATTGACGCAAAAGCCGGTTTTTATGGCAAACCCATCGAGAGTTTCGCAAAACGAGGCGGTATTTGCCCATTGCACGGTTCCCTGTACGATCACCAGCGAATATTCTCTTGACACCCATTTTGAGTCGGGAATAGGGGTAGCGGTTTCGGGAAAATTTGCCGAAGGGCCGGTCACCCTTTTCAAAATTGGTGCGGCGGGCCAAAGTTGCGCAATTGGTGAGGGCGAGATTCTTTCAATGCCCCATGCTGCAGATTTATGCAGAACCCAGGCGAGGGTAAATATGGCTGGAATAGAGAATTATCTGCTTAACAATCCACTCGGAAACCACCAGGTTCTGATTCCCGGTCACGTGGGAAAAAGACTGGAACAGGCTGCCAGCCTTTTCGGTCTGCAACAGGTGTTTCAGCGTGATTTTGCCTGAGCTGCCACTTTTTCCATTTCTGCGGCAATTTTAGCCTGATCGCCCAGGTAATAATTGCGAATGGGCGTGAAAGTCTCATCCTTGAGTTCATAAACCAGCGGAATGCCGGTCGGAATATTCATTTCGGCAATATCCTGGTCGGAGATTCCGTCGAGGAACTTGACCAGCGCCCGCAGGCTGTTTCCGTGGGCTGAAATCAAAACTTTCGCTCCGGTGCCCAGGGCTGGCTTGATCTGGTGGTTCCAGTATGGGATAACCCGGTCGACGGTACTTTTGAGTGATTCGGTAAGAGGAATTTCATCATCTTCAAGATCGGCATAACGCTGGTCTTTGCGCGGGTTGCGCTGATCTTCCGGGTCAAGCGGAGGTGGAGGCACGTCATAGGAGCGGCGCCACAGGTGAACCTGTTCATCACCATATTTCTGGGCTGTTTCTTTTTTGTTAAGCCCCTGCAGTGCGCCATAATGACGTTCATTCAAGCGCCAGCTCTTGATGATCGGAATATGCATCTGATCGAGCTCTTCAAGGGTGAGCCAGAGGGTTTTAATTGCCCGTTTGAGTAACGATGTATAGGAAAGATCGAATACAAAACCGGCTTCTTTCAGCAGTTTTCCGGCGTTTTTTGCTTCTTCGACGCCCTGCTGAGATAATGGCACGTCCGTCCATCCGGTAAATCTGTTTTCAAGATTCCATTGGCTCTGGCCATGTCTTAGTAAAACCAGTTTGATCATGCTTGCCTCCTATTGGCAGTATAGGAGATATGATAATACAAACCGGCATAAAAAAACAATCCCGATGATCGGTAAGGTTTTCGAAAAGAAAAACCGGCCAGCTGAGCAGCTGACCGGCATTCAGGCGAAAAAAACTTACTTATGGTTCAGTTCGAAACTGGAAATATCTTGCAGTTCACCCTTGAGGACATCGGCTTCGATGGTTGAAAGCAGCTGTTCACGTGCTTCGAGGGGCAGAGCGATGTAGGCCTGTCTGATTTCACGGGCCAGCGATTCAAGTCTGGCCAGCAGCAGTTCATCGCGATTTTTTTCCAGCATCATGATGTTGTTGTTATAATCAACTGCCTGAGCCAGAGCGTATTCGAGCGAAGCGGGGGCTTCGGGCGGAGTTCTGGTAACGAGAATCTGAATGCGGTTGCTGAAATCGGAAAAATCGCGACGTTTGATGACGATTTCGAAATCCCAGTAATTGCCGCGCTGGTTGAGATAAACTCTCGGCAGCCAGGCAAACATTGAATTTACCCGAACATCGAGATCACGGCTGGTAATCTTTTCAAATCCGGCGACGGGAAAGCGGCCGCGAATGCCAAATTCATCAGATTGATAGAGAGACTGGCTGAAATAGCTGGTGGTGCTGTCGGCAATATTGCTGTAATCATCGGCCTGAAGATTTACGAAAATCGTGGGATCGTCGAGGGTAACGGTTTCATGGTAACTGTTAACATTGTTCTGCAGGTAAATCGAGCGGTGGGCGCTGCGGTAGCCGGGGGCGCTGATTTCGATGCGGGCGGTGTTGCCTGACACGAATACGTTGCCACGGGCTTCGTAAATCGGGCGATAATCGCGTCTTACGACATTTATGTTAAAAGTTTTGCCTGAGGCTGAAAGATAAAGAGAAGCCTCGGCAGAAGCTGCAGAAATCAGAATCAGAGCCAGAACGAAAAGAACCGCGAATTTCCTCATGAATTTGCCTCCGGAATATTTGTTATTTTTGGCGGGCCGACACGATGGCCGGCCCTGCTGTGTTTCTTATAATAAGGGTATCGTAACAATCGGCCGCATGGACAAGAACTTTTTTCAGCCTGACCAGCAGCCGATTCTCAGCAGAAAGGTTGCAGAAAATATGTCAATCTTCGTTGATTTCTGAAACCGGGTCGTGGGCCAGATAGCGTCTTTGTGACCTGAAATACTTGAAGGGTGAGTAGTAAAAAAGATTGGCGATGCCGGCCATGTAGATACAGGCGTATCTCTCGACCAGAGTGGCGAAGCGGGAAATTTCGTTTCCAGCCCGCATTACTTCACCCCAGTACTTGTTGAAGCCTTTCTGGCTTTCAAAAATCAGGTCTCTGATTTCATCATCGAGTTTCATCAGCCGGTCTTTAACTTCTTCATACTCATCACGCAGTTTCGGGTTGCTTTTATCGCGCAGAAAAATCATTTCGCGCAGTTCAAGCGACCGATCTTCGAGTTTTTCCTTTTTCTGCATTCTGGCCGCGATTTTTTGATGAATTTCACTGGTCTGCTCAAGAATCGGCACTTCTTCGGCGAGTTCCTGAACTACCAGGCCGGTTCGCCAGCCGATGGTTTCCTTGAG
>JBMOKV010000133.1:0-3104 GCA_049325495.1 Candidatus Rifleibacteriota bacterium | reverse complement strand
AGAGAGAAGTGAGGGGCTGAAATAACCCTCATTGATTTTAGGTTATCTGAGCCTGTCACTATAAGATGGCAGGTAATACCATAGGGTTTTACGAGCTATTTGCAAAGAACTTACTTTTTAGACTTTCGGAGATCAGCAACCTTTGTGCCATCTAGGAAGAAATAATTCTCTATTTTAAGCTTATCCCAAATACTGCTATCTATCGCTTGGACTATTTCCTCGCGCTTAACAATACCAGAAAGGATAATTGGAAAACTATGTTTCCTGCCCAGAAAGAGAATGCTCCAGCCTTCTTTCACGCCTTTAGCATACTCAGGCTCTTCTTGATTTTGGTAATCTAAAATGGCCCCATTTGGGAATTTAATTTGGCCCCACCCTGACTTAATCGGATAAGCTTACAGGAATTCCATTCCTGGAGGCCCGAAATGGACAGGAGAAAGAAATTGGAGTTGTTTGAAATTATCAGAAGAGATTTCCAGCAAGGCGGTCATAGTATTCGATCTATTGCCTCCAAGTATCAGATTCATCGCCGCATGGTAAGACAAGCTCTTGCAAGCGCCATCCCTCCAGAACGAAAAGTCTGTATCCGGCCTGCACATAAGCTTGAAGCAGTTAAAGGCTTTATCGACCAGATATTGCAGTCAGACGTAAAATCTCCTCGAAAACAACGGCATACCGCCCAGCGCATATGGGTCCGTATTCATCAGGAAATGCCCCAGCATGCGCTTTCAGCGTCAAGCGTGCGTAAATATGTCAGAGAGCAGAAGGAAAAGCTTGGCTTGGCTGGACGGGAGGTCTTTGTCCCTCAAAGCTATATGCCCGGCGAAGAAGCTCAGGTAGATTGGTATGAGGCGCTATGTGATATTGGCAGTAATCGGTTAAAACTGTATTTCTTCTGTATGCGCAGTATGGATTCTGGCGCCGCATTTCATTGTGCCTTCAGTCACGCTAATCAACAAGCCTTTCTTGAGGCTCACGAAAGAGCGTTTCGTTATTTCGGCGGCGTATTCCGAGTCATTCGTTATGACAACCTGACAAGTGCAGTTAAAAAGATTCTGCGTGGTTACAAGCGTGAAGAAAGTAGCCGTTTCATCGAGTTTCGCTCTCACTGGGGTTTTGCGGCAGAATTCTGTAATCCAGGAAAAGGTCACGAGAAGGGCGGTGTTGAAGGCGAAGGTGGCTTCTTTCGCAGGAATCACCTGGTTCCGATTCCAGCAGTTTCCGATCTTACAGCATTGAACGAGATGCTGTTGAAGGCCTGTAAAGATGACGAAAAGCGCATAATAGGCGAGCGCCAACAGACGGCCGGTGCGTTGCTGGCCAACGAGCAGAAATTCTTACAGCCCTTACCGCCCGAAGGTTTTGATTTGTCTGAGGACGTCTTTTGTCGAGTCAACAAGCATGGTTGCGTCATTGTGCGCACTAACTGGTATTCTGTGCCGGTAAGGGTCGGACTTGAAATACATGCAAAAGTTTATGCCGATCGCGTTGTCCTGCTCCACAATGGGCAATGCGTGGCCGAGCACGAGCGATCATACGGTCGCAAGCAGCGAATACTTGACCTTGAGCATTATCTCGACATTCTTGAACGAAAACCTGGTGCGTTTGCTGGTTCTACGCCTTTGCAACAATGGCGTGAACAGGGCCGATGGCCAGCAGATTATGACCTTGTCTGGCAGTCATTGAAAGGCAGAAGTGGCAAGAGCAGCGGGACCAAAGAAATGATCGAATTACTGCAGTTAGGTAAAAAACACGGTTATGATCGACTATCTGTAGCGTTTCGCATTGCTCTTGAGAAAGGTTGCAGCGATTCTGCTGCAATAAAGCATCTTCTTCTCAACGAAAATACACCAGCGCCCGAAGCCCTTCCGCTCGATGAGCTCGGAAATTTGAAGCAGTATGAGATGTCACAGCCTGATGTTGGTGGATATGATCTGCTGATGGAGGGTATCCACTGATGAAAACAACAACAGAAATTGAAACAGCTATGGTAACAACCTATTGCAAAACGCTCAGACTGCAGGCCGTGGCTCGTAATTTCGATGAACTGGCTCAACAGGCTGTTCGTGAGAAAATGACCTATGCCCAATATCTGGAAGCATTGTTGCAGCTCGAAATAGAAGAGCAGGAAAGCAATGCCATTCGTCGCCGCATGATCGAGGCCAGGTTCCCAAGGATAAAAACGCTGGATGAATTCGATTTCAGCAAAAATCCTCAGATCAACCCCGCTGAAATAAGGCAGCTCGAAGAAGGAGACTATATAAAACGTTCACAGCCAGTAATATTTATTGGCGACTGCGGAACCGGAAAAACCCACCTGCTTACAGCATTGGCAGTTGCCGCCTGTAAACAGAAACACCGGGTTCGATTTACGACAGCAGCCAATCTGATAAATGAGCTGATAGAAGCCCAGAGAGAAGGAACGTTGCGTCGGACTCTGGCAAGATGGGGCCGATACGAGGTTCTGGCCATTGATGAGGTTGGCTATGTGCCTTTTGTTGAAACCGGTGCTGAATTACTATTTCAAGTAATAGACGAAAGAGCTGAGAAAGCTGCAATATTACTGACCACCAATCTGTCATTCTCTGAATGGACAAAGGTTTTTCCCAATCAAAGATTATGCAAGGCTCTGTTGGATAGAGTTACAGACCGGGCACATATCATAGAAACAGGCACTGATTCATACCGATTCAGAAGAACCATGGAAATGAAAAAAATGAAAAAGAGCAGAAAGGAGTAAATTCTATCGTAAACGCCCTCTAACTCAACACCTGGGTGGGGCCAAAAGAAAATGTCAAAAGGGGCCAAATTTCATTGACGAAACCACTTCTATTTCTGCCCTTTTCAAATCCAGTTTTTCTTCTGGTGAAAGTAGTCGCGGCGAAACAAAAATAAACAGAACGTAATATTTTTCGGAGCTCTCGGCCTCAGGCCCATAGTCATTAATCTCAAATAACCAATGATTATTTGAAACCTGCTCAAATTTAAATATTTTCCCATCTGATTTTTTTGAATCTTGGGAAAACATTGATTCAGCCTTATACAGGCCATATCGAGGATGAACTTGACAAGGGTCTTGACTGCCTAGTGCGGTAATGCCATTA
>JBMOKV010000132.1:0-3138 GCA_049325495.1 Candidatus Rifleibacteriota bacterium | reverse complement strand
GGGCGCCGAGCGATTGAGTATCGCCGCGGAAATCGTTGCTGGCATTTTCCAGGAAGCCGAGAACTCCGGTTACAATTCCATCTTCACCCTGACGACCCCATTCAATTCCGAGGTCTTTGGTATTGTTTTTGGAAACCTGGAGGATGAAGGCCTGGAATACAACCTGAATCGGGCTTTCGATAACAACCAGATTGCTGATCTGTTTTTCGTCGTTTACAAAGCCTTTAACCACTTCATTCAGGTGGATGTAATCATTCTGGTTTTTGACTTTACCCTCAAGCAGGATGCGCAGACCGGCAGTATCGGTAGCTACAAGGCCGTTGTTACTTTCAGGAGCTTTGGGGTCGAAATTGGCGGAAATTACGCTTACCTTAACATCAGGCAGTTTGATGGCTGCCTGAATTCTCTGCTGCAGAGAAGGGGCATTAACTTCAAATTCGATAAGATTAAGGATTTTGCGGTCGCTGATCAAACTTGCTGCAAGAGTTTCAGCCCGATTTTTTTCTTCTTCAGAATTGACCTGGCCCTTAAGATAGGCGGCATCGGGGAAAATTATCAGCTGAACACCAGGGTTGTCCAGGATAGAAGCGAATTTCTGCTGAATGATGTCTTTTTCTGAATAGGTTTCAATATCATAAACGCGGCGGCCGGTTTTATCCCAGAGAATCAGCTGGGTGGTCGCGCCTTCATTGCCAATGCCTGAAAGAATGATTTCGTCATCAGAAACGTTAAGAACTTCAACGATTCCTTCTTTTACGGCGAGAATTTTCTTAACTCCGTTGGCGGGAATAGCGATTGATTTGGCTATAGGAATCATCAGCTTTTCAGCAGCGCTGCTCTGGCTGTTGAATGCTGCCAGAACCAGGATGATTCCGAGAAAAACCAGAACCAGTCTGTAATTAACGGTTTTTTTGTCTGATTTCATGATTTTTCTCCTGATTATTCCTGTTCAGCCGGGGCAGAGGGAACCTGCGAAACCGGGGGAACATAGGCTGATTCGGTGGTGGGTTCAGGTAAGTTTTTGAATCGGGTAGCTGCAGGGCCGCCATATTTATAGATTTCACGACGGGCAGTGGCGCCGTACATTATTTCAACTCGACCGTCATCGATTGGCTCAAGAATTGTAACCACCGGTTCTGATTTTTCTTCGGTAGAAGCAGCTACGGTAGTTGTTACTGCCTGTTGAGCGTAGTCTGGATGACCGATATCGGTCAGCACTGTTCGCTCGGTGGCGCCTTTGGTCTGGGTGCGCTGATCTTTTTCCGTGGGGTTTTTGAGAACGAAGCGGAAAGAGGTGCTGGCATCAAGATAAAGCAACTTTTCAAGTTCGGAGGGGGTAACGGCTAGGGTAATCAGCTCAACCTTGGCGGCTGAGATGGCGGGGGTGGATGATGGTATGGATCCGTCAAATTCGTAGGTGTTGCCAACGGCCAGGATCTGGATGTCCTGAAGAACAATTTTGGTGATTGGATCTGAATTGCGGGGTTTGAAGGTGGCGATAACGTCAACATAATCGCCCTGCTGTACAAAGCCGCCTACTGAAGTAACTTTCGAAACGGCAATGGATACGGCACGCTTGCCGGGTGGAATTGCGCGGGCGAGGTTGGGAATTGAAGATTCGTCGAGCAGGCGCATTGGTGTCATAATATCATCTGGCAGAATGGTTACTGCCGTATAACGGTTGGTTATGGAAGCGAGGTCGCTGATAGCTTCTCTGGGCGCTGCCGAAGCGACTATTTCGCGAATCTCAAAGGACTGTTTCACCAGTTCCGGTTCGAGCCGGGTACGGGAAGCCAGTCGTTTGGTACTTACAACCACTGGTGTTTTGAGTATGGTAGGTTCTTGTACAACAGGGGCGTCAATTTTTGGGGGAGTGGTCGTCTGAAGCTTGTTCCACAGGAGCATTGATATGGCAAAACTGGCCAGCAATGCTATAACTATCGCCTTTTTGTTCACCGTTGAGGATCCTCCTCGACACAAATTTAAACTAGGAATATATCAAAGAATAATACATCCTGCAAGGGCGAAAAAAAAATCGGCAGGGGGGTCTGAAAACTTAACGATAAAATGTACAGAGAAAAAGTTAAGCTTTAATCAGAACGAAAATTCGAAGGTATGATAGATCGCCAGTGCAGTTGCAAGAAAAATGTCGATGCCGAGCAGGAATCGGTAGCGTTTTGCTTCGTCGGCATTTTCCTTGTGGATGGTCTTTTCAAGGAAAGCTCTGGTTGTGAAACTTGTAACCAGCATGCCCACTGCGTTGCGACCATAATTGAGGGACTGAATCAAGAAAGCATGGGGAAGCCCCAGGGCGGAAGTGTACAGAAAAATAGTTACAACAAAGTTTGTACCCCCGAGGGCGCCGATACCTGCCATCAGTTTAACATCTCCCATTCCAATCAGACCGAAGATGGCGGGTAGAATGTAAAGTGCGATGCCGACAAAGGTGGCAATCAGGCTGTAACCAAGACCGGAAAAACCGAAAAAAGCAAAGTTCAACCCCCAGCCAAGAAAAATGCAGGGGAATGTAAGCCAGTTGTAGATTTTTCCCCTGGTTGAATCGGTGATCATAGCAACAAAGGCCGCACAGGCGGCCAATGTTTTTAAAAGCAGTATCTGTTGTGCCGGTTCCAGCATTTCACCAGCTTACTATAAAATCAAATGCAATTCCATCAGGTTTTAACATAGCCGAAAACCCTGGCTCTGATTGTTTTAAGAAGCTTTTTGGCCGATTTGAGTTCTTCTTCAGAATCGGTTTCATGATGCAGAAATACCATTGCGCCGGTCTGACCAGCAAGAACGCCGGTATCCGGGTATTCCATCAGGGCTGAAGTATCGATCAGAATCACTTCTACCTTGCGTTTGAGTTCTGAAAGCAGCTCGATCATTTCCGGTGAACCAAGCAGCTCGGCCGGATTTCCGGGCGCGACTCCTGATGTCAGAAGAGAAAGATTGCTAACGAAAGTTTTGCGAATCATGTTTTCTTTGAGGCCTGAATTGAGGGCTTCAGCCAGGCCGGGGCCATTTTCTGCATCGAAAACCCGGTGCAATACTGGGCTTCTGAAGTTCGCATCGATCATAAGAACTGAATAGCCTGCCTGGGCCATCAATATAGCCGTATTGGCCAGCAGGGTGGTT
>JBMOKV010000131.1:0-3147 GCA_049325495.1 Candidatus Rifleibacteriota bacterium | reverse complement strand
CGGCGTTCTGGTGGGCGGTACTTCAATTGGCAGGTCGCTCGCTCCCAGGGTTGCAGCAAGGTTCAGAACCGGGCTTACTGCTGACTGCACCATTTTAGACATTCAGAAGAACACCGATATTGATCAGATACGGCCGGCATACGGCGGCAATATCATGGCGCATATTCAAACCCCGAACCATCGGCCGCAATTTGCAACGGTTCGTTACAAAATTTTCAATGCACCGGCCAAAATCCATCCCACGGGAACAATTGAATACTGTGACATTTCAAGCGAAAAATTAAAATCTTCAATAGAAATTCTTGATGTCAGGCCGAAAGAAAAAGTGCGCTCGATTGAAGATGCTGAAGTTATCGTGGTTGCCGGAAAGGGAATAAAAAAAGAAGCTGATCTGGCGATGGTTTTTGAGCTTGCCGATGCCCTCGGCGCAATGACTGCGGGAACGCGACCGCTGATCGAGCAGGGCTGGTTCGACCCCCGTTTGCAGATCGGCCTAAGCGGCAGAACAGTAAAACCCCAGCTGATCATTACCTGCGGTGTTTCTGGTTCGGTTCAATTTGCTGCCGGCATGCAGGGTGCCGACAATATTATTGCGATCAACAACGACCCCCGGGCAGCCATTTTTGATATGGCACATTATGCCGTGGTTGGTGACCTTTATCAGGTTTTGCCGGCATTACTCGACAAAATTAGAAAGGGCAGGGCTTTTCCATGAATTTTCAACCGATAACCCAGGCAGACCTGGAATTTCTGACCAACGTATGCGGACAGGAAAATCTTATATGTGGCAGCGAAATCCATGAAGATTTCAGCCATGACGAGCTGGGCGACCTGCACAGATTTCCCGAAGTTCTGGTTTCGCCGGCCAATGCCTTGGAAATTTCCGAAATCATGAAATATGCCAATCAGCGTGGCATAGCAGTTACTCCACGCGGGCAGGGTACCGGGCTGGTAGGTGGGTCTGTTGCAATGCATGGTGGAATCATGATAAGCACCGCTCGAATGAATCGCATTATTGAACTCGACCAGGAAAACCTTACTTTGACCGTCGAGCCTGGAGTTCTGTTGATGGAAATCGCTGCTTATGTAGAAGCCCATGATCTTTTCTATCCTCCTGATCCCGGTGAAAAAAGTGCATCGATCGGCGGAAATATTAGTACCAATGCTGGCGGAATGCGGGCGGTAAAGTATGGGGTTACCCGCGATTATGTCAGGGCTCTTGAAGTCGTGCTTCCTGATGGTGAAACAACCTGGTTTGGCGGCAAAATTGTCAAAAACAGCTCGGGATATAGCCTGAAGGACCTGATTATTGGCTCAGAGGGAACGCTGGGGATAGTGACCAAAGCGGTTTTGCGGCTTCTACCAAGGCCGGTAAAGGCAATCAGCCTTCTTGTTCCTTTTCCATGCCTTGAAAAAGCAATCGAAACCGTGCCGCTGATCATTCAATCAAAGGCAGTTCCAACGGCGATTGAATACATGGAGCGGGCGGTAATCGAAAATTCCGAAGATTTTCTTGGCAAAAAATTCCCCGATTCGTCGGCCGATGCCTACCTGTTGTTGACCTTCGACGGCAATACCCGTGAAGATATTGAAAAGGACTATGAAAAAGTTGCCCATATCTGTTTGAAAAACGGGGCTCTCGATATTCTGATTTCTGATACCCAGGAACGGCAGGAATCAATCTGGTCGGCACGCGGTGCCTTTCTTGAAGCGATTAAAGCATCGACTACCGAAATGGATGAATGCGATGTGGTGGTGCCGCGCAACCGGGTGGCTGAATTTGTGAGGTTTACTCGCCAGATCGAGAAAGAAGAGGGCTTGAGAATAAGAAGTTTTGGTCATGCGGGCGATGGAAACCTTCATGTTTACCTGTTGCGCGATCAACTTGACCGCGATGAATTCAAAACCCGGCTGCATAAAAGCTTCGTCAGGCTTTATGACCGTGCCAGGGAGCTGGGCGGACAGGTTTCGGGTGAGCATGGAATTGGATTTGCCAAGCGCACCTTTCTCGAAGAAGTTGCCGGAAAAGTTCAACTTTCTCTGATGCGTCAGATCAAACAGGCGTTTGATCCTAAAGGCATACTTAATCCCGGAAAGGTCATCTGAACATTTTGAAAACTTTCGTCTTATCGAAAGATATGGTAGGATTAAAATACTATTGATGTCTGAGAGGTAGCCGATGCGAAAAGTAACTGCCGGTTTACTGCTGGCTCTGGCCGTCTGTTGTCCCTCGCTGGTTCCGGTTTCGCCTGTTTGCCTGGCCCAGGCCGCAGAAGCCGAAATTAACGAGGAAGCAAATATTCTGTATCAGGAAGCCCTTGCCCTGAAAAAACAGGGTAACGTCGAGAAGGCGGTTGATGCCTATCATCGAGCCATGCGAAAAGATCGCGGAATTCTGGCTTTTGATGATGAAGGATTGATCGAGGCTCTGAAAAAAGATTGTGAGCAGAAACTGGAAAAAGACCCCAACGATGTGAAAACCATCGAAACTCTGGCTTTTGTGAACGCAGTCTGTTATTCAGATTACCAGGCTGCCATAAAAAACTACGAAAAAGTGGTTGAGCTGGTTACCGATCAAGCGGTTAAAGAAAAAACGGTCGCTCTGATTGAACGCCTCAAGGCTACCGCCGAAGCTCAGCAGCAATATCAGACAGAAGTGGCCCAGGAAATTCGTGAAGAACGCCTGAAAAGCTGGAGCGAAATGGAACGTATCGAGCGCTACGGCGAAGAAGCCGCTGAAGCGCAGGAAAAAGCCCGGGCTCTGGCAGAAAAGTACAAAGAAAAAGACAGTCTGAAAAACCGGGTACCACAGCTTGAGCAGGAATTGAGCGATATGCGCGAGGATCTCGAGAAAGCCAAGCGTATGTGGTACAGCCTGAAGGATGATCTCTATGATCGCCGCCGCCGCCGCCTCGAAGATGAAATCGAGGTTAAGGAAAAAGAACTGAGCGAAGCCCGCGAAGAACTTGAAGGAGTTGAAGAAGAAACTGCTCAGCTCGAAAGGGAAGTTCAGTTCAAAAAGCAGCAGGAACAGCAGAGCGCAATAAAAACCTACGATAATTATCAGAATCCCAACGCCCAAAACCCTGAAAACCAAGGTTCAGAAAACAATGGGCAAAGTGAACCACCTGCCGATGATCGGCCTTC
>JBMOKV010000130.1:19409-23730 GCA_049325495.1 Candidatus Rifleibacteriota bacterium | reverse complement strand
CCGCGCAGGTTGGTAAAAGTGGCGATCTGGGAAAAATGTTCGCGAATCTGGGCTGCCAGCTCGCGGGTCGGTGCCAGAATCAGTACCCGGGTGCGGGGCTGGGGCTTGCCGAATTTCTGGCGGTCGGTTTCCTGCTGCTGCAGCAGACGATGCAGAATCGGCAGCAGAAAGGCTGCGGTCTTGCCGCTTCCGGTTTCGGCGCAGGCAAAGAGGTCGCGGCCCTGAAGGCCAGGTTCGATAACGCTTTCCTGGACGGGTGTCGGATTGACAAAGCCGAGTTGCGTGAGACCGCGTTGCAGACGATGGTGAAGTGACTTGAAAGTGTTGTGCATGAATGATTCCATTTCGGTTCGGATCGGCACGAAACTGACCCGATTAAGGTCCCAGCTTTAAGATGAACGGGGGAACAGCCGGGGAAACCACCGAACAGGCATCAGCCCAAAAAAGAGGGCATTGCCCAATGTCTTTCAATGATACCGCATTTCAGCGCAGATTACAATTATTTTTTCCAAGCTGGCGCTCAAAGCGGCCCAGACCGATCTGGTTCTCCCACCAGCCGTCGAGATGCCCGGCGGCAGCCAGTCGTCGTAGCCTCCGATGAATGTCGGGCTCGATGTACGACTGGGCCATGTGTGCCCAGGGGGTTCCGGGAATCGGCATGAAAGCGTGCATGTGAATGCGAATGTGATAGTGCTTAACCATGCTTTCCATGAAATCAAGGAGCTGAACCCGCTCATCGGGCGTTTCACCCGGGTTGCCTACGATAAAATCAACATGCGGGGTATAGCCGAACTCGCGAATCAGAGATATGGCATTGATCGCCTGATCCAGGGTGTGTCCGCGGTTCATTTTCTTCAGCATCGCGTCACTGCCGGTCTGAACCCCCATTACGATGGTGCGGTTGACCGCGTAGGGCTTCACGATCTGCATTACTTCGCGGGTAACGAAGTCGGGGCGCACTTCTCCGGGGAAACTGCCAAACTGAATTTCCGGTACACCAAAGTCGTGAATTGCCTTGAGCAGGTTCTGTAGCGCTTCAAGATTGGGCTGCCGGTCGGTGGCGCCGTATCCGAAGGCGTTGGGGGTCAGGAACTTGATGCGCTTGCGCTTTGTCTTGAAGCGGTAAAAGGCTTCGAGAATCTGCAGAATGCCTTCGATACTGCGATGAAAAACTTTTCCGTGGCAGAGTCGGGGAACGGCGCAATACATGCAGCCGAACCGGCAGCCGCGGGTGATTTCCAGGGGCGGCAGATAGTTGATCAAGGGTGAGAACCCGGGAAACAGGTCGAGGTCGATGTCTTCGACCGACTGCTTGTGAATTCCAGGTTCCAGGCGGTTTTCGGCGAATTTTTGCAGCAGCAGCGGAAAATCGACCTCGGCGTTGCCCACGAAGACGTGGTCGAAGCCTGAGTCGAGCACCCGGGCAGGGTCAGCGGTTGCCTGGGCCCCGCCGGCTAAAAAGCTCATCGTCGGCCAATTTCCCCGCAATGCGGCTATTTCTGCGGATATCTGCGGGTGGTGCATCAGCATGAACGAATGCAGGTAAAGTATGCGGCCGGAGAGACGGTCGATGGGCAGTTCTTCGCTGCTGTTCCAGAAGACCAGGTTGAATTGCGCCAGCTGATCGGCTGGGGTAGCGCCGAGAAGTGCACTGAAGCTGACGGTGTTGTAGTTCTGCAGACGGAACAGTAGAGTTGGTTGGTTCTGTGACATGTGACGAATACTCAGCAATGATTTGCCGATAATTTAGCACTTTATCGCGGTTAAAAAAAGAGTTTCGCATCAAATAAGGCTTGCGCATGGGCTGATAAGTGGTACGGATATTGCTTTAAATATTGGCGAATTAATAACCAGCGAGGAAACCATGAAAATTCGAAATATACTTTCGCTAATGGTAATCATAGTTTTAGTTGCAGTTTCGTCCGCCTGGTGCGATGTGGTCGATGAGTTGATCGAGATCGACGCGAAACTGGCGCAGACTTCTCAGGGCGAACTTGCCGAAGTAGCCGACGTTGAATCGCAGCTCAAAGATAGAGAAAACGAAGCTTTCAAGAAGCTTCTCGATTCGAAAGAAGCCATCGAGAAGTTTGTTAAACTTGGTGACAAGTTTGAATCGGGCCTGGAAAAGCGCTTCGTCAGCCGCATGAAGTTCGCGATCAACCAGGAAAACCGCAACGACCTCAAAGCCTACCTCGATGACTGGACAAACGTCTGGGGCGATGGCGCAACCGTGCGTGGCAAGAAGAAAATCGCCTATATTTACGGCAATGAAGTGAACCTGCTCGATGGCGAATGGCGCAATGCTCCCGATGGCAAGCGTTTCTGGGTCAGCAATGAATACCCCGATATCATTCTTTCGCCTGCAGAATACAAGCGCTATGCTCAATCCGCCGTGGTCGTCGAAGACTGAAATTTTCGCAAATGAAAAGGCTGCCATTACCCGGCAGCCTTTTTTTATGTCTTATTTCCAGTTTCTGAACGGAATCTTCGATACTTCGATTTTTACTTCATCGAGCTGGTTGGCCCGCAAAAAGGTGCGCAGGCTGCTGCAGGCCAGTTCGGTGTGCGGTGATGGGCCAACGACGATTGAATCGATGCAGTTGCGCTTCTTTTCATCGATAATCGGAAAATTGTAATAGGGAATCAGCGCGTATTCGCCTTCGCGGAAGGCGAAGCGGTCTGACTGGTCGCTTACCACCGATGAAACGAGGCGCCATTCTTTTTCTTCGATAAAACTCTCGTCTTTGATTATTGGTGCGAGCTGGCAGATATCGCGGTCGATCTGCTTGAATATATCTGTCTGGGTGACTGACTGCATCGAGAACTTCTGGCACCAGAGATCGATCAGATACTGCACCAGTTCGAGCTGCAGGTCAGGGTTGTAAACGCAGGGCCATAAAACGAAATTGTGCTTGTTGGCGATTCTTTTTAGCTCTTTCAGGTCGAACCCGATGGCGTAACCCTTGCCCAGGTTGCCATAGCCGCGCCACTGGCTGAGCAGGTCGCCCGCCTCGCAGAATGACGAAATGCAGATGTGCCCCTGATCCATGACATCGAGAAATTCTCTGATGCCTTTGAGCAGTTTTTTCAGGGCTCGCGTCTGGGAGCGGTTATACTGGTTTTCCAGCTCGTCTTTGAGCAGCTTGAAGGTCAGAAAAATTTCGTTTTTGTCGTTGAGAAAATGCACCTGGGTCGCCCACATTTCACGCTTCTGAATGATGCCCAGAATGCCCTTCTGGGTGGTGTAATGAAAAATGCTGTGCGGCGGCTTCACCGGGAAAACCCGGTTATAAAGATATTTTTCGAAAGTTTCGAGCATCGATCTTCTCTGTCAGTAGATTTATGGGCATTGTGCCATTTTCGCCAGCGTTTGTCCATAGCATCGCCGAAAATGATGAATGGGCAACAGTTTGCGGGCTTTCAAATTTTTCGAAAATTTAGGGCAGATTCTGTGACAATTTTATGACATCTGGAAAGCAAGATGAATTTGAGGGTGGAAAACCTCAAAAATCTTGAAACCGGAGACAAAAAATATGAGTATTATGAGTTCAATGAAAAACACAAAACTGTTCAAAGGCTTCTCGGTCAGAGTCATGGTGCTTCTTCTTGTGGCGGCGGGCAGCAGCATCGCCCTGATGGCCGGCTCCATTTTCGGGGTGGGGATCCTGGCGTTTTTCAACCAGATTATCGGCACCTATCATCAACAGACGGTGGAATCTTCCGCCTACCTGGTAACTTCAGAACTGGAGCAGCTGCTGCATAAAAATCTTGAGCCTGCCTATGAAGGCTGGGCTGGTGCAGGTCTCACCCTCTCTGATCTTGCCCGAAGTAAAGTTTCAGCCGATGCCTGGCACTGGAATTTCGCAGATCGGCAGCTGACTTTTCTGAGTGCATCAGGTTCAGCAATGGTGCCGCTCAATGAAGCAGGTATTCCATTTTTGCAGATCGCCGGTGGAAATTTTTCTGCAGATGTTTCTGGTGAAGCGATAGCTTTGCCAAAGCTGCCGGCCCGGGTGCGCTGGACAATTAACCGACAACCTGCTGGAAACTCTGCTGCCTGGCTGGTATGGGCGGTAGCAACCGATGCTTCCAGTTCTGATGTCTGGGGTTTCAGGGTGACACAGGAAAACCTGCGGCCACACCTGGTTAAAATGTTGCGCCGTCTCTGTCATGATAATCATGTGTTGATTTCTTTGACGGATGAAAATGAAAACTTGCTGATGGCAGTCAGTTACAAGGGCCTTCTCAATAGAACCGGGCCGGTGGTTGCCGGGAAAAAACAGTCGTTTCTAGAACGGAAACTTGGTCAGAGCCTTGAGGG
>JBMOKV010000130.1:0-19399 GCA_049325495.1 Candidatus Rifleibacteriota bacterium | reverse complement strand
AAAAGGGGCGGGGCCGGGGGTTGGTAGCCCCCAGAGCCTTGAGGGCCTGAAGATGCAGATCGTTTACGTTTCCGGGATTTTTGGTATGGTGCCGGAGTGGTTTTACAATGTTGCATTTACGTTCGTAACTTTGATGGGCGGCCTTCTATGCGGAACCCTGGTATATTTTTACATGTCTGATCGAATCAGCACCAGCAGCCTTCAATTGCAGAACGACTGGGTTCTCAATCTGGCCCATTCGCTGCGCGGGCCATGCCACTCACTGGGAGTATTGACTGAAGCCATGAAAAGCGCGGGTAATAATGAAGAACTTCATTCTCTGGCCCGCCGCGAGATTGAAATAATGGATTCCCACTGTCGGCAGTTTCTGCAGCTTGCCCGCAAGGATCTTTCGGCAGCAGGAGTAAGACTTGAAACCATCAATCCGGTGCCAATAATCAAACGTTCAATTGAAAGAGCGATGGTCCGTTATCCCAATTTCGATAAAAGTGCCATCGAGTTGGGGGCATTGCCGGATGTAACTGTTACTGGCAATTCTGAGTCTGCTGAAGAAATGATTTTGACGGTGATCGACAACGCAATCAAGTATTCGAAGGGCGGCAAAAAGATACAGATCAGCGGCTCGATGTCTGAAAAAGTCTTTCAGCTCAGGGTTGCGGATCAGGGTGTCGGTATTGCGGCAGAAGATCTGCCTTCGGTTGGAACGGCGTTTTTCCGCTCGAATCGCCCTGGCCTCGATGGTATCAATGGTACCGGCATCGGTATTTATCTTGCACGTCAGGCCTGTGACACCATGGGCTGGAAAATGAAAATTGAATCTGAAGGCCCGGATCTCGGCACCACGGTAACTTTTGAAATTCCGGTGGCTGCCCGATGATGCGACTTCTGGTAGTTGATGACGATCTTGCGACCTGCGCTGCCATAAAGAGCCATTTCCGCAATGACTTCGAGGTCATGGCTCTTTATGACGGCGACGGCCTCGAGGCCGAAACGCGCCGGTTCATGCCCGACCTGATTCTTCTCGACATCAATATGCCTGGTCGAAATGGTCTGGAGCTGCTAAGAGATCTTGGGGAGCTGGTCGGCGCGGTTCCGGTATTCATGATCAGTGTTCGCGGCGGCGAGGAAGATATCGTCAGGGCCTTTGAGCTCGGCGCATCCGATTATATTACCAAGCCTTTTTCATTGGCGGTTTTGCAGGCGCGTCTGCAGCGCTGGCTCGGCAAAAAATCGGCACCGACCCGGCTCAAGCTTGAAAACTTTGAGATCGATCTGCATAGCGGTCAGGTGATCGGCGCTGGTGTTTCAGCCTCGCTGACCCGCAAGGAGCTTTTGACCCTGCGTTATCTGCTGGCCAACGAAGGACAGGTTCTCAGTCGTCAGCAGATTCTCGGGTTTGCCTGGGGTTATGACTACGACGGAACTCCGCGAACGGTTGACAACACCATCGCAAGTCTGCGCCGCAAATTGCCGGTTGTCGGCGCTGATGAGATTTTCTGTAGCCATTCAGGCCTCGGTTATAGCCTCAAATTGCCGTGAAGCAGCTGATTGCAGTCGATTGGTTCAGAAATACGCCCGGTCATGGCCCGCTTCAGATCCTAATTCGGATCACAGAAAAAATATTCGTAGGGGGCTGTCCCATAGGATGAGTTTTACAAATTATTAGACACTCAAGATGGTAATCCCCAAAAACCGGTAAAACCACTGAGACGGTCACTGAGCCTGGCTTTGCCAGGCGGTTGGTGAGCCTGTCGAACCATCGAAGTGCCCGGTGCTAAATGGTCATTTCGACCAGAAAATTCTGGCTCAATGACCGCTTTTTGAGATTTTTCATCCTATGGGACAGCCCCGCCTCAGATAGTAATTTTACGTGCGAATTTAATTTGATGGCGGTTTAAGGGGTTCTGCAAAACTTTTGAAATTAATTGTTGACCTGCTGCTTGAATGTGTGTATAAATATTCACTCGATTTGAATAAATATGCAGGGGTTTCTGAAAATGGGTAAAGAAAGCAGGCAGCAGGCCATTGTAAAGATTATCCGCGGCGGAAGAATCAGCAGCCAGCAGATGCTTCTCGATGAATTGAGTCGGGCAGGTCATTCGATGACCCAGGCTACTCTTTCTCGCGATCTCAAGGCGCTTGGGGTTGTCAAACAACCACTTGAAGACGGTTCATATACTTATTCCACCGTCGATGATATGCCCGCCAAAAATCTTCAGTCGGTGCCGTTTATGAATGGTAATGCATTTTTATCCATTGAATTCAGTGGCAACTGCGCGGTTGCAAAAACCCTGCCGGGTTTTGCATCCGGGCTTGCTTCGACTATCGACGGCCTGAAGCTCAACTGCTTTCTCGGAAGCGTGGCCGGCGACGACACCATCATTCTTATCGTTCGTGAAAATGTTTCAAGAGACGAGCTGCGCAGTGAGTTGCTTGAAAGAATTCCGGCGCTCGGTCTCAAAGTTCACATATAAATTTTAATTAAGGATTTAAAATGAAAAAGAAAGTTGTACTTGCCTACAGTGGCGGTCTCGATACATCGGTTATTCTCAAGTGGCTTGAAAACAAAGGTTATGAAGTAATCGCCTACGTGGCTGATGTGGGCCAGAATGAAGATTTTGAGGCGATCAGGGCAAAAGCAATTGCGACCGGTGCCTCGAAAGTTTATGTCGAAGACCTGAAGCGCGAATTCGTTACCGATTATATTTACCCGGCAATGCAGGGTAATGCCATTTATGAAGGAACCTATCTTCTTGGCACCGCCATTGCTAGACCGATCATCGCCAAACGCCAGATAGAAATAGCGATGAAGGAAGGCACCAATATCGTATCGCACGGTGCGACCGGCAAAGGCAACGATCAGGTGCGCTTCGAATTTGCCTATTACGCGTTGATGCCAAATGTCGAAATTATTTCACCCTGGAAAGATCAGAGTTTTCTTTCTGAATTCAAAGGCCGAACCGACATGATCAATTATGCCGAAAAATATGGAATTCCGGTCAAAGCCTCGATCAGCAAGTCTTACAGCGAAGATGAAAACCTGTTGCATATCAGCCACGAAGCGGGAATTCTCGAAGATCCGGCGAAACGGTGCCCTGAAGATGTTTACAGTCACACTTTGTCGCCCCGCGAAGCGCCTGATAAAGAAACAACTTTGAAGATCAGTTTCCAGAACGGTCTGCCGGTCAAGGTTGAGAATCAGCAGGATGGCACGAAAATTGAAGATCCGCTTGAATTATTCATTTATTTGAATAGAGTTGGTCGTGAAAATGCAATCGGCCGTGTAGATATGGTTGAAAACCGCTATGTTGGCATCAAATCCCGGGGTGTATATGAAACTCCCGGTGGCACGATTTTGTGGAAAGCGCATCGCGACCTTGAGGGCATTGCCATGGATAAAGAGGTCATGCATCTTCGCGATGGCCTGATTCCCAAGTTTTCCGAGCTGATTTACAATGGTCTGTGGTTTTCACCGGAAATGGATTTTCTGATGTGTGCTTTCAACAAGAGCCAGGAAAACATTGATGGCGAAGTTACCATCGCGCTTTACAAAGGCAATGTACATGCGATTGCCCGCGAGTCATCGGCTTCTCTGTATAATCAGGATCTGTCGAGCATGGATATCGAGGGTGGTTACAACTCGATCGACTGCAAGGGGTTTATTAACATCAACGGAATCAGGCTCAAAGCCCACAATCTGGTTTTGCGCAAGTCAAAACCCTATGAATGGAGAGAAGTTGAATGAAGCTCTGGCAGAAGGGTTATGACCTGAACCGGGAAATCGAAGCCTTTATTACCGGTGACGATTATCTGCTCGACATGCAGCTTCTGGAATACGACTGCAAAGCCAGCCAGGCTCACGCAAGGATGCTGGGCAAAACCGGCTTTATTTCTGAAAATGAGGTGGTTGCGCTGGTCAAGGAATTGAATACGCTCATCGATCTGGTTCGCGAAGGCAAGTTCAAGATCCGGCCTGACCAGGAGGACTGCCACACGGCAATCGAGGAGTATCTTACCGAGCGCCTCGGAGAGCCGGGCAAGAAGATTCACACCGGCCGATCGAGAAATGACCAGGTTCTCACTGCTTTGCGGCTGTTCGTGAAGGCTCAGCTGAAGCGGGTTTTGGCTCTGACCCAGAATGTGGTCATTGCCATTGAGGCATTCGTTGAGAAGTATGGGCGAATTGCGATTCCCGGGTTCACCCACACGCGCAAGGCCATGCCGTCGTCGGTCGGAATGTGGGCTGAGGCCTATCGGGATGCACTGGAAGACGATCTTTCGCTGCTTCGGTGCGCCATCGACCTGATCGATCAGTCGCCGCTTGGAACCGGTGCCGGCTACGGGGTTCCGCTGCCTCTCGACCGGGAATACACCGCACAGGAGCTTGGGTTCGCGAGAGTGCAGGCCAACCCGGTCTATGCCCAGCACAGCCGAAGCAAGTTCGATTCTTTTGCGGTGCACGTTCTGTCGCAGATCATGTTCGACCTGAACCGCATGGCCAATGATCTGATTTTCTTTTCGCTGCCTGAGTTCGACTTTTTCAGGCTTCCTGATGAGTTCTTGTCAGGCAGTTCAATCATGCCCCAGAAAAAGAATCCCGACGTTTTAGAGCTGCTGCGGGCCAGGTTCCATGAGGTCAGCGGCTGCGAGGCCACGATCAGAAACTGCAGCGTCGGGCTGATATCTGGGTATAACCGTGATGTTCAGGTCACCAAAGAGCCGCTGATGAAAGCCTTCAATATTTCGCTGCAGGCGCTGGCCGTAACCGAGCTGCTTTTCGGCCATCTGGCGATCAACGAAGACCGCTGCCAACTCGCGATGACCGAAGAACTTTTTGCTGCCGACCAGGCCTATGAACTTGTCCGACAGGGTGTACCCTTTCGTGATGCTTATCAGCAGGTGGCCCAGCGCTTCATGAAATCCGGCAGTTAAGTTATACCGGTAATGCATGCAACTTTTCGTCAAAATTTGCTTGACTGAAAAACCGCCATGCGCTATAATCACTTTCACATCATCCGCCGGGGTGGTGGAACTGGTAGACACGCACGTTTGAGGGGCGTGTGGCGAGAGCCATACGGGTTCAAGTCCCGTCCCCGGCACCGATCAAATCCTCGTGAAAACGAGGGTTTTTTCGTTTTAGCCTGGGTTTGCGGCAGATTTTTTTACTGGGAATTTTACGCTGATAATTAAAGATCTTCTTCGGGGTTAAATCCGATTTTTGGCTTTTGCTTCGTTCTGGGGTTGAGCATTGTATTTATCGTCTTAAAAATCAGCTTTATATCGTTTTTGTTTTCTCTTACAGCTTTTTCAAGGTCTTTAACCATCGATGCAATTTCCATATTGGCTGATATTAATTGTCTTAGTCGGACAAATGCTTCGATGATCTGAATGCTTACAGCGATTGCTCGTTTGCTTCTTAGAACATTGGCAAGCATTAAGACGCCATGCTCAGAAAAAGCGCTTACCGGCTTTCGTCTACCGCCGTGTTTTTCTTTTCTGACCGGTCTTTCCAGACTTGATGTCGCAAATTGCGACATCAAGTTTTCCTCTTCAGCAATTGTTAACTGAAACATAAAGCTATCCGGAAAACGTTCGGCATTGCGCTTAACCTGTTCATTCAATCGCCTTGTTTCAACTCCATACAATTCTGCAAGATCAGTGTCGATCATAACCCTGTGGCCGCGAATTGTATAGATTTTGCTCTCTATTTTTTCTGATTCAATGAGACTTATGTCTTTGCCGATCATTTTTTCTCTCCTGATTTTAGTGACCTTTTTACGGGCCTCATTTTTAAATCAAGCGAAAAGCAAAAATGGGAAATTTTTTTTCA
The DNA here is from genome assembly GCA_049325495.1 of Candidatus Rifleibacteriota bacterium. Taxonomy (GTDB): domain Bacteria; phylum Muiribacteriota; class Ozemobacteria; order Ozemobacterales; family Ozemobacteraceae; genus DYKG01. Next base: position 13,569 of record JBMOKV010000130.1, on the reverse strand, counting down.
GTTTTTAAGCAAATTTCTTATGCGTGAAAACTTGAAATTCCAAAATGGAATAGCAAGTTTGCCCAGGTAAAGAAAGCTCCGTTGTCAGGAAACGTCGGATAACTGGATTTTCTCTCGGCTCTGATGATCTTACAAGAAAATGATTGAGATGCGGAAAGTGTGTCACTCAAAATAAAAAACACGACTCAGCGCGAGTCGTGTTTTTTATCACCACCTGCAACGCATGCGGGTTTTCAGTAGTTTGCTAATAAATATACCCGCCACAACTATAAGTCAAATATTCAAATAAAGCTGACTTTACAATTTGTTGGATGGACAAAGAACTGTTTCCCAAGCCTCTTTCAGCTCGCTTGAAATGTTGGAGCTATTCAAAATTTCACGAACAGTCTCCAATAGAGTTGGGTCATCATTTCCAATTTCTTCATGATTGAAAGTTAATATGTCCCAGTCGTATGGGAAGACAAGTCCTTGGGGAAATGAATACATTGTCAGGGAATTTTTATCCCATATCACGATTCTATCGTTAAAGGCGAGACGCCCATATAAAAGCTTTTTAGGATAAACAACGAGTGAAAGAAGGTGGGTGTTGTGGATTCCAACATACATGAAGCTTTGGGCGTCACCAGGTGAAAAGGGCTTTTTTTCAGCCGGCGGCGGGAGTGCTTCAAGTGATCTTCCCAGCAGTCGTGGTGCCAAAAAGGCAGAAAGAAATTCTGAGTCATCGGAGTTTTGAAGGCGAAGGCCTCCGCCCACCATAAAGTCCTGCTGGAATACGACCTTTAATGATGCTGTAAGAGAATGTTCTGGTAAATTTAAAATTCCTGATAAAACAGTTCCAGGTTTTAGAGTTCTTTTTGGCGGAGGATCTGGTAATAATGCAGATATGGCTGTCGAACAAAGGCTGGCAACTTTCAATTTAACTTCGCCAAATTCATCAAAATAATTAAATGTTATGCCCTTGTCTTTTTCGCCAAACAGAACCTTGCTGAAAGAACATTTTTCTTCTCGGAAAGCAATGCTTGCCAGATTCAGGAAAACTTCCTCGGGTAGGGTCGCATGATTAAAAAAAAGGTGCGCCATTTTCAGAACCCTGTAGGAGGGGGTTGAGTTAAAAACAATCGTGGATTTGTCTGGAAAAACTCTGCCCCCGCTACTTCCGAATGGAAGTCTGAAAAATCCCGTTCTTAAACTGTTACTCTTCCCATCAAAATTGATTGCATAGTCCATGAAGTAGAGTTCAGCCTGCTCAAAAACACCATTTGAATCCTTCCAGTAAAAAAGTTGACATGAATCATCACCTTCAAACCAGGTCTGGTTTTCCTCTCTGGAGCGAATCTGTCTAAGGCTTGCACCAAGGAGACATGGTTTTAAATAATCATTTAGAATTCGAGAATGCCCCAAAGATAGCTGCCCAAAAGAACAACCTATTTTGCCTGATTCCAGATAACAAACTTTGAGGTCGGTTTCAAGAAATATGGCGCCGAGGCGAATTCTCGATGGTAAGATCATTCCGGGCTGTGGGTTTGCCAATATGCTTTGGTCCAGCGGATTAAGAGAAAGGCCTCTCTGGGCAAGGTCTATCAAAGGAAAATCTCCGACCCCCTGAATATGCACCACGCCGTTTTGAAAATTAAGTCTTGCAGAAGCTCGCCTGTTGGCAATTGGCTTGCTGACTTCGGCCTCTGTTTTTGCGCCTTCTCTGCCGATAATCCAGCTCATCAAATCACTGAAATTCATAAAAACACTCTCTTAGGATTCGTTTAAATCTTTTAGCAATAGTTCCAGGTCTATCTGATGAATTTCTGAAACTGTTTTAAGGCTCTCTGATTCGCTGTAAGCACATCCAAAGCAGTACATGCCATGATTCATCAAAATTAACTTTGCTCTGGGACGCTTTTTTATAATTTCACTGATAGTATTATCTGCAGTAATCTTATCCATTTTACCGGCCTGAATTGAGAAATATCAACCTTGTTATTATTTTATAATACAATGGCAACAATGCTTCTTGCAATATTTTTGGGTAGACAAAACAATTGTCGAAATTCAATCAAAATTTTAAAATAGTCCGGTTGTTCTTAATTGGTTTTTAAAAATCAGGCAAGCCTTTTATGCCAGGGACTGGATCTCCATGTGGATTAAGAGGGAAAATCGAAAAGGAGATTATGATTCTTCACCTCTGACGAAAACTCCTCGTCAAGACAAGAAGTTTTCGTCCATTTCTTTGCTGACCAGTTTTTCCAGACTTGAGGTCGCAATTTGCGACCTCAAGTTTTTCTCTTCCGTAATTGTCACTTGAAACATAAAGCTATCCGGAAAACGCTCCGAATTGCGATTAATCTGTTCATTTAAGCGTTTTGTTTAAACTTCATATAAATCCGCCAGATAATTTCTTCAGAAAATTTGGGTCAGCTTTGTTTGAATGGTTGTCGAAGCCGTGACTGGAAGCTTATCACAATTTATGATAAGCTTCTGGCATGTGAGTCTTGTCAGTTCTGGCAAATAGTAACCCAGGAACCCTGCAATGTTTGTTATGAATTTGAACCTCTTTAAAATCCTTTTTATGAAGCTGATAGCGGAGAGTTGATCAATGCTTGAAAGAATGATTAAAGAACTGAGGATTGAAGGAAATTACAGGCCGTTTGTCGATGGCTTTATAAAAGCATTTAATCAGGCTTTTCCGCAGCTTGTGCATGGCATTTATTTGTGCGGTTCAATTCCCAGAGGTCTGGCGAAGCCGTTCAAGTCTGACGCAGATTTCACTGTTGTTTTTAATAATCGCGTTTCTGAGGGAATGAAGCTGGACCTGAATCGCATTAAAAGTGACTTGTGCAGCCAGTTTCCCTTCGTGACTAAAATCGATATTCATTGTTGTTCGCTTGAGGAAATCTCCCGAAGCTCACTCGGTTGGAACTTCTGGATTACGATTGTCAGCATTTGTGTTTATGGAAAAGATCTTGCCGATAGCCTTCCGGGCCTGCAAGCAAATATTGCTTTGATCAGGGAAATTAATTCAGATACTCTTGAAGTCACACGCAACCTCTTAAACAAGCTTGAAAGATCAACGGCAAAGGAGGAAACCGATCATTTAATCAAAAAGATTTCCCGGAGATGCCTGATGGCTTTATTCAGTCTCGATCTTGAAATTCACCAGTTCTGGACAGATGATCTGGACATGATGTTGCAAAAGCTTTGCCTGACTCATCCTGAAAAAAATGACTGGATTAAGTATCTGCACACGCAGGCAGCTCAGCCAGATGCTTCCAGAGAAGAGTTTTTAAGTGAATTTGCCGAAATCAAAAAATGGTTTGAGAAAAAAATTGAAATCTGTTTGACAAAACCTGGTAATCAAACCAGTTGAGCTTAAACACTTCAATGATTTTCAGGAAGGATATATGGACAAGTCATTTTTATTCTTTGACAATACATGCCACGCGCCGCTTCCCGAAGAATTCAGGAATCAGGACATTCGATTGGCGAAAGACTTTGTTGAATACGTCATTGAGAAATACTCAAATAAAGAAGATGTCATACTCGACCCATTTGCAGGTTATTCAACAGCTTTGATTGCAGCGGAAGAAATGGGGCGAAGCTGCTATGGCATCGAAGCTGACGAGGCGAGATATAAATATGGGCTTACCATGATTAAAAACAAAAATCGTCTCATTCATGGCAATTCTCTGGAGCTTGAAAAGTATCATCTTCCAATGCTCGATCTGGTGTTCTTTTCGCCGCCTTACATGCATCAGTCGTATGATAAAAATCCCTTGCGAAATGAGAGTCATCAGGAAAATTGTTATGCGAATTATTTAACCGACCTTCTGACAATTGGAGTCAAAATCAAGCAGCTGCTGAAAGAAGATAAATATCTGATCGTGGAAGCAGCAAACCTGGTTGATGATAATGATTCTGTCACTACCCTGGCATGGGACATTGCCAATTCATTTAAAACCGAATTTCAGTTCGTAAAGGAATATATAATCTGCTGGAACGGTGGCTATGGAAGTGGGTATGACCATAGTTACTGCCTGGTCTTCAGGAAAAGACGGACATAGAGGGGAATTGAGAACCTGAAGGCATTATTAATCGGCCTTTTGAAGGTGAGCGAGGATTTTTTCGCATTCACTCTCAGTGAAATCGCATTTATAAAACCGCTGGAAAACCTCAATGCGAATTTTTTCCTCAGGCAGACTTTGCTGCCGCAGAGAGTCTATGACGATTTTTCGGCAATCAGAAAACATTTCGGCTGCCATTTTCAGCCTTTTTTGAGGTGAAAGGCTGCAAAGCATTTTTTGATAAATTTCTTCGACTTTGCTGTCTGTATCACTCATTTTTAATTGCCTTTTTAAAGTATTCTTTTAGACCATGCCGCTCGACCCAGAAATTTAGATAATCAAGATCAAGGTCTTTGGCAAAGTTGAGAAGATTGAGTATATCTCGCAACTGCATTTCAGATTCAGAATCTTTACCCCAGATCAATTTTGAAATGATCAAATCTTCAGGAGCTACAATAAAAATTCTACATCCATCAATCTGGACTTCTCGACGACGAGTGAATTCGAGTTGTCGATATTCATCGGTCTTTTTGATTATAAAATCAGCTTTTAAAATAAATTCATTGCTGATAATGTTGAACATTCCCTCAGTTGAAATAGCTCTTGCTATAGATCCGGCATCTATATAGCAATCACTTGCGAAAAGGGCTAGCAGATCTTCGGCTGAATTTTCACTGATTTCAATAATCAGGTCTATATCACGGGTCATGCGTGGAGTCGCGTAAAAAGTCATGGCCAAAGAGCCGGTAAGCATATAGGCTATGCCGGCTGAATCCAGTCTTGCAGCAATTTTCTTAATAAAGTCTATCTGTTCACTCATAAGAGTAGTATATCACCACTTTTCATTGCTGTTCTAACCAAAATTGCGAAGATTAAAACTTTGGTTTGCACGTGATAGATTAGCGGCGGGGAAGTTCTTTAAAAATTTTCCAGTAAATTCATAATCGGGGCGGTAACACCTGCCTGGTCGTTGAATGATGCAAAATTGCGGTCAAGTTCGGTGTGGTTGAGATTCAAGTGGGGGAAAATGTATGCTTTGGCTTCTGATTTTTCGAGTGCGGTTGCCAGTAAATCGGCCTGAAGCTTGAAATCTTTATCAGACATCGGGCTGTATGAGGGCATTCCACCGCTGTGGGCAATAATAAAAACTGGTTTTTCACCACTGCTGGAAGCGTGTCGGGCAGGTGAAGCATTTATTTGAATTTCTCTTGAATCACCAAAAGCTTCTATCATTCTATCATGGCTTTGGCCTTTCAATTCTTCTAAAACGTCTGAAACCGGGTTATCAAGAAGGACAACTGTTTTAATTACCGACAATGATTTGCCGGAGTTGCTGAGGTAATTGCCATCCAACCCGACCAGGGCGGCCAGATGAGCTCCGGCGGAAAACCCGCAGAGAATTATCCGATCGGGGTTTCCACCAAATTTTTCGATATTGTCGTGAACCCAGGCCAGTGCTGATGCAACATCCTGAGCATTGTTCGGGTGCCGGCCTTCGGGGAGCAGTCGATAATTGGCACTGACAAATATCCAGTTTCGCGAAGTGAAAAAAACGGGTTTGTCGTTAACCATTTTTTTATTTCCCATCTTCCAGGCTCCACCGTGAATATAGACGAGGACCGGAGAGCCGGAGGCGTTTTCCGGTGCGTAGATGTCCAGTTTTTGTCTCTCATGATTGCCGTAAGCCAGGTCGAGATGCATTTTCGGAGCTTGCGGCGAAGAGTTTTGCCGTTTTGCGCGAAATTCGCGAAATTTTTTGATGCGTTCGAGAATCGGCATGTTTTTTCTCATCTGCTGAAAGCGCAAAAACCGGTTTTGCAGTTCCCCGCCGTCAACTGGCTGGTTGTTTTGCGCAAATGATGGTTGGGCAATTATTAAAATCAGTAGGAATAACGCAGATTTAAACATTTGTTTAATCTCCTGACTCTGCCATTTTCATCTTTTATTGGATTGATGTAAAAAAAAATCCCCAGTCGAGGTTAACTGGGGGTATTTTTTTTAGGAACTGCTGAATATGCGTGAAATGCAGAAATTTACTTCAGAAACAGATAGTTGTATTGAAGAAAGTCGCTCAATTCAAGGTTTGTGATTTGCAAATCGAGCTTTCTATTGAAGAAGTCGCCGGTAAGTCTGCCTGAAATTTTATCGAATTTCAGATTAGCTTTTCTTTCCCCCAAAACGCCGGTTACGACGCCGGTGTCTGTATTCCAGAAAAATTCAAGCATTGAACATGAGATACCGCCCATTGAGTCGCCGGTCGGCCAGTTAAGGTTTATCCAGTAGGGATAACCATAGGCCTCGCCTTCCAGAGAATATTTCTCGGGGGTCCAGGTAAAAGTAAGGTCAACGCCGGAATCGTGGGCATAGCCCCTGATTGTTTTGTTTTCATGGTCGATCTTGATGTCGAACGGCTTGTCGCCGGCATTTCCTTTTATTGTCCATTCGGTGCGATTAATGGCTACATAATAATCTTTGCTGCCAATGGTTCCTTTGATCCAACCCAGCTTGGGAATGGATCGAGCCGCATTAACTTCATTAATAATGGCGGCGTCCAGGTTTTCCAGGCGACCGGCCGACAATGGGGTCTGGTCAGCAACAATCGAGAAGGGTAATGGGGTGGGCGTCGTTGATTCCCATTTATTAAGAGCTTCTGCAGGGTTCTTTCGAACATCAGGGGTGCCGTCGCGGGTTATCAGTTCGCCGTTGGGAGACAGAACAACCAAAGTTGGAATTGAAGTGATTTCAAAGCGGGATTTCAGGGCGAGTGCCGGAGCAGACCTGTATTCAAGAGTCGGCCAGGCCATGCCCATTTCATTCATATAAGCAAACTGAGCCTGCTTATTCTTGTCTGCACTTACAAAGACAACTTCAAATCGGTCATTCTGTTCATTCCGGAATGGCACCAGCAGGGGTGAAAAAGACTTGCAACTTGAACACCACTGAGCTGCAAAATATATTCCAACAAATTTCCCATTCAAAGTATCAAGGGAGACTTTGTTTCCATTGCGATCCAGCAAACCTTGAGGAAAAAGGTCGTTCCAGACAGAAGACGTCTGAGCTGCAAAAGAAAAAGATGAGCCTGCTATAAAAACCAAAAGAAGAACAAGAAAAGCCTTTCTCCAGACCATTGTTCAACCCCCAGAAACAAATTTAATATCTGATTCTAACACAAATATGTTTGCTTTTTCCACGGTGTTTTTTTCTCAAAACATTAAAAGACAAAGGCCCTCGTAAAAAACGAGGGCCGATGATTATCAACACATACTTGACTCGGTCAAACGATTGTTTAAAATTAAAGACCTTTGTTCAGGATTGTGTGCCAATTGCCAGTAACCGGGCACCAGATACAGAAATCGGTGATTCCATCTCCGTCTATATCCATTGGTACGGGAATGTCACCGCTGGTTCCAAGTTCGACGGTTGGGCCATTTAAAACATACCAGGTTCCATTAGATGGGCGCCATACGCAGCAACTGCTTTTACCATCATTATTATTAACAAATGGCACGGGAATGTCGCCATCGCGGCCCCAATTCACTGTGGTAAATTGTTTTCTGTCTTTGGTTAGAAAATACCAGTTTCCATTTGAGGGGCGAAAAACGCAATATTCGCTTTTGCCGTCCCCGTCGTAGTCAAAGGAAACAGGAATGTCGTTTGCCTCACCCCAGGAAAGGTTGTTGGCTTTTACAGCTCCGTCAAGGCCCTTTACAAACCAATATCCGTTAGACGGTCTGAAAACACAGCAATCGCTTTTTCCATCGCCTTCAAAATCGAATGTCACAGGAATGTCGCCGGGTTTTCCCCATAACGTTGACTCCATAATTCCGTCAGAACCTACGGCATACCAGTATCCGTTTGATGGGCGATAAATGCAGACATCGCTTTTGCCATCTCCGTCTTTGTCGAAGCGTACTGGAATATCACCTTTTTTTCCGAAAGGTCTTTTGATACCGTTTTGAACAAACCATAAGCTGTTTGAATACCGCCATACGGCCAAGGCATTTTTGTTATTTACGCCTGTAGCGAATGAAAGCGGCATATCGCCGGGTTCTCCGAATCGTTCGATGTTTTCCCGAGGCATTCTCTTGTGCTGGTGAGGGTTTCCAAGCGGGTTTGGTCCGGCCGGGTAAGCTATTTTTTTATCATTTGCCGAATAGAACCATTGGCCACCGTCGGAAGGATTGAATGGGAACCTGGTCCAGCCGCCATCAGTGTTGTATGGGGTTGAAATTTCTATGTATTCAAGACACCAGCCGGATTTTTTGCCATGGGCGTCGAACCATACGGTGATGTTGTAAATCTGCCCAATATCCTTATCTGCAAGAAAGCTCAGATAATCAGTCTGGTTTTGCTCGAATCCATCGCCGGGAATACCTTTTTTCTTTGGATCGAATGTGTATGAGCCTTTCATTCCATTTAACTGAACGGTAATGTTGGCATCTGTTCCGGCATCTTTTTTGTCGGCAGTTTTTATTCTCATTTCATATCTGAGCTTATCCTGAGGTTCTTTTGACGCTGTTACTTTTTTTGTTCCATCGTTGTAAAACCATTGGTGATTAAAATCGAACAACTGGGGTTTTGCCCCATTGGCAGCATCAGCAACATTGGTGACTGTAATGTAATCGAGGCACCAGCCGCTTTTTCTGCCACCTTTATCAAAATCGACGGTTACAGCATTAATTGAGCCTAAATCAAATGGAGTATGTACCAGACTGGAGTCAATGGCGTTTTGTTCGTATGCATCATGGCCGATGCCAAATTTGGGGTCAACGGTATACTCACCTTTTTGGCCATGCAAAATCAAAGAAATGTTTGAATCTGTGCCGGCATCTTTTTCGTCGGCAGTTTTAATCTCAATAAGATATGGGTGCTTCCAGTTGTATGAGATTATTTTGCTGACAAGTCTTGTTCGAGCGTGTTTGTCAGGGAAATCCATTAAAACGGTGCCCACTCTGTTGCCTTTGAAGTCATTGATCAGGTATCGATAAAAAGCCGGATTCATTTTTTCTGCGGCTTGTCTTGGGGTGAAGGGATCATCCCCAGATAAATCGTCATCAGTAAAAGAAATGAAGGTTAAAGGCCATCGCTGGTATTCATCAATATTAGGGTCATTGAATCTGCCTGAATTTGTTATGAAATTTGAAATCTTTTTTTGAACGCCCTCGTCAACATGAGGATATTTGTAATCATCCTGTATGTAGAATACTTCCTGTTCTTTTCCTGCAGAGTTTTTAAACCTGGTGTTGTATTTAAAGCCTATGTGGGTAAGGTCTGAGCGATCAATCAAAACGATCTTGCTGCGCACTTCACCAAGAGTCAGCCTGCTCAGGTCTTTTTTCCTTCCGTCGATGTAGGTAGTGCTGTTTTCAACTGTCTTTTGCAGAAATTCCCTTAGCCTGTCTTTGTTGGATGCTCTGAATTTATGTGTGTCTTCGTCGAATTCGTGCTTGATAAACATGATTATGGTTTCACCTGGGTGATTTTCTTTTGACAGGAATTCTTTGCAGACATCGTGAACCGTTTTTTTAAAATAGCCCACCATTCTGACAGGGCCGTGATAGAACCAGACTTGATCGTAACTGCCTTCCAGATCTACCCGAATGTCGAAACAGCGGATTCCTTTTTTTAGCTGATCTTCTATAGAATCATCCTGGGTAATAGCTGCTTTAAAAAATCCAAAACCATCAGGGGCTACTGTGTCTTTACTGCAAGTGTCGTGTGTTCCGGGAATCGACATCTCGCGTAAAAGGGTGTCATCAGGCAGATCTTTCATCCAGTCCGAAAAGTCCTGGGAAGAGCAGAAAGCCGGAAATGTAAAAGAAAGAAAAAGAAAACAAAATGCAAGAAATTTCAAAAAACGATTGAGCAAAACAAATAAACCTCTTCGATTTAAATTTTACTCAATTGTATTAATCAATTTTTCAAATAGCAAACAGAATTTAAGGAAAAAGATTGAGGCACAAATCTGGCGTGCAAAACTTTTGCATTTGTTTTTGATCAGCCCCCAGGTTTGAAAAATTAGTTTTAAACATGCATAAGGCAAACTTCTTTCTTGAACGAACGCATGCATTTGCGCTGAAATTTAAGAATGAATCTTGCAAAGTCTTGCGTTCAGGCCGGTTTCGAATATGGCTAGATCTAAAAACTCTTGTAAAAAGCGTGCGCAACTGATAAAATTGTCTGATTAGAAAATGATGTAATTAAAAATCCATTTAAGTGAGACAGACAAAAATGAAGGTGCGCAAACTATTTTTTCTGTTGGTGTTGTTTCTTGTTCAGGTGTCGATAAGCCATTCTGGATCGATGTTTCAAGATGCGCTTCGCAGGGTTGAAGCTGATTTACGCAAAATCGGCAAAATTAAAAATCAGAATGCAGCCGATTTGGCAACCATTCTGACTGAAGGCGGATACGTAACCTGCAAAGCTCATAACAACAAATTTCTCAGCTTGTCTAATGATGGGACGGCAAACTTTAGCGCGGCACAGCCAAAAGAATGGGAAATGCTCAGCCTCATTCCACTAACAAATAACAATGTGGCTCTTTTTGGTGTTCACGGGAACTTTGCCTCAGCCAGGCTCGACCAGGATGGGAACCCAATGAAACAGGCTGCGAAACTGCTCTCATGGGAAATTTTTCAATTAGTTAAAAATGCCGACGGGTCTTTCAGCTTAAAATGCGAAAACGGCAAATTTTTATCGGTCGAACCGGACGGGGCAACTCATTTCCGCGCAGATGCAATCAATGACTGGGAAAAATTGCAGATTTCTCCAGTTGTTCCCGAATCAATCAACAATTTAAGTAATGGGCTTATTGTTGGGTTGATGAATCAAGCTGGAAGCAGCTTTTTTTCAGTTTATCAGGATGAAAACTATGAAGTTAAAGCCGATTCCAAAGAAGCCAGAATCTGGGAAAGATTCAGGCTGATTAACAACGACGGTAAAAATTTCAGTTTTCAGATAGATAATGGCAATTACCTAACAGTTGAAACTAATACAAAGCAGGCGGTTGTCAGCGGTAACGCTGACAAATGTGGGCCAATGGAAAGCTTTCAGATTTTCTGTGGGAAAAGCGACGGAAAAATCTATTTAAAAGCCGCAAACGGCAAGTTTGTAAGAATTGTCAGCGGACGTGTCTGTGCAGATTCAGATGAAGCAGCTGAACTAAACATTAAAATTCTTCCTGAATCAGTTACCAGCGACCTGCCTGAAATTAAATCAAAATTTGGTTTGAAATGCAGCTTTATTTCTGAATTTACCACCGAATGGAACAGCAAAGGCCTGGGAACCTCTTCTGACGTTTTCATCTGCAGGCCCAAAGTTCCCAAGGGCTGGTTTTTTGTCGGCGATGTAATCTCGATTGGGCGTGAACAACCAGGTTATTCTGCTATAATAATTCAGGATACTGGAAGCGAAGATGATCTCAAAGCACCTGTAGATTATGAAGAAATCTGGAATGACAAGGCTGCAAAAAAGAATTGCCAGCACGTTTCTTTCTGGCGACCAATTCCTCCAAAAGGCTATGTGGCTATGGGATTCGTAGCGACCCGCGACCACAAAAAGCCGGCGATTCTGCCCTCTTTTAAAAATTTCAGATGTATAGCAGAGAAACATGTAGTTGCTGGTCGAGCAAGCCGACCTGTATGGAACGATAGAGATTCTGGCGCCGAGAAACCAATTTCATTGATGGTAGTTGGGCGTGATTATGGCGATATCAGCAGTTTGCCTGCAGGGACTTTCCTTGCTTCTTTTTATAACAATTCCTCGGTTGGCGGGAAAGGCGGCGGGGCGGTAACCGAATTGTCTCATAGCAGCGACTGGTATCTGGCTGGCTTTGAAGGTCGCTGTGGCGGGGCAATTGACGCAATTGCGCCTGTTTTCAGAAGTTTTTCTGATCCTTCCAGGACTATGAATGGTGAACAAAAAGGCGGAAACGGAGGCGGCAAATTCTCAGAAATAGCCGAAAAAGATTATGCTGTTTCAGGCATTTCAGGAAAATATTCAGACGTTATCAATCGTTTAAAGATTCAATACATGAAGATTGATGGCAGGATGCTGGACCTCGTGAAAAGATCTGAAAGCAGAGAGCTCGGAGAAGGCGGAAACACAGATTTCTCTCTCGGCCAACAGGGCTGCCTGTTCCAGGGCGTTGAAATCAGAAGTGGGGCATTGATCGATGCCATTAACCTGATTCCGATGCCAATTGTTAAGGCATGGGTGATTCCCGCTCAGACAAAGGAAGAAATGTCTCAAGAGATTATCGATGGAATCACAAATCTATATATCGAAAAAAATCAGGCAGAAATAGATAAAGATGCCCGCAACAACTTTCTTAAAGAGCATCCTGAGCTGAATGAACCCGAAAAGGATACTACACAAAATGAACCCGAAAAGGACGAAAGCGAAGCAATGCCTGATTTGCAGGTAAAAAGCCTGGATCTGGCACCCGAGTCTCTCAGCAGAACAAGCGATTCTTCAAGCAATACTGATCAAGGAAAAAGCAGCAATGATCTTAAGAAAGATTTCGACGTTTCTGATGATCTTGAAAAAATGGTCGAATCTATCTCTGACTTTCTTGGTCTAAAAAATCCAAAGTTCGTAAAAAATGGGAATTTTTTGACACTTTCAGCAGAAATTGAATTGAAGCTTTCAGAAAAGATTCCGTTAAAGTTTTTGCTGGCTGTAGATTTTCCGATCGGAAATGTAAAAAACGAGGGAATAATTGTTCGGGCAGACATTCCGGGGGAATGGAAGAATGTATTGGGCTTCTCCGGCTTAACCCTGGAACAGATGGGATTTGGCGGAAACATTGCGCTTGCAGACAAAAAAGATAAAAATGCAAAAGGAAAATTCAACACCACATTGTTCCTAAAAGGCGCACTGGATATTGGTTTAAGCGGTCCAGTAAAAATGGTGGGGGCTTATGACCCGGCAGCCCCTGGATTAGCTGGTTTTATTGGCGAACTTGAAGAGGTTTCCTGGGATGAATTGATGAAGATTGCAAACTTCTTTTATTCGATTGCAATCAACAAACCCAAAACTTCTCTGCCAGCCCCTGACTTTCCAATGGATCTAATCAAAATCCAAAAAGCAAACTTCATGGTGGCAAAAAAGACCGTTGCCAACCTCGATCTTGAAATGGGAACAAGATTACGTGGAGATTTGATTGTAGATAAAAACAATCTCGGAATTATTGAATTCCTATTCGGAGCCGACGGTAAAACCACAGCCATTGGCCGATTTGATCCTCAGAATATTGGCGGGTTAAAGATTTCAACTCCTTTTGGAGTAAATAATCCAAGAGGCGGCCCGATTTGCACTATCATTCGCAGCAAGGAAAAAAACAAGTTCTCTATTAAAGGCATGGTAAGTGTTGGTTCCAGCAATCTGGCTTTCGATCAGGATATTGGAAGCAGCTCGATAATGACTCTCTCTGGGAGCCTGGGAGGAGTTTTGGCTACAACTCTCAGGGGCGAATGGAAAACCAGCTCAAAAAATCTTTTCCCAGAAAAGGGTC
>JBMOKV010000129.1:0-3152 GCA_049325495.1 Candidatus Rifleibacteriota bacterium | reverse complement strand
CGTTCCCGTATCTGAACCCGGTCAGTATCTCGATCGCATGGCAGAAGAAGAATTTGAAAAAAGTTTTAAAATTCTCGATGAATTTGCCAGAAATCATGGAATTACCATGCACCTGAGAAATGGTGGGCTTTCCGAGCGATTTTTCCTGCACATGAAAAAGAAATACGGTTGCTATCTCGCTTATAACGTTGGAATCGCCCACATGGAGTGTGACGATGTTCTGGCTGTTTATCAAAAGTCAAAAGACTTTATGAAAATTTTGATGCTTCATCAGGTTTTGCCTGGCATCGATCGATGGGAAGCCCGTCGATCGACCCTGGAAAAATCTCTGAAGAATTATGTCGCTGCGAGAAATGATTATCGCCAGGCAATCGCAGAAGGCGAAAACGAATATTCCCAGAATTGTCTGAAAAAATTTCAGATCGCCTTGAGAGAATTTTATGAGGCCTTCAAAAACACTCATGCAAACCTGGGACTTTTTCAAAATGGTGATTTGAATTTTGTTCCGTTACTCAAGGAAATACGAAAAGACCTTGAAAGTGGCGAAGCAAAATATCTTTTGCTTGAAACAGTACCCAATACCCGGAATTCAGATTTTATCTTTCGTTATCTGATGACCGATACTTTTTCCAGCTCATTCTGACGGGTTTTATGAAGAATTGGCTTTTCATCATTCTTTTGATTTTTGCGGTTTGCAGTGTTGCAAATCCGCAGTTTATCAGCGCCCAGGAAGACGATTCGGTAAAGCCCCCTTACACTCTCAACAATTGTCTGCTTAGGGCAGAGCAGTTGTTTCGAGAAAACAACTATTCCGCTGCCCTGATTTTTTACTACGAAGCAATGCAGATGGTCAGTGATCCTAAAACCCGTGGAAAGCTGCACTTTCGTATTGGTGAATGCCTTGAAGCGGTGAGAAGGTATGAATTCGCAACCTGGCATTATCAGCAGGCAGTGAAAAACCGGCTTCCTGATATTCTTGCCAGCCGGGTTGTGATGAAGCTCGAACATTTACCGGAAATGGCTCAAAAAGAAGAGGCAACGCGCCTTTTTAAAAGTGCAATGGAACTTTATCGCAAGCGCAATATCCGCGAGGCAATCGATGACTATCTCGCCAGTCTGCGCCTGATGCCGACTCTGATGGCCCAGGATGAATCTGGCTTGATTGAGGACGCAGTGAAATATCTTACCTTTCTATCTGAAAGCAAAGATAAGGAGCCCTCACGCCTGCTTAAACTGGCAACTTTACTCGAATTGCGGGGCGATGTGGAAAAATCCATAGAAACCCTTCAGCAGATTGTTATTATCTACCCGGATTCAGATGAAGCAGAACAGGCAGAAGAAAAACTCGCTTCGTTTTCCCAGAAACGAACTGCATTCATCGAGCCTAGACGGCCCAAAGATGCTATTAAAGAGCTTGGTTCTGAAGCCGATGCCAAACTCTTCGATGAAGTGTTTGAGTTTCGCAACCCTGGCATTATTTCTCGCGATCTGGAGGAGTTTGCCTTCACTTTCAGAGCGATCAATGAAAAGACCGGGTTGCCCGCTGACCGATTTGAAGCTTTCTCGATAACACTTGGAAAGGGCAGTGAGCAACGTGATTTTTTCTTTACTGCCGATGATGGAATAGAAAGCAATGAGCATGTTTTCGAAACGGATCAGGTTAAATATACGATGATTTTTTCCGGGGTCAATCTGACTCGCGCCTATATCCAGGATCTCTATGGTGATGGCCGTCGCCAGGTAAATCTGTTTTCTGAAATCAGGGTTCAGTTAAAAGTTGAAAGACTTGTTAATTGATTTGTTATAAAATGTAATCGGCATTTCATTAATCAACTGTATTGGAGCGGTACAGATGTTTTTTCAAATCTTTGGCTATGTGTTTGGACTTTTCATGGCCCTTCATTACTATGTCTTTCTGGTTTTTCTGCCTGCTCTGATTGACAGTTTTCTCGATGAGAATTAAATCGATTATTTTGGGCTTTTCTGGTATCATCAAAAATTGAATTTTCGGTTTGGCTTTGGAGTGAGTTGGAATGGCAAAAAAGAATCAACCGGCGGATCTTGGCAGTTTAAAGCGGGAAGAGCTTTACCAGCTGGCTCAGCAGTATGATGTCAAGGGGCGCTCAAAACTGAATAAAGAAGAGCTTATTGCCGCTCTTTCCGTTTTGGTCAACCAACCAGACAATGAAAAATCTTCAGCGGAAAATGAAAAAAAGTCTCAAAAAGCTCAAGTCGCCAAAAAATCCGGGAAGGCTCAACCCCTGACTGAAGACGCCCCGGCCAAAAATAGAACTACCCGGGCTTCGAAAAAAACTGCGGTTGAAACTACCATTAAACCCGCGCCTGAAGCACCAACCCAAAAAACTTCAACCTCAGAAAAACCGGTTGCCCCAAAAGACCAGAAAAAAAAGGTCTTGGCAGAAACTGAAGCAAAAACCAGAAAAACCAGCAGCCAAAAAAAGGCAGATAATATAAAGCCTGCTGAAACAAAAAGAGCCGGTTCCAGAAAAACTGCGAATCAGGATGATTCCGCTTCGACTCCAGTTAAAAAAGCAGGAGTTAGAAAGGGTAGAAAAGCGGCTGATGTTGAACCTTCTGCCAGCCTGTTCGACATCAACGAAAAAACTCCCATAACCGCTCCTGAAAAAAAAGAGTCCCCTGCAGAAAAAGAAGCGGCTGATCGCGCTAAAGAAAGCATTCTTTCCCGGTCGTTTGCCCGTCAGAAAAATGATGGGGATGCCCGCAAAAAAACCGGCGCGATAGTTCAGTCGGTTGCGATTCCCGTAGAAATTCCAACCACTCTGAAACCGGAAGAACCCTCTCCCAAGGCAAAACAGATAGAAGAAGAACGATCAAGAAGACATGCTTCTCTTAAAACCACCATGGAAATCCCGGTTTTTTCAACCCCGGCTTCTGAAATGGTTTTGCCCGTGGCAGAAGAAGATCTTACCGGCGATTTGCCCGCAGATTATGGTGAAACCAGAATAGTGGTTCAGGTTCGAGACCCGCACTGGGCACATGCTTATTGGCAGATTCCCAGGGCCGAATTGAAGAGGCTTGAAATGAGCGTCGGGATCTTTGAATTTGCCCATTCACATTTTGTTCTGCGGGTGCATAACGTTACCGACGGATTTACCCAGGATTTTTCCCTG
>JBMOKV010000128.1:0-3159 GCA_049325495.1 Candidatus Rifleibacteriota bacterium | reverse complement strand
TCACGAAAGAAAACCAGCTGAGGATTGTCCTGCGGTATGGCAGGAGTCAGAATCACCAGTGTTTTGTTTTTATCCAGAAATTTCGCCGGAATATCCGAATCCTTATCATCATAAGAAATTTCTATTCCTTCGGATTCCAAGGTTTTGGTCAGTGTAGTGCTGGCACGGTCGTACCCGGCTACTTCAAAACCGTGGATTTTATAATACCGGGCAATGGCACTCATACCAATTCCACCAATACCGAGAAAATAGAATTTCGTAAACTTATTCATTTAATACAGTTAAAATTTCACTAATAATTTCTTTACTTCTTCAGCGATTCTACCTGCTGAATTTTGCTCCGCTAAATTAAGAATATTTTTGCTAAGCGCAGTCATTTTTGAGGCATCCTGAATTATTTTTAACGCCTCGGGAATCATTTTGTCCTTCGCTTCGGCATCCCTGATCATCACAGCAGCATCGTGCTTCACCAAAGCCATGGCATTTTTGGTCTGATGATCCTCGGCAACATTAGGAGAAGGCACTAAAACAGCAGGCTTAGCCAGGAGGCATAACTCCGAAATCGAGCTGGCACCTGCCCTCGAAATGACCAGGTCTGCCACTGCATACGCGTAGTCCATGCGTGAGACAAAAGCAGTTACGATAATATGTTTACAGGCAAAAGGTTTAAACGCTTTTTCTGCATCTTCAATATAAAACTTCCCTGTTTGCCAGATGACCTGCACCTCTGAGTTCGCAAAGGTTTCCAAATGAGCAATCACACTTTGGTTGATGGTGCGGGCGCCCAGACTTCCTCCTACAATCAGGATGGTTTTCTTTGCCGGGTCCAGGCCGAAAAACTGATAAGCTGCCTCAGCTTTGGGAGCTACCGCAAACAAGTCCTGTCGTACCGGATTACCTGTTTTCACAATTTTTTCTTTGGGGAAGAACCGCTCCATCTCATCATAGGCCACACAAATTCGGGCTGCTTTTTTTGCCAACAGCTTATTGGTTACACCAGCGTAGGAATTTTGCTCCTGAATGAGCGTTGGGACTCCAAAGGCCGAGGCGGCACGCAATACCGGCGCACTGGCATATCCGCCCACGCCGATAGCCACATCAGGTTTGAACCTGCGGATGATTTTTCTCGCTTTGAGAATGCTTCGCAACAGGTTCCACAACACCTTGACATTTCGCAGCATGTTTTTTCTGTCGAAGCCACTAACAGGAAGTCCTTCTATCGGATAGCCGGCTGCAGGAACCCGTTCCATCTCCATCCTGCCTATAGCTCCCACGAACAGAATATCTGCTTCGGGATATGATTCCTTCAGGGCATTGGCTATACTGATAGCCGGGAAAATATGTCCCCCTGTTCCCCCACCACTGATGATAAACCGGGGTTGACTATTCGATTTCGTCGTATGTTTCTTCATCGTCGTCTTCTATTACAATTTCTTCAGTAAGTGCATTGTTGCCAGTCTGTTCTTCTTTAATCTGCCGGGTAATACCAAGCAAAATGCCAAAATAGATACTGGTTATGAGGATGGAAGTCCCACCACGACTAATCATTGGAAGCGGTTGTCCTGTCACGGGACCCAGGCTGGTAGCTACAGCCATGCTGACAAATGCCTGCAACACAATCATCAGCGAGAGACCAATCACCAGAATCGCGGGAAATACGGTTTTACTCATTGTGGCTATCCTGCCTGCCCGAAAGAGCAATACCATATAAAGCAGGATGACAAAAACACCTCCCACCAATCCCATTTCTTCCACGATAATCGCGTAAATAAAGTCGGAATATGCCTGTGGCAGGAAGTCACGCTGCACACTGTTCCCCGGCATCACCCCAATCACACCACCCCTTGCAATGGCAATTCTGCCGTGCTGCACCTGCAAGTTCTCATCATTAATCACATATTTGTCTTCTTTTTCTTTATCTTCGGAAAGATAACGGTCGATACGTTTCTCCCAGGTATAAGCCCTGTCAAACATCTTGGGCATACTTTCCTGCGGGAAAATTTTTATCGCGGCAAAACCAAAAACACCCAAACCGACAATGGCAGCAATAATCAGCACAAGTTTGCGGGTAGCTATTTTGCCAATGAACATCATGATCCAGATAACCCCAAAAAGCAATACGGCTGTTGAGAAGTTTTCCAGCAGAATCAGGAAACATACGATGGCCGACAACACCATCAAAATCCGGAAAAACTTATTTTCGTTTGAAGCAGAATTTTTTATCCGCGCGATAAAATCCGCCGCAATAATAATCAGGGATAACTTACCCAGCTCTGATGGCTGAAACTGAAAACCACCCAGTTGCAACCAACGGGTAGCGTCATTTTCGGTTTTTCCCTTAAACAACACCAACACCAGAGTCACCATCGAGAATGCCAACAGCACAAACGCTCCGAAGCGAATGAATTTCGCGGGAATGAAATGTACCAGGAACGCGATAAAGGCTCCCATTCCCAGGAACAACACGTGACGCAACATCGGTGCGGTATGATTAATCGATTTGAAAGCCAGCGTACTGGAAGCACTGAACATTTCCACCGCCGAAATAATACACAAACCAATGAATACAGCCCATATTACTGCATCACCTTTGAGATATTTCTTTAATATTGAATCCATTTTAATAAGATTTGTCTACAGTCTACTGTCGCCAGACACCGGACGCCAGACGCCAGACACCATTATTCACTATTCATTATTCACTATTAGCTATTAGCTTTTCGCTTTTCACAGCGCCCTCACGCATTGCTTAAACTGCCGTCCCCTGTCTTCGTAGTTCTCGAACAAATCGAAACTCGCGCAGCAGGGCGATAACAGCACCGTATCTCCCTCACTTGCAAACCGGTATGCTTTGTCAACCGCTTCTTCCATCGAGAGAGCATCAGCAATCATTTCTTTTTTCCCATCGAAATAAGTATGCAATGGCTTATTATCAACACCCAAAAACACCAAAGCACGAACCTTATCACGCACCAACTCTTCGATTTCGCTGTAATCATTGCCTTTATCAGTTCCTCCCAATATCAACACAACCGGCGTTTTCATACTTTGCAGTGCATACCAACACGAGTTGACATTCGTGGCTTTCGAGTCGTTCACAAATTTCACATTGCGAACAGTAGCCACATATTCAAGCCGGTGCTCCACGCCCTGAAAATC
>JBMOKV010000127.1:0-3177 GCA_049325495.1 Candidatus Rifleibacteriota bacterium | reverse complement strand
ATTTTTGTTTATAATCCCGGCCAGATAAGATTTTGCCATATATTGTACCTTATCACAATTAATTGTGCAACCGTCTGTTATTGAGAAATGCCGGTTGAAATACTGATGGCGATAGAGTAAATTAACGGTCTGTATGAAATTCTCCATAAAAACCATCGACCGCTACATTCTGCAGGAACTTCTCGAACCCTTCCTGTTCGGAATGGCATTTTTCGTTGCTATCTGGCTGATAGACCTGATGATGTCACTGATCAACCTCATTTTTGCCAAAGGCGTTCCGGTTTCGGTAGTTTCCCTGTTTTTTATTTACAGCCTGCCCCCCACTCTGGTAATAAGCTTTCCCATGGCTCTTCTGCTATCAAACCTCGTAGCATTTGGGCGGCTTTCTTCCGATTCAGAAATAACTTCATTGAAAGCGGGAGGTTTCAGTTTCACCCGCATCGTTACCCCGGCCATCGTTGCAGGCCTGTTTATTACCGGCCTTACTTTTCTTTTCAATGAAAAGCTGGTTCCCATCGCCAATGAAAAATTCACCCGGCTTTTTCGCCGCGAAGTGACTCTGAAGCGGCCCCTGCCCAAGGTTGCCGAGAACCGCTTTTTTGAAGCGGGCCCCGGGCGAAATTTCTTTGTCAGAAAATTCAACGAAGAGACCAGGGACATGTTTGGTGTCGTGATGTATGAGGGGCAGCCAAAAGGTTTTCCACGGGTAATCGAAGCGGAAAAGGCCAGAATCGAAGGCGGAGTATGCTATTTCTGGAACGGGCGCATTTCAGATATTCATCGAAGCGGTGAAGACAAGAATTACACCTATTTCGATCGCCTTGAATACCCGATCGACACACATTACGTAAACCCAGACCACATTCCCGACCAGAAGAATGCCAGAACCATGGGCATTCTTGAATTGTATGATTTCATCCAAGACCAGGTTGCCAAAGGCATTTCAGACAAAGTGATTGTTCAGCACTGGATCGAGCTCTGGTCAAAAACTTCGATTCCCTTTGCCAGCATGATTTTTGTTCTGATCGGCGCCCCGCTCGGCTCACAGACAACCAGATCAGGAACGGGAATCGGCATTGGCATGTCGGTAGTAATTATTTTCATTTATTACGTTCTTTTTGCAGCAGGCAAGGCTTTCGCTAAAGGTGGGCTGTTGCCGCCATTTCTCGGGGTGTGGTTTCCGAATTTTGTCATCGGCCTGATAGGAATCTGGCTGATATTTAAATCAAAGGCCTGAAGCAGGTTTCATAAGAAGGAGACAAGCATTTTGAAAAAGCAGCTGATTTCAATGATTCACCAGAAGCTGGCACCTTTGCTGGCTGGTTATGGCATTCAGGAATTTGACTTTATCGATATTCAGGTGCCTCCCGACCGCAGCAAAGGCGATTTCTCGATGAATGCGGCAATGAAACTGGCAAAAGCTGCCAAGTGCCCGCCTATAAAGCTTGCCCAGGAAATGCTTGCAATTCTCAGCGAAGAAAAAAGCTGGTTCAACAAAGTAGAGATTGCCGGGCCAGGTTTCATAAACATGTATCTTCACGACGATGTAATTTCAGCCAGTTTCAACGAGATTTCCGCGTCGCCAGACCTCGGTCTGAAAGGTGGGCAGCAGAATGAAACTACGGTGGTGGATTATTCCAGCGTAAATATTGCCAAACAGATGCACGTTGGGCATCTGCGATCGACGATTATCGGCGATGTTCTGGCCAGGGTAATCGAAGCACTGGGCAACCGGGTGATTCGCCAGAACCATCTGGGAGACTGGGGTTTGCCGATGGCCATGGTGCTTTTCAAAGCTGTTCCGGTTCTCAGAAAAGCTGAACAGGAAAATGTGCCCGCCGAAAAACTTTTACCCCTCAGTCGTCTGGAAGAGCTTTACAAAGAAGCCACTGCCGAATGCAAAAATGATGAGGAAACGGCAAAACAATGCCACGAGCTGCTTGTCAGGCTGCAGCAGGGAGACCCTCAGCTGCTTTCCGACTGGAAAAAGATTACCAGAATCTCCATGATCGAAGTTTACCGAATTTATCGACTTCTCGACGTTAAACTCAACGAAGAGAACGAATGCGGTGAAAGCTTTTACCGAGACATGCTTGCAGAAACGGTTAAAGAAATCGAAAAATCGGGAAAGCTGGTCGAATCACAGGGCGCACGATGTGTTTTTCTCGATGAATTCGTCAGCAAAGAAGGCAACCCGTTGCCGGTTATCGTGCAGAAATCAGATGGCGCTTTCAACTATGGCACCTTCGACCTGGCCGCCCTGCGCTATCGAACCCACAGCCTCAAGGCGCACCGCATCATTTACGTTACCGATGCGAGACAGGTGCTTCATTTCAAACAGATTTTCGCCACTGCAAGAGTCTGTGGAATTCTCGCCGATGAAACGGTTACCCTCGAGCACGTTCCGTTTGGATCTATCCTCGGAGAAGACAACAAACCCCTTAAAACCAGAAGCGGCGAAAATGTTAAACTCTCAGAACTGCTCGATGAAGCAATTGACAAAGCCTTTCAGGTTGTCACCGAAAAAAATTCGGGTCTGACCGAAGAATATCGCCACGAAGTGGCAAAGATGGTTGGAATTGGCGCGATCAAATATGCAGACCTTTCGCAGAACCGCAACAATGATTATGTATTTTCGTTTGATCGCATGCTTGCTCTCAATGGTAATACCGCGCCTTATCTGCAATATGCCCATGCCCGCATCTGCTCGATATTTCGCAAAGCCGGTATAGACCCCAACAATTTTGCTGAAAAAGCCAGGGTCAGCGCAGCAGCTGAACGAGATCTGATGATCAAAATCCTTGAGTTTACCCAGACAGTTGAACAGGTAGCAGCTGAATTGCGGCCACATATTCTGTGCAATTATCTTTATGAGCTGGCAACGGCTTTTTCGACTTTCTACGACCGCTGCCCGGTGCTTGCCGCCGAAAGCGAAGAACTTAAAACTTCAAGGCTGGCCCTTTGCAATACCACAAGGAAAACTCTGGCCAGGGGACTTGAACTGCTTGGGATTACCGCGCCAAGGGAGATGTAACGATGGTCAACTGTCCGCACTGTTCTTCTGATTCAGTATCTGGCCGATATTGTGGTCGTTGCGGTCAGCCGGTCGATTTGCCGGTGAAAGCAGAGGCTCTTCCGACACGGAAAGATGCCGAGAAAATAGATCTGGAAAAGCTG
>JBMOKV010000126.1:0-23890 GCA_049325495.1 Candidatus Rifleibacteriota bacterium | reverse complement strand
CAGAAAGCCCCAGGATGGCCGCATAAAACTCAATCTGCAGAACAAGAAGGTAGATATCCGCGTTTCCTGTATTCCCTGTGTCTGGGGCGAAAAAGTGGTTATGCGTATCTGCGACCAGAGCAACCTTAAAGTCGATCTTGGCGACCTGGGTTTCGAGCCATTTGTTCTCGAAACTTACATGGATGGCGTTAAGTCGCCCAACGGCATCGTTCTGGTTACTGGCCCAACCGGCTCTGGTAAAACTACTACCCTGTATTCTTCCCTGTTTTTGCTGAATAATCCGGCGGTAAACATCATGACTGCCGAAGACCCGGTTGAATATAACCTGATGGGCATTAACCAGGTTCAGTGTCATGCCGACATCGGTCTTACCTTTTCTGCTGCTCTACGCTCTTTCCTGCGCCAGGACCCTGATATCATCATGCTCGGCGAAATCCGCGATTACGAAACCGCCAGTATTGCCATTAAAGCCGCAATGACCGGCCACCTGGTCATTTCAACCCTGCATACCAACGATGCCCCATCTACGGTTGCCCGTCTTTTGAACATGGGAATCGAGCCTTTCAGCCTGGCAACTTCATTGCGAATTGTGGAAGCCCAGCGCCTGATCAAGAAAATCTGCAAAACCTGCGCCGCCGAGTTCACTCCCGATAAAGACATGTTGCAAATGCTTGGCATCGATGAAAAAATGCTCAAAAAATTGCGTCTCGATCAGACTTTGACTCTTGATACGCTCAGATTCAAACGTGGTACCGGTTGTCCTGATTGCGACAACACTGGTCTCAAGGGGCGACAGGGTATTTATGAAGTTCTGAGAATGACCGACAAATTCAGACTGCTGGTTGAAAACAAGGCCACAACTGAAGATATGCGACGACAGGCTATGGTCGATGGCATGCTGTCTCTGCGTGAATCGGCCCTTTATAAACTGATTAGCGGTATCACCAATCCTGAAGAAGTCGTTAAAACAACCATGGGAGCCGAAGACGATCTGGTCGAAGAAGATGACGGCAAGAAAAAGGTTCCCGGTGCCCCGCCCCTCGCCCCGACTCATCAGAAAGAAACCATCAGTATTGACAGCGGTGTTTCAATTGAAGGCATCAGTGCTTTGACCAGTGAACTGCATCAGTTCAATAATATTATGAACCGGGTTACCGGTGGCTCTTCTGAAGTGCAGGCAACTATCGACGCCGACCTGCTCAAGAAAAATATTGCCGATCCCCTTGCTGCAATAAAAGCTCAGGCAGCCAAATCCGGCGAAGCCGACAAGGTGCTGCCCCTGATTCAGGCCCAGGGCCAGAAAGTGGATTTCAATATTAAAAACCTTCTGACCTATTTTTCTGAACCCAAGCCGGTTTTGAAAGAAATTCAGATCAATCAGCTCATTGAAAACCAGATTTTCGCGAAACTGAAACAGCATGTGCTTACTGCCAGGCTTGTAAGTGGTGATAAAGATGTGGGCAAGGGCCTCAAAGTTTCGAAAAATCTGCCCGATAATCTGCCAAAGATAAAAATCGATGCCGAGATTTTCTCTACCATCGTCGATAACATTTTCGTTAATGCTCTGATTGCAGTCAGCGGTGGCGGCGAAATAAAAGTTGTTACCCGCAAAAAGCCAAAGGCAGACAATCGCATCGAATTGATTATTTTTGACAGTGGAAAAGGTATTCCTGCACCTGAACAGAAAAATCTGTTTCGCGCCTTTACCCCGATTGGCCGCAAAACCATGGGCCTCGGCCTGGCAGTTTCAAAAAAACTGATTCAGCTGCACCAGGGAGAAATCTCAATCAAGAGCACTCCCGATGCCAGCACACTGGTGACCATCGATCTGCCGGTCGCCTGAAAAAGGTTTTTTCAATTCTGGTTCATTATGACCAGATCCCGAGTCTATTGCGAGAGGAGTTTGCAGATGCGTTTTATTCGTCTTCTTATGGTTTTGACATTCTCTTTTCTGACGACGTTGGTTATCGCCCAGCCCGCTGAATATGAAAAAATTTTCGAGCTGGTAAAAGCCCCCGATGAACTGGTGGTGGCAGAATTCACCGTTGCCGGTCGCAACAGTATTTTTTCGGTTGAAATCGAATCGCTTAAAAAACTTGGCGAAATCAAAAAAATGTTTGTTTCAGGCGCGGGGTTGCATCTCATTTCTGCGGTATTGAAGCCGCCAACCAACTGGAAATTGATTCTCACCAATGTGCCTTCTCCTGAGATTCCCGAAGAGCCGCTTGAAAAAGCCATGGAAATTCCCTGGTTGAATCAGAACAACACTTTTTCAATTTTCAGCATCGATGAAAAAAAACTTACGGTTACCACCTTTCCCACAAACCCTGATGAATTGGGAAAAAATCTGGCGCTGGCCGAAAATTACGGTATGAAATTTTCTGGCTCTGAGCCCGGGCCCGAATCTTCTTCAGCAAATTTTACCCTCGAATTCAATTCCCCAAAAGTTACAGCACCATCTACAGCAGCGGAGGTTGATGAATTGGCCAGCGAACTCAGCAAAATTTCCAATCTTTTAGATTCACAAACCGGTCCTCAGGCAAGAGAATACACCATGGAAGCCGGTTTCGATCAGATTGCCCGGCTTATAGAGCTTCCCGCACAATTCAATCGTTCGCTTAAATTTATCAGTTTGAATTGCCTGAACCAGAAGCAGGCAAAAATAACTCTTAAGGTGGCCGACCACAAAAACGACCTCGGAAAGAAAATTGCAATTCTTAAAAACCTGGTTCAGGAAACTCCCATTCAATGGGCCACCGATGGTTTGAAATCTGCTGCTCCGGTAATGACCGGCTTTGAAACTGATTTTGGCAGTAAACTGACTTTGCTTGGCATTAGCCCGAAAAGCAGTATGATTTTTTCCCAGTTTTTCTCGATGGTCGAAAGATCACAGGGTTTGAAAAACCCATTTTTCAGCCGGGGAACCTACGAAGACACGCCGGATGGCAAAGTAATGCTGTTTCGTGTTGATTGTGACTGGTGATCGCTATGACAGAAATGGTCAGAATTCAAAAGCTTTTAGCCGGCTGGGGAATTGCGTCCAGACGTGCAATAGAGGAATGGATCGCTTCCGGACGCATCGAAATCGATGGCGAAAAGCTTTTATCACAGGGGCTTCTTATTGACCCCGATCATCCCCCGGTTATCAAAATAGATGGTAAACTGGTAAAAAAGCCCGCTGATCGCAAACCGGCCATTTATGTGCTGCATAAACCGGCCAATATCGTTTCGACGATGAGCGATGAACTTGGCAGAAAATCCATTAAAGACATTCTGCCCCCGGGAAGACGTCTCTACCCGGTTGGTCGCCTCGATATGGATTCAACCGGTCTGCTGCTGGTCACAGACAATGGCGAGCTTACCAACCGCCTGTTACACCCATCTTTCAAAGTTGAAAAAGAATATGTGGTGCGTATTGAAGGGGCTACTCTGAATCGCGAAGAAAAGACAAGATTTCGTCAGGGCATTGAGCTCGAAGAAGGAAAAACCGCCCCCTGCACCCTGATTCAGCACAAAGATCCCCAGTTGTTTACCGTAATTCTTCGCGAGGGCAAAAAAAGACAGATCAAGCGAATGTTTGAAATGCTTGATAGAAAAGTTGTGCAGCTGCATCGAATTCGGTTCGGCCCTATTAAGCTTGGTAACCTCAAGCCAGGGCAGATGCGGCAATTGACCGCCGCGGAAACCGGTGAACTGATGAAAGAGGCCGGTCTGGCTCCCAGAAAACCGGTTAATAGCGCCCGAACTCCTCGTCGTCGAGAGCGATGATCTGGGCGGGGTTCTTCTTCGGCGGCAACTGTTTGCCGGCCATTGAAGCTGGTTTTACCTGCATCTGAAGATCGGGTTTGGTTTCAGATGCCTTTTTAACCTTTCTTTCAGTTTCTTTCTTCTGTTCGGTTTTTGTGGTCTCATCGAGCTTTATGTCATCTGTTCTGACGGTGAATTTACTCATTATTGAATGAAGCTGTCGGGCTCTTACCGATAATCCGTCGGCGGTTTCGGCGGTTTCTTCAGAATTGCTGGTATTCTGTTGGGTAATTTTATCAATCTGCTCAAGTCCGCGAACGATCTGGGAAATCCCCTGAGCCTGCTCATTTCCGGCTGCAGCAATTTCCCCGACAAGGTCGGCAACCTTGATTGAATTGCTGACTATTTCCTGCAGGGCTGTTTCAGTCATTCTGGCGATTTCGTTTCCAGTTTTGACCTTTGCAATTGAGCTTTCAATCATTTCAGAAGTCTCTTTTGCTGCTTTGGCGCTTCTGGTGGCAAGATTTCTTACTTCATCGGCAACCACCGCGAAACCCTTGCCGTGCTTACCTGCTCTTGCCGCTTCGACCGCTGCATTTAAAGAAAGTAGATTGGTTTGAAAGGCAATGTCATCAATTACCTTGATGATTTTCGCAATGTCAGTGCTTGATCTCTGTATTGCCTGCATGGCCCCCATCATATCCGACATTCTGCTAAATCCGGTTTCTGCAGAATTTTTCGTAAGATCTGCAAGATTGTTTGCCTGAATTGCATTTTCGGCATTAGATTGGGTTTGTCTGGCAATTTCGTTGATCGAGGCAAAAATTTCTTCAGTTGAAGAAGCAGTCTCTGCGGCTCCTTGTGAAATTGACTGACTGGCTGAAGCAATCTGCTCAGAGCTGTTTTTTACTTCAGCCGAGGCCATTTTTACGCTGCCAAGTGCAAAATTTACCTCTTTAACCATCTGGGCCAGAGATTTACCAAAAAGATCCTTGTCTGATTTAACCCTTATGTCCTGAATCCATTTGCCATTGGCAATGTCTGACATTATTCCCGCCACGATTTTCTGCTGCTTTGCCAGGGAATTGGTACTGCGCGCAAGATCGCCTATCTCATCTTTTCTTTTGGTAAGTGTCTGATCGAGTGTCATGGTGGTGTCGCCTTCAACTGCCAGAATTCTAAGAATGTCGGTGCTTTTGTCGATCGGGTCAATAATTCCGTATGCAACAAAAAGAACCATTCCGCAGGCTACCATCAGAAGAACCGCAATAACACCAATAAGCATTTTTCTGATCGAACTGAGTTCTTCACCTATTTTTGGCAAAGCCTGAAGAAGATCACTTTCAGCTGCCTGAACACCGATCAGCCAGTTCCATGGTTTGAAAAAGGTAAATGCAGCAAGCTGCACATTCTTTTCGCCTTTGCTGACGGAAAGGCGCTCGAAAAAATTTTGCCCATCATCAGCTTCTTTTACTTTTGCTGCAATTTTCACAATAATTTTATGGTG
The DNA here is from genome assembly GCA_049325495.1 of Candidatus Rifleibacteriota bacterium. Classification (GTDB taxonomy): domain Bacteria; phylum Muiribacteriota; class Ozemobacteria; order Ozemobacterales; family Ozemobacteraceae; genus DYKG01. The sequence goes on along the minus strand of JBMOKV010000126.1, from coordinate 18,636 downwards.
TTCGCCTTTAGCCTCTTCTACCAGTTCTGAGCTGCTGATATGCGGATGAGCTACTGATTTCAACTCATCACCGTTAATCCCGACTGCAAAAGCAAAACCGTTTTTGCCAGGACCGGTTTTTTCAAACACTTCTTTGATCCAGTTCAGCGAATCCAGCGATACACAGACCTGCAATGCGCCGACAATATTTCCTGATTCATCTTTTAAGGGCTCAAAAATGGCCAGGTTTGGCTGATTCTTCATAAGGAAAAAGCCCGAGTATCTTTCATCATTGATCAGAGCAGACAAAATCCCGTTTGCTTCAATAAAAAGTCCGACCCGTTCTTTGCCCTGATTGCTGGCGATAATGAGTAGATCGCCCTGATTGTTTATTCTCTGCAGAATATTGTATTCGGTCGGTGCAATTTCATTGTTTCTGAATGCCAGGCCAGTCTTTTCAGAAAGCATTTTTTCCGCGGTTGCTTCGCCAAACATCAGAATTGGCGCCGAAATCGGCCTTTTTTCCCCATTGCTGTGGTGTGTCGCCTGCCATTCAATTTTGTCTGGGAGATTGCGAACTTTTCCCGATTTTGTCAGCATTTCCTTGAGGGCTGCCATTTTTCCAGACAGATGAATCAGCAATCGGTCATTTTGAATTCTGCAAAGCTCAAAAAGACCATTAGACGCTTTTTTTGCCTCAATTTCTGCAGATTCCAACATCGCTGATTCAATTTGACAGTGAATTCTCAGCTGGCTGCATTTTTCAAGATAGTGAATACCGGCCAGCAAAGCCAGGATGAAAATTACGCTGAAAAGTTGAAGCTTGCGTTTGAGTGATAAATCCTGCCAGAACTGGAACAGACCAAAAAATGACTGGAATAAACCGACCGTGGCAGTTTCCTGCTTGCTCATGTCATTAACCTCACAACACCCAATTTTTTATTTTATTTTTATTCTGTAACTGTTTTTTTATGAAAACTTTTCTTATTGAGAAAAATTTCACTACCTATGAATTTTAATTAAAAAATGTAAAAACGTAAGAGTTTTTGTAAACAATTTTATTTTTTTAAACGCCGGTCATTTAGTAGCAAAAGCCCTGGCCAAATCACTCAGAATACAAAGGAGTGTCTCATTGGCATAAGAGAACTTAAAATGTACTGAATCGAAAGCTGTTAAAAGAGCTCGATAAAAACCAGAAAAACCGGTCACTGAGCCTCTTTTAAGAGGTCAAAGTGCCGGTTTTGAACTGGGCATCTTGACCCGAAATTCGGGCTTGATGACCTTTTCTATTAAATTTTGTCCCTGTGAGACAGCCCAAGAATAATGAATGATCGCTATTTTACAATCTTTGCTGAGATTCGGTTCAAATGCATTTTTAAAACTCTTTCGGTCAGTTTCAGCTCCTCGGCAATTCTGAACCACAATGTTGCTGCCTGGTGAAGATGCCCATCTTTTTCAAGCTGAAGGGCAATCGAGATTTTGTTTTCCAGGCTTTCATAATACTTGAGCTGTATGGCAGAAAGGGCTTCATTATTGGCAAAGACCGCTGAAAATTCCGTTTTCTCAGGGTTGATAGCGTTACATTCGAAAATAACCCAGTCCAGGTTTAGGCTGTAACTGGCAATTTGCAGACCACAGTTGTTGTCGAGTTGATAGTGATTGCTTTCACCCTTTGCTTTATCTGCGAGTTCTACCGGCAGGGCGAAAAATATTTTTTTCGTGCAATTACTGCATGCTGGCCCCGACTGAGCCATATCACCAGAGTCCAGCATCTCACTAGAACCACTAAAAATTCCCAGATTGTTTGATTTTTCCTTATCTGCTTCAAAAATTTTGATGGGTGTGGCTTCTTCATCAAATAATTCGGGCGAAAATTTGTTCTCGTTCTGAACCTTTGGCTCAGGTTGCTCTACAGGAGCAGGCGCGGGTTTTGCTGAAATGCGAAGATTATCTTCTTTCTTCTTTCGAAGATGCCGGTCGCCATAAGCGGCTCCGGTCTGTTGATTCATGGTTTCATCTACAATCAGCTGCCCGTTGACCAGTTTGATCTGTTTTCCTGAGATATCCTGGCCCTCGATTGTTTCGGCAGTTACTTTTACCTGCGCCTCAGATGGAATTTCGTATTCCATATCACTGCTCAGGTGAATCAGTTTGAGAACGCTGTCTTTGACCACTGTCAGAATGACATTTTCCGGCAGCATTTCTGCGGTTTCAACGTTCCAGCTCTCTTCTTCAAGGCTGGCAACCGCCGCCCCTGAAACCACCATTGCCACATCAGCGGCAAAGCCGGTTGAAATGATCAACATGAAAGACAACAAAAGAATGCCATACCTGACTGGATTCATATATTCCTCCTGCTTCATACAACCGTATAAAGGCTGATTTCTTCAGTTTTTCCTCTGAGCGCTTTCTTTCCAAGCAGTTTCCATTCTACTGCCGAACTGCATTGTTTAACAACATCTTCGCTGACGATTATTGAGGTCGAAAATTCCTTGTTCAGGCTTTCCATTCTCGAACAGGTGTTTACCGCATCGCCAATTACCGTGAATTCAGCCTTTTTTTCCGAGCCGATGTTTCCGAATACGACCGGGCCGATGTTAAGTGCGACACCGATTTTCAGCCCGGTATTTCCACAAATTTCGGCAAACTCGGCAGATTCTGAAAATTTTCGGATTTCAAGGGCTGACTGAACTGCCTGCCAGGCAAAATCCTTATGCTCGACCGGGGCATTGAAAAAGGCCAGCAGCCCATCGCCGAGAAATTTATCCACAACCCCGCCATGCTTCATGATTATATCGGTCATTCTGGTGAAATAGCGGTTTAGAAACGCGACCACTTCAGCAGCTTCGCGCTTTTCGGAAAAGCTGGTGAATCCCCTTATATCCGCCATCAGAATACATAATTGACGCCGGCGGCCTGAAATGAAATCTTCTTCTGGTGCCGAAAGCACTTCTTTCAGCACCGAATCACTTACATAACGGCCAAATACCTTTCTGATTCTTTTTCGATCCAGGTAAACCCGGCGGGTAAAATCGTAAATCTCGGTTAATGCCAGCAAGAGAAGTATTATTGCTGGCTTAACCACTGGCAAAACCGTAAGCCCGTCTGATTTCAGGCTGAAAATGGCCCAACCCGCCGCCGCAAATATTGAGATTACAGCAGCAGCTGCCGGTCGAAAATGGCCGAGAATTAAGAATACAGTTATTATCGCCAGAACAATGGCCAATTCGCTGAAAATTTCCTGCTTAACCAGGAAACGGCGGTTAAGGATATTGTCTATTATGTTTGCATGAACCTCAACTCCCGGCATGAAGCCCACTGGAGTCGACTTGGTGTCGGTTATGTCGGTGAAACCTACGAGAATCAGACGGTTGCGCATTTCGGCTTTCTGCACATCGGAAAGATTAAGAAACTTTATCAGAGGAATTCGCCGAAAGGTTCCAGAAGGTCCGCGAAAGTTGATGATCTGGTATTCATCGATATCAACACTTGCCGATGCAACAGCCTGAGCCCCGAGAGCTCCTACTGAATAAACGAAACCATCCGGGTTTTTTGCCCTTAACAAGGCTTTTCTGATGCGGCCGTCACGGTCAACCGGCAAATTGAAAAAACCTGTTGATTCCTGTCTGGCAATTCTCATTATGGCCTGATCGGCAATGAAATTCTGGTCCTTTTCATAGGCAAAGCCAATGATCAGCCTGGTCAGGCTGGCTTTAAGATTCAGCAGGGAACTGCGAAAAGCCTGGTCAAAACCAAGCTGACGGTAAAATCTATGGGGTAGCTCAAGACCAATTGCGGCACTTACATCTGCTACATGATCTTTGATCGCTTTTTCTGAACTGGGCGGCAGAACCAGATCGAACAGAATTCCAGCTGCTCCGGATTCCATGGCCTGGTTCGCAATTCTCGCGAACTCGATGGCAAACGCAAAATAAGGTCGGTTAAGCTCTGAAATTGAATTCTGATCGATGCCGACAATGACTATTCTGTCATCAACCGCCTGCCCGACTCTTGAGCTCAGGCGAAAATCGTGCAGCCGGTTCTCTATATCTTCGATTATTACTGGTTGTAACGCATAAAGCCAGATTATCCCGGCCACGACCAGAAGAAATTTCAGCAGAGTTTTTTTCATTGTACGATCCTGATCGATAAATCTCTTAACAAACTGGCTGACAAAATGCAAAATCAGCATTAAAATGCTAACATCTCAGCCGGTAAAATTACAGCAGCTCTTTTTACCGGTTATAAAAAACTTGCATCAAGGAGGGAATGGAATGTCTTCCCTGCGCATTGAAGCCCATCCGGTTCTGAATTTTCCAACCCCGAAAAAAGTCAAATTTTCCTTTGAAGGAAAAGAATATGAAGGCTATGAAGGCGAGCCGATTGCCGCTGCCCTGCACGCTGCAGGAGTGAAAATGCTGCGTAGAAGCCCTCAGAAAAACCGCGCCCGTGGCTTTTTCTGTGCTATTGGCCGTTGTTCAAGCTGTATCATGGAAGTTGACGGTGAAATCAATATCATGACCTGTATCACCCCCCTGAAAGAAGGAATGCAGGTTAAAATGCAGAAAGGACACGGTACTATCAAGCCATGAGCAGAAAAACCGAAGTTTTTGTAATTGGTGGCGGCCCCGCCGGGCTTTCTGCCGCAATAGTCGCAGCGGAACTTGGTGCTGAAACCCTGCTTGTCGATGATAGCGCCAAACTTGGCGGTCAGCTGATCAAGCAGACCCATCGTTTTTTTGGCAGCAGCAACCGCGATGCCGGAATCAGAGGCATTTCTATTGCCAATAAGCTTTGTGAAGATGTTGAAATGCTGAAAGGTCGCCTCACTGTTCTTGAAAATACCGCTGCCGTTGGTTTTTACAGCAACAACGAGGCCGGTATTCTTTCACAGAATGTCTATGAAAGAGTTTCTTACCAACGCGCCATTGTCTGCACCGGAGCAACCGAAAACAGTCTTGCCTTTGAAAACAACGACCTGCCGGGAGTTTACGGTGCCGGTGGCGTTCAAACTCTGATGAACGTTCACGGAATCAGGCCTGGTCATAAGATTCTCATGGTGGGCAGTGGTAATATCGGTCTGATCGTAAGCTATCAGCTGATTCAGGCCGGTGTGGAAGTCGTTGGCCTGGTTGAAGGTCTGCCGACAATCGGCGGCTATCTCGTGCATGCGAGCAAGATTCGCAGACTGGGAGTACCGATTTATACTTCCCACACCATTCTTCAGGCGGTCGGCGAAACCCATGTCGAAGGTGCGGTGCTTGCAAGGGTTGATGAAAGATTTCAGCCCGTTCCCAACACTGAACTTGAAATTAAATGCGATTGCATCTGTCTTGCAGTAGGTTTGACTCCGTTGATCGACCTCTTTCAGCAGGCCCATTGCCGCATGGTTCACATCGGCGAACTGGGCGGGCTCGTTCCACTTCACGATTCAGGCATGAAAACCACTAATCCCGATGTCTATGTCGCCGGCGATGCTTCAGGCATTGAAGAAGCTACAACAGCAATTCTTGGCGGCAGGATCGCTGGAGCAAGAGCCTATGAAAGCCTGCATGGCAAATCGGAAAAGGCTGACCAGATTGTCGCTGAAGCTAAAGAAGAATTGAAGACCCTCAGGTCCGGTTCAACCGGCGAAAGAATCCGCTGGGGCCGGGAACGCGTTCTCAAGGAGGTTGGAGCATGCTGATCAACGATGGAATAATTACCCCGGAAGAATTGAAATGTGCTTTGCCGCCCGAAGAACGTTATAAAAAAGGGCCGGTCGCCATTATTGAATGTCTACAGGATATTCCCTGTGACCCTTGTGTTTCAGCCTGTCCGGTTAAGGCAATTCAAATGAAAGAAGGAATAACCGACAAACCGGTTCTCGATTTTGAAAAATGCACCGGCTGCGGCCTTTGCGTGCCAAAATGCCCAGGTCTGGCGATTTTTATCGTGCAGAAGAATATCGCTCCCGGAAAAGCGGCAGTAAGTATGAGCCATGAACTGCTGCCGGTTCCGGCTAAAGACCAGATGGTTACTCTGCTGGATCGCGCTGGTAAAGAAGTTGGTGAAGGGCGGGTTATCAGGGTCATCAATCCCCCCGCTTACGATAAAACTGCAGTAGTTACCGTTGAAGTTCCTGAAGAAAAAGTGATGGATGTCAGGGCAGTCAGAGCTAAATCCGGAGGTCAGTCATGAAGGTTATCTGCCGATGTCTCGATGTTACCGAAGATGAAGTTATCGCCGCTATCCGCCAGGGGGCGACCACAATAGATGAAATCAGACGTCTGGTGCGTGCCGGCATGGGTTCATGCCAGGGCCGAACCTGCCGCCGACTGGTTTCTCAGATCATCAGCCGTGAACTTAAAACTCCCGCTGCTGAAATTTACCCGCCAACTTTCAGGCCGCCCAACCGACCCGTTTCGTTTTCTCTGATCAATGCCGAACTTGAACGGCATGAAGACGAAGAAAGTTGAGCCGCTCATGAAAACCAGATTTGATGCAATTATTATTGGTGGCGGCATTCTCGGGGTTTCAACCGCATATGAACTGGCCAAAGCCGGCATGACCAATGTCTGCGTTCTTGAAAAACATTATCTTGCCAGCGGTTCAACCGGAAGATGCGGCGGCGGCTTTCGCCAGCAGTGGAGCACCGAAGCCAATACCCGCCTGGCCATGGATTCAGTGGCAAGACTTGAAACGATTGAAGAAGAACTCGGCTATCGTACCGAGTTCTTTCAGGGCGGTTACCTGATTCTGGCGCACAGCGAAGAAGAAGAAAAGCAGTTTGCAAAAAATGTTGAAATGCAGCGCCGCCTTGGCTTGAATGTAGAAATCGTTGACCCGGTCGAAGCAAAAAAAATCGTGCCGTTTCTTAATACCGACCTGATTAAAAAAGCTACCTGGTGCCCTAAAGATGGCCATATAAACCCGTTTCTGCTGACCCAGGCCTATGCCAATGCCGCCCGCCGCCTTGGTGTTGAAATTCACCTCTGGACCGATGTTACCGGGCTGATGAAAAAGAGCAATACCTTTTTCGTTATGACCGAAAAGGGTGTCCATTATGAAGCACCACTGCTTTTTAACTGTGCCGGCGGTTTTTCAAGAACCATTGGCAATATGCTCAATGTGGAAATTCCTGTCGATCCCTATCGCCACGAAATTCTGGTTACCGAACCGGTCGAACGCCTGTGGAACCCTATGGTTATCAGTTTCAGCGTGGGCCTGTATGCCCGTCAGGAAATGAGCGGCGGCGTGGTTATGGGTATGGGTGACCCAAACGAGCCGGTTGGCACCTATGTTGGCAGCTCGATGCATTTTATGTACGAGATGAGCAGACGCTTTACCCGCCTTTTTCCCAAGCTCGACAAACTGCGAATCGTTCGTCAGTGGGCCGGTTTGTATGAAATGACCGCCGATGCCCAGCCGATTCTTGGGCCCATCGATGAAATCGATAATTTTTTCCAAGCCTGCGGCTTTTCCGGCCATGGTCTAATGCTTGCTCCTGCCGTAAGTCAATTGCTTGCCGATATGGCGGTGCATGGTAAAAAGAGTGAAGTTATCGACAGCTTGAGTGTGAAAAGGCTGTACAACTTGAAAGACGTGGTTCGCGAAAAATCGGTTGTTTAAGCTGGTTGACGGTTTCGTCTGGCATCAGTAAAATCAAAAGATACTCTTAACAGGAGGGCCTATGAAAATAAGTAATAAGAGCCGAATTCTCAGCGCAGTGATCGCTTTGTCGGTTTATCTGTCAGGTGCAGCTTTTGCCCGGCAGCCGGTGACCGAACTCTCTTCAGATCCAGCAGCGCTTTCTGAAAAACCAATATTGATGGCCGAACCAGTTACCGTTGGCAAGGGAAACCTGATTGGTGGCTTCGTCGGTAAAGTTCTCAATATTCCCAAAACCGTAAAATTGTCAGAAGTTGGTTATCTGGTTTTCGCCCTTTCTAATGAAGCCGTTCAGGTTTTTCAGTCTAAGATTGGCCAGAATGACCTGCTGCCCTACTTTCTTAAGAGCAAAGAAATCCAGGATTCACTGAAATTGCGCCGAACTGCCAGACAGATTCGCTTTCAATATTTCAAACAGGCGCTTGAACAGGTAAATGATCTGACTGCTGAACAGAAAAAGGCAATTGTCGATTTCCTTTCTCAGTCTGTGGGTTCCCCCATGGTTTTGATGGCCAAGTCGCCATTGCCGTCTTTCATGCCCTCACCAGGACCCTGCATGATACCTCTCGGCGCAGAAATAGTTGAAGAAAAGTCTACCAAACGTCTTGGTATCGAAACTTCAATGATATGCGTTCTCGATATCGAATCAGAAGGGAAGAAGATCTTTTCGATCAAGGATGCAATGGATAACGATACCCTTGATCTGGTCGTCGCCCATGAAAACGCCCATGCCATTCAGTTTGACCTTTATGGCAAGTTGTTTCAGAAGATTCAGCGCATTTCTACCAATGGACATGATGCTCCAATCATCACTGACCTGGGTCTTGCATACATAGAAGGCTGGGCTGAAGCTTTTGAAGCTGTTTATGGCCCGGCGAACCCGAAATTAAAAGAAAAAGACCGGAAAAAATATAACATTTCCGAATTTCTCTTTGGCCGCCAGGATCCGATCAGAAGAGACCGCTACGTATGGACCCAGACAAGCGGCAAGAAGACTGGAGCCCTCAAAAATGGTTTGCAGCTCATGTCTACCGAAGGTGTCATCGCCGGTCTGTTCCATGATATTCTCACCAGTCGTGCCATCAATGCTCCGTTTGAAAAATGCGTTCAGGTAATGATTACGAACCCCATGGATTTCATGGAATTCGTAGATAACTTTGCCCAGATCTTCCCTGAAGACAAAAAAGTTCTTTATCGCATTTTGCTTGAAAATACCAAATACGTGACCATGGATGCCAAGGCTGCTGAAAGCTACAAGAGCTACTATCAGAGCAAACTGGCATATGTTAACAAGAAAATCGATAAAGCCGCATACGAAAAAGCCCGCAACGACCACCGCGCATTTGTCGAAGGCCTTTTCAAGAAAGCTATGGCTGATGGTAAGGTCTTTGCCAACGTTGGCCCACAAATGTGGATGGAAGGCAAAATCAACCTGACCAAGCTGAAAGAAAAAGCTTCTGACGCGAAAAAATATTTCGCTTCGTTCTTTGGCAAAAAAGACGAATACTATACTTTCAGACTCGACCTGAATACGGTTACTGCTGATATGCTCAGAATGATTGGATTTGCCGAAGCCGATGCCGCCAAGGTTATCGAAACCCGTGAAAGTAAGGGCTTCTTTACCGGCAATCCGGTTAACACCCTTAAGCAGGTTGTCGGTGATGAACGTTTCAGCAAATACAATGCGGTTCTTAACCTGAGCGTTTATGATCATAAAAAAGCTGATGTGGTTGCTCAGTATAAAGAACAGTCTCTTGCCCTGTGGCCAGAAGATATCGAAAAAATGTCAATCAAATGATTGTTTGAGACTTTTGACGAAAAGGGTCGCCGTTCGGCGGCCCTTTTTTGTTGTCGCCAATACCTGATTTAAAGTATAATCCTTTCAATGAAAATTCTGATAAATGCCGTTTCAGCCCGTGCCGGTGGCGGAGTTGCCTACCTGGTCAAGCTGCTCGAAATTCTTCCGGAAATGGCCCCGGAAATTGATTTTCTGGCCGCAGTTCCGGATATTTCCTTTTTGCAGGATATCAAGCTTCGTAAAAATCTTGAAATTCAAGTAATTCGCCAGGCCTCAGCCGATTTTTATTCGCGCTACTACTGGGAAAACACCGGTTTGATAGAGCTCTGTCACAGCTGGGGTGCCGATGTGCTGTTTTGTGTTGCCAATGTCTCCCCTTTGGTTGATCCGGGAATTTCGGTCATTCTGATGATTCAGAATGTTGCCCCGCTCACACTCAGGGCCATAAAAATGTATCGCCGCTTCGAGCCATTCTCTCAGGTTTTCCGCATGCTGTTGATCAGGTGGTTGACCATGCTTTCGCTGGCCCGTGCCGGCAGGGTGATTGCTCTTTCAAATGCTACCGCTAAATTGATAAAAGGTTTGAACCCCATGATTGAATCAGACGTTCTATATCATGGGATTTCAGAGAATTTTAACCCAAATGTGGCGCGACCATCGAATTCGGGAACCGACCAGTACTTTATCTATGTTTCAAATCTATATGTATACAAAGGGCTCGAGTATATCGTCGAAGCCCTTGAATGCGACTCGTCACTGCCACGGGTAATCGTTGTCGGTCGTGATTACGACTCCAATTATGTTGCTTATGTAAAAAAGCTGGCAGAGAAGGCCAGGGTTGCCCATCGATTGATTTTTATCGGCCCGGTTCCCCGAGAAGAATTGCCGGGCTGGTATGCCAATGCTTCTGCCATGGTTTATACATCCTGGTGTGAGAATTGCCCCAACATTCTTCTCGAATCGATGGCCTGCGGATGCCCGGTAGTGGCAATGCAAATCGGCCCGATGCCTGAAATTTGCGGCGATACGGGTTTTTATGCCCGGCCATTTTCAGGAAAAAGCCTGGCGGTGGCCATGAAGCAGGCAAGCGCAGCTTCTTCAGCCCATCGAGCCCGAGCAATTGCCAAGGCTGCCGAATTTACCTGGGAGAAGGCCATGAACCGCCATCTCGAAATCTTTCGCGGCTTGGGAAAACACTGAAAAAAGAAAAGGGGTTGTCCAATTGTAGCTAATTTAGCAAATTTGTCCCGAATTACTTGCATTCGCTGGATGATCGGGGCATCTCAAGATCGGCCTTAAATAATGATCGCCCGATCAAGTCGGGCGATGACATTAAGTTAAAACGAGCCCATGGGACGGCCCTTTGCCAATTGCTTGCTAAAATTATTTTTTTTGTTTCCAGCCCGATTCCCACCAGATTCTGCTGTTGCTTCTCGAGATCAGCAGAGACTTTTCGTTTTTTCGGCCGGTTGAAACTGCCAGACTGCCCTGGATCTCGGGTTTTTCTTCGCTATTGCGCTCAAGTCGATGATTGAGATAGTTATCTGAGAAAACTGAGAATTTGAGCATTTAGCGACTCCTGATTTCAGGTCGTTTGCGACCATGGCAGATGTCTTCGAGTTCTTTTTCCAGCTCTCTGAGCTTTCGATCGATTACGTTAAGGCGCTCGATTTCTTCTTTACACTTTTCGGAAATTTCTATCTCCACCGACTTTTCTTCTTTTCGCAATGCTTCTATTGAATTCTGAATCAGCTTGACTCTGAGCTTTTCTTCATTATCAAGCGGCAGATCGGTTTCTGGTTCTCTGGTTTTAAACAACGGGACCAAAATGCCCATTAGCACCCTCCGCTGAAATTATTAGCCGAAAATTAATTCATGCACCATATTTATCGGCAGAGTATTGAATTTCTCTTAATGGCTTCTTTTTAGTAGTAATGATTACGAAAAGACAGGCAAAAATCTTGAAATTGTCCTTTTTATAAACTAATATAAATAAAGTATTACCTGGAAGGAAAAGTGAATGTTAATTGCTGGAAGAAAACTAATATTTAGTCTTTTTATCTTTATTCTCCTGGTTTCGTTGGTGAATGCGGCTGAAAATCAGCCAAAAAACATTATTGTCATGATCGGCGATGGAATGGGGGTCTCCCACATCAGCGCCACCGACTTCGAGTTTGGACCTCTGCAGATGCGGCGTTTCAAAAAGATGGGAATGCAGATTACCAGTTCTGAAGATGATTATGTTACCGATTCTGCAGCAGCAGGAACCGTACTTGCCACTGGTTTCAAAACTAATAACGGTATGATTGGCCTGGGGCCGGATAAAAGGGTATTGAAAAATCTGTTTGAATTTGCCAGAGATGCTGGAAAAAAAACAGGGCTGGTTGTTACCAGTACCATTAATCATGCAACTCCGGCTGCTTTTTCGACTCATGTTGAGCACCGGGATATGTATAATGAAATTGCTGAGCAACAGGTTGACAGTGATATTGACGTGATGATCGGCGGTGGAATGTGCAACCTGATACCCGCTTTCATGCCTGGCAGTCGCCGAAAAGATGATAAAAACCTGCTTTTCATGCTGCGCCGTAAAATGCCGGTGGTGCAAACTATCGATGGTTTCAGACAGCTGGGCAAACCTCAAAAATTTGCCGCAATTCTCAACGGGTCTCATCTTCCCAAAGCGACAGAGCGTGATTATACCCTGGGTGAGCTTACACAGAAAGCGCTCGAAGTTCTCGACCAGTCAGAAAAGGGTTTTGTTCTGCTGATTGAAGGGTCGCAAATTGACCTGGTGGCCCATAAAAATGATTACAACGCTATTCTAGCCGAAACCCTCGATTTTGATCGGGCGGTTAAAGCCGTTCTCGATTTTGCCGAAAAAGATGGAAACACCCTGGTTCTCTGCACTGCTGACCACGAAACCGGTGGTTTGACTCTTCCTGCCGGCTCTCTTGACGAGAAAAAAGCCAAAGCCCATTTTTCAACCGACCAGCACTCTGCCAGCATGGTAGCAGTTTTCAGTTATGGCCCCGGCTCTGATTACTTCTGTGGAATTATTGAAAACACTGATATTGGCAAAAACCTTATCGAACTGGTAAAGTAATGTCATGAACAAAACAGTTAATCCGGTTAAATGGCCGGCCATAATTATTATTGTGCTGGCTCTTGTTCTTATGTTCGCTGGCTTCAAAAATGGTGAACACAAAAGTTACTTTCAGAAAGCGATACTGATTTGCACACAATGCATCGGACTGGGATAAAAATTAGAACCTGGGCGCAGGCTGCCGCCACTATTGTTTCAAATGGTTATTTTAAAGGCTTAACCAACGGCAATATTTATACCGGGCAGCTCAAGCATGTTTGCGTTCCAACCCTCAACTGCTACAGCTGTCCTGCCGCCATGTATTCTTGCCCGATCGGTGCCATGCAGGTTACGGTTGCCGGTGCTGGCGGGCTCGATCTTACTGCCATTCACACATGGGGGGCAAGGCTGTCTGCCATTGCCACATCTTTACCTCTAATGGTGATTGGCTTCCTGGCTCTTATCGGCGCAGTAGTCGGCCGCGCTCCCTGTGGTTGGTTATGCCCGTTTGGCTGGCTGCAGGAACTGCTGAACAAAATTCCCCTGCCTAAATTCAATGGTCCGGAATTTTTTAAATATCTCAAATATGTGATTCTGATCGTTTTTGTCTTTGCTTTGCCCGCATTCTGGCTCGATGAATTCGACGGCGGCGAGCCATCATTCTGTAAATACATCTGCCCTGCCGGCACCCTGGAAGGCGGTTACCCTCTTGCTTTGCTCAAGCCCGACCTGCGAAAACAACTGGGCTGGCTGTTTGCCTGGAAATCTTTTCTGCTGTTGCTCTTTCTTGGGCTGTCGATGTCTTTCAGACGGCCGTTCTGTCGCTGGGCCTGCCCATTGGGCGCTTTTTACGCCCCTTTCAACAAAGTCAGCATTTATCGACTGGAACTGGATAAGGATACCTGCATAAATTGCGGGCTTTGCACCAAAGTTTGCCCCGTAAGTCTGAAGGTTACCGAGGATATTCAGAGTGCCGAATGTTTGCGCTGCCTTGATTGCAAAGCGATCTGCCCGAAAGGCTGTATCAGCTTTCAGCCTTTTGGCACTTCTTCAGCGCAGCACGAAGTTGTCAAGCCAGAGGCTTCCGCCGGCGGGAACAATACTTGAAACCTTGAGCAGAATCGCTGCCGCTTTTCCTGCTTCTTCTGGTTTCAAATCAGCCTTGAAACTGAAAGAAGTTCCGGTCCAGGTGTTGGCACTGGTTTCAAATTCCACCTGAGCCAGGCGACGTGCAAGAATCTGCCCGTTCGCATCGATGTATTCAGCCGTAAGAATTCCTTTTATCGGCTGGTTGCCCATAAAAAAGAAAGATCCTGACAGAACCTGATCCGGCTTGATTTTTCCGATAGGTATACCGGAAAAAGCAAAGGCTTTTTCGCTGCCGTCGCCATCGGTTCTCAGGCTTGCGTAGCCGGTGTTGGCCTTGGTTTTGTCGTGAATGAGACCTTGAGAATTAGAAAAAATGCCGGCCGGCAGGTTGTTGGAGGAAATTTCGAAATCGCCGGCATCAATAAGGTTTATTGGTTCTGGATTGCCGGTATTTTTCATTCGCAGTTCGTCGAACCAGACGCTGCCCGTAGAAGCGGGCCCGGCCTGCAGTAGAATTTTTACAAATGCCGTATTTGCATTGAAAGTTTTCTGCTCTGAAGTATTGACCAGTCTCACTTCTACTTTCTCAGCCTGGGTTGAAACCGGGGCTGCTTTTCTAATTGCCCAGATTCTGTCTCGCAATCGTTTGTTTGAATCGTAAAGCTCAAGGCCGATGGCCGCGTTCTGGGTGCCATTTTCAGAAATGAGCCAGCCACTGAAAGTCATATCAGAATTTGGGTTTACCGGGATAAAGTCTGACAGCACCCTGGTTGCGCTCATTCTTGACTCGGATGTCAGCTGCAACGATTGTTTGCCGGTAATGGCGAATCGGTCTGAAATGAAAGCCTGCCCTTCGGCAGTCTGCCAGCCTGTGAGCTGCTGGTTAGGCGCTTCTTCGAAGCTGGGGTTTACCAGAAGATTCTGGCGAACTGCCGTTAAAAGATTGCGCGTGTTGGCAAATGTCGTTCTTTCGCTGACATTCATTTTCGCAAGATTTTTTCGGGCATTTTCGATACGCTGGCTGGATGGCGGATGTGAGCTCAGGTATTGCTCTACACCCTTAGTGTCGCCGTATTTTTTCAGAAATTTTTCCCAGACAGCGACCTGGGCCGCGGGGTTATAGCCGGCTGTCGCCATGCGAAACTGCCCTATGTCATCCGCTTCATCTTCCTGGCCCCGGGAAAACTTCATCATCGTCAGGGTAGCCAGCAGTGCGCCCCAGGTTTCCCGGTCCTGCCGGTTTTTTACCGCAGCATTCAACAAAGCCACGGCTGCTGTTGAAGCACGAAAGTTTTTCAGTGAATGTCTTTTTTCCGCATGGGCCAGTTCGTGGGCCAGAACCGTTGCCAGTTCATCGTCTGAGCTGACCAGATCTAGCAGGCCGGTGTGAACGTAAATGTGTCCGCCGGGAATGGCAAACGCATTTGCAGAGCTGTTCTTAATCACTCTTACTGTGTAATTCATTCCGTGATTCTTGAAGTGTGGCACCAGACGATCGAATATTCCCTTCACGTAAGCATTGATTTTGGGATCTTTTTCTGGCTTATTTGTGAGGTTTAACCAGAATTGCAGCTCTTTTCCAAATCTTTTTTCTGCACCCACATCACCGGTTAACCAGAGGGTCATATTAACTTCCTGATAGGTTTTATACACTTTCAAGATGTCGGTAAAAACATTTTTTGCCTCAAGAGCATGGGTTAATGATGCCAGAAAAAGAACTATAAGAAGCCATGAAGTTTTCTTCATAAATGATTATCTCCGGCTGATGAGTTTCAATTTACCAGGCTAATGGATTTATTGTTCAACGGTGGGCATTCTGCTTCGACCAGCTCAGCTAAACTCAGCTCAATGACCGCCTTTTATCAGAATAATTCAATAAGCCTCCGTATAAATCTATTATCACTCATGATGGCTGGCAAGTCAAAACCACTTGAGAAAGATCGTTAATTTTGTTTGAAAAACTGGCACATTGTGATTTGTGCAGGTATAATTCTTAACTAGTTAATTAAAGCCATAAGACACAAGGAAAAGGAGGGCGAGAATGCTCAAAAAACTCACCCGGTTCTATTACCCAGAAACCATTGAAGATGCCTGTAAATACCTTGGCAGCAAAGATGAAAAAACTGCGCTCATCGCTGGCGGCACCTCTGAAGCTCTTCGCCAGGATAACAGTATCGAAGCTCTGGTAGATGTTTCGCGGGTCAAAGAACTCAATCATATTCGCATCGATTCCAATTCAATCAGAATTGGTGCCGCAACCCCGGTTCAGGATATTTATAAATCCACCGACCTCAAAGGCCCGGCCGGAGAACTTCTCAAAACCGTGGCCGGAAAGATCGGTTCAACTCTTTTAAGAAACTCAATCACCGCAGGTGGCAACCTTGCCGCTGTTTTTCCCTGGTCTGATCTTCCGCCTGCCTGGCTTGTTCTCGATGCAGAAGTCGTTTTGCGCAAAGGCAAGCCGAAAAGAACCGTTCCCGTCGAAAACCTGCTTAATGAAAAACCCGCCAAATTCATGGCTCCCGACGAAATAATCGCAGAAATTATCGTTCCCACTTCTGGAAAAGGCACTGGCACTTCTTTTTGCAAATTTGCCAAAACCGCCAATGATTATTCGATGATTACCGTGGCTGCGCTCATTTCGATCAAGGGTGGCAGTATTGTTAAGGCCCGCCTGGCTCTTAATGCGGTTACCATCGCACCGGTTCGCTGTCATGAAGCTGAAAAAATGCTGGAAGGTAAAAAGCCGACCGCTCAGCTTTTCGCCGACGTTGCCGCTGCCGTTGCCGAAAAAACCGAGATCAGAAAAGATTTCCGCGCATCGAAAGAATATAAGCGCGAAGTTCTTGAAGTGCTGGTACGCCGCAGCCTCGAAGAAGCCTGCGCCCAGGCTGGAAAGTAAGGAGATCAGCAGTGAAAATCAATACCACGATTAATGGAAAAAAACATTGTCTTGAAGTGAAAGCCAACGCCATGCTGGTCGATGTGCTGCGGGCTGCCGGTTTTAAAAGCGTTAAGTTTGGATGTGGCGAAGGAATGTGTGGCTGCTGCGCCGTTATGATCAATGGTAAGCCGAGAAACAGCTGCATTACTCTTGCCGGGCTTGCCGAAGGTGCGGAAATTCTTACCGTAGAAGGAATGGGAAACCCTGAGAATCCCCATGTTCTTCAACAGGCTTTTGTTGAATCAGGCTCCACCCAGTGCGGTTACTGCAATCCGGGCTCGTTGATCGCCGCTAAAGCCCTGCTTGACAGTAATCCCAATCCAACTGCCGATGACGTTAAAGACGCTCTAGATGGCAATCTTTGCCGCTGCACCGGCTATGTGAAAAGAATCGACGCTGTTCTTACCGCTGCCAAAGCCGTAAAAAAGACCAGCAAGACCGTGCGAGGTAAGAAATAATGGCAAAAACCACGAAAAAAACCGAAAAAAAATCTGTTAAAGCTGTAGCCCCTGCTAAAGTAAGCAAAGCTGCAAAAGAAAAAAAAGAAACTAAGGCTAAAAAGGCCGTTAAAGCAGTTAAAGCTCCGGCTGTTGCCGAAGCTGTCTCCGCTATTCCAGTTTCACCACTGGTTTTTGAAAAACCCGAAAAGTTTGAACAGGTTAATCACAGCCTGACCAAAATCGATGCCATGGGACTCGTCTGTGGCGTTCAGAAATATGTTGCCGATGTCGATTTCAAAGATCTTCTGCATATTAAGGTTCTGGGTAGCCCCCACGCCCATGCTGAAATCAAAAGTATCGATACTTCTGCAGCCCTGAAGGTCGACGGGGTAGTCGCCATTTATACCTGGAAAGACGTTCCCAGAGTTGTTAGAACAACTGCCGGTCAAGGTTTTCCAGAACCTTCGCCCTATGACACCTGTCTGCTCGACAGCAAAGTGCGCTTTGTCGGTGACCGTGTAGCCATCGTTGCTGCCGAAACCCCTGAAGCAGCCCTTGAAGCCTGCAGCAAAATCAAAGTTGAATACAAAGTTCTCAAACCGGTATTTGACCCCGAAAAGGCCATGGAAAAAGGCGCACCGGTCATTCACGACGAAAAAGACTGCCGGGTTCCCATTCCAATATTTTATGACCCCAAGCACAATCATTGTTCACACGTAGAAACTGCGGTCGGGGATGTCAAAAAAGGCTATAAAAATGCTGATTACGTGTTTGAACGCACTTATTATCCGCATTATGCCCAGCATTGCCCGATTGAACCACATACATGCATGGCTTATCTCGATGAATATGACCGCCTGGTTCTGCGCAGCTCAACTCAGGTTCCGTTCCATGCCCGCCGAATTACTGCCCAGACTCTGCAGCTGCCGATCAAAAAGATCAGAGTTATCAAACCCAGAATCGGCGGCGGCTTCGGCACCAAACAGGAAGTTCTTCTTGAAGACGTATGTGGTCTTGTCACTCTGCGAACCCGCAGACCCTGCATCTGGGCCTTAACCCGCGCTGAAGAATTCATGGCGGCCCGCACCAGACACCCGATGGTTTGCACTATCAAGAGTGGTGTGAAAAAAGACGGCACCATTACTGCGATTTCAATGCGCATCATCAGCAACACCGGCGCTTATGGCAGCCATGCCCTTACAGTTCTGAGCAACTGCGGTTCCAAGGTTCTGCCTCTGTATCGCGCTGATAATATCGAATTCATCGGCGATACAGTCTATACCAACCTTCCGGTCGGTGGCGCTTATCGCGGCTATGGTGCAACTCAGGCCGCTTATGCCATGGAATGTCAGATGGATGAAATGGCCGAAGCAATCGGCATGGATCCCATAAAATTCCGCCAGAAAAATCACATCAAAGAAGGGGAATCTTCACCGATTTTCAAAGCCCTCGGCGAAGGCCGCGAGGGCGTTGATATGGCAATCGGTTCATGTGGTCTTGGCAAGTGCATCACCGAAGGCATGAAGCGCATTGAATGGGATAAAAAATTCAATAAACCCGGCACCGGCACCAAACGTCGCGGCGTCGGCATGTGTTGCCTTATGCAGGGAAGCTCCATTCCCGAAATTGATATGGGCGCCGTTTTCATTAA
>JBMOKV010000125.1:0-3189 GCA_049325495.1 Candidatus Rifleibacteriota bacterium | reverse complement strand
AAAAAGGTTCAAATATATTTGCCAGACAACTTTTCTCGATTCCGCAACCATCGTCAGAAACCGAAAGGGTGACATAAGTCCCGACCGAAAGGCCGGGTCGGCTTTCACAGAATTCTTCGTCAATGACCTGCATACACGTTTTGATCACTATTTTTCCCGGTCGATCACCAATCGCATCTCTGGCATTTACGCAAAGGTTGGCAAGTATCTGGTCGATCTGCACCGGGTCTATTTTTATACTTGGAAGGTTTTCCCCGGGTTCGAAGGATAGAGAGATGCTCTCGCCTATAAGACGCTTTAGTATGCTCAGCATCGAATCAACGGTTTTATTTAGATCGAGTATTTGGGGTAATGCTGGCTGTTTGCGTGCGAATGCCAGCAATTGTCTTGTAAGATCCGCAGATCTCTGTGCGGCTTTGAGGATTTCGGACAGGTATTTCTGCTGTGGATGGTTGGTTTCTAGCCCTCTTGCAGCAATTTCTGTATATCCAAGAATTACGTTGAGCATGTTATTGAAATCGTGGGCAACACCACCTGCCAGGCGGCCAATGGATTCCATTTTCTGTGCCTGATGCAATTGTGTCAGCAATTCCTCATTTTTTCTGGCGGAAAAATTCAGAAGACGGTCTATCCAAAACAGGCCCAGGCATAAAATTAGAATAACCAAGGTATGGGCTGTTCGTATTCCAAAGCTGAATCCTGCAGTTGAAGCAAAATATGGATTTAATGGCACCGACACACTGATCCCGCCGCGTATCTCGCCTACTTTGTAGCCTTGTTGAGCATGACATTTTAAGCAAGAGTTTTCTGTAATCATTGGTTGCATTATTCTCAGATAAGGTTCTCCTTCAAGCTCAGAGACGGCCAGAATCTCTCCCTGTCCTTTCTCCATGGCTTTCAGCGCTTCTACCTCCCATGGGTCCGGGGCATTTTCAGGCCTGATTGGATTGAGGCTGGTGATATGACATCGGTCTCCATAATCTTTTTTGCCAATTTCATGCACCTGGCGGGTCATATAGGCTGGATTAACAAGAGTAAATGCTTTTCCTGAAGTTGAAATGATGTCGCGATCAGGAATGTGGCTAAGATAAGGGTTTGCCGGGGTGTGTTCTGCCAAAGGCACGTAAACTCCCCCATGCATCGATGCCCATCTTCTATATATAAGATCTTTTCTATACTGGGAACGAGCATTTTGTGCCGCCAGCTCAAGAGTTGCCTGTTCAATACGCTTACAATTCCAGGCGAGGGAGATCAGGGTCAGAGTACATAGAAAAATACCTGAAGACCAGATGATAATTCTGCGCAGTTGTTCTTCTGAAAAATGTGGAAAAAAGCGTTTCTCCAGACTCATTTTTAACCACCTTTATTTTTAAGGTGTGACCAGGAGGTAAAACCAACCCCAAATTCTTGATTTTTTCTCTCTAGTTTAATTTTAACATTTATTTTGAAAAAAGCAGGTTCTGTAATTGTTAAAAAATCATACCGAATGGTTTCTTGGGTGATCCAGGTCTTGGTGTTTTCTGCCTGCAAGTCTTCATTTTTTTAATGGAAAAGTAGTTTGGTTGTAAGCGATTCTGGGGAAAAATCCATTGTTGAACTCCATGCGGAGAAATTTGATTGCAGAAAAAATATTGCACAACCTAAGCAGAATCTGGCTACACCTCTCTCTATGTTTTCCTATTTGCGAAAGGGCAAACGGATTTTGCCAATTTAAGTTGAAGAAAAATTTGCAAAGAATGATTCGATGTTTCATAAAACTCTTTGGGAATAGTAGCTTTTGACTGCTGCTGATGTCTGTGCTAGGCTGTTTTTAATGGCATGTCAGTGGCTTTTGTTGAGTTTTTAGTTGAAATCTGACAATGAGTTCGGTTCAAAAAGACATGCAAAACTGTGCTTTGCACAGAATAAATGACTTGGGGGATTTCACATGCTTTACTGCTTAAAGACGCAGAGATTTTTTCTTTTTTTTGTGGCTGTTTTTTCGTTTTCCTTCATTTTCAGCGGTTTACAAGTTAAAGCAGGAACCCAATGGATTAATGATGAACAGATGAAATTCAAGATTCAGATACCAGATAATTATCAGAAAAACAGACTGGTGGAGGGCACCGATGTGGTACATGTTTTTCTGAGCCCGGATCAAAATGTTGCAGTCAGAATTAGAGCAATAAAAGTTGGTTCTGGCACCATGATTAATAATGTTATTCAGGCATTTGAACAGAATGTCATAGTTGGTGCTCAGAAATTGCTTGAAGATAATTACACGCTTAACAAAATACCCGGGAGAATTTGTGGCTACAAATGGCGATTTAACAATACTCCGGTTGGTTTAGCTGTTTTTGGCACAATTATTGACAATATTGCATATATTGTCTGGTCCATTGTCCCAGAACAGATGTTTAAGCAGAGAACGACAGAAACAGATGCGATAATCAATACCTTCACCATTCTTAAGACAGCTAACAACAAAGCTTCTGAAAAAGAAACCGTCAAATCCCTCGCTAAGACGTTTCCGAAAAATCAGCCAAAGACTGATAAGACAAATGTACAAAGTGGTGAATCAAGGTTTTTTGACCTGGTTTCAGAAGACGCTGGGTTGAGTCATAAAGTGCCGACTGGTTTCAAAATTACAGACAGGCAGGATGGGCAAGCTATCTGGAAAAATGAAGCTGGAATCAAGATGGTTATTCAGACAGTTACTAGGCAAGGAGAACTCAAAACCTACATGGATTCATTGCTTGCTGAAATTAAAAATAATGGCGCGATTGTAGAAAGCAATGTGTTTACTGTCGAAAACGGTCTGAAAGTAGCTAATTATGCTTATCGTTATGGCGATTCGTATTTTGCTTATGGTGCAACAACGGGTAATGATGTTTTTTATTTAGTTGGCTTTGTTGGGAAAATCGCAGACAAGGAAATTCTTAACACATTTTCTGAAGAAGCCAACATGAGTTTGAAGAAATCGAAGTGAGATCATGCAATCTGAAATGAATAGAAAAAAACACACTCGAATCAAGAAAATTTACCCGGTTTTGTTGCTATTTTGTGTGATAACAATAATGGCGTGTGCTCAACAGGCAGCGATTAATAAGTTTGTTTCTCATGTTGAAGATGGCGTTTCCCATGCAAACAACTTAATGAGTAATGATCATGTAGAAGAGGCTGTTGCTGCCTTGAACGACGTAAATCGTT
>JBMOKV010000124.1:0-3191 GCA_049325495.1 Candidatus Rifleibacteriota bacterium | reverse complement strand
TCAGAATTCAAGGCAAGATTCATCGATAAGCCTTTTGAACCAGTTCGTTCCGATGGCCTGCGATTGAAAGTCGTCTCTGAAGGCACGGCTAAAAAGACAGATGAAGTCGACGGCATTACCGGAGCGACCGGAACCAGCAGTGCCATTGAAAAAATTATCAATAATTCCATCAATAAGATTTTGAGTATCAGTGAAGGGAGGGCGGCACAATGAGTCCTGCTACCGGCCCGGTCAAGGGAACCGCTGCTTTGAAGCGCATGTTATGGGATGAGAATCCGGTAATCGGCCAGATTCTCGGTATTTGTTCTGCTCTCGCTGTTACCAACCTGGTGAAGAATACCCTGGTGATGTGCCTCGGTCTGATTTTTACCCTGATAATGTCGTGCTTTACTGTTTCTTTGATGCGTAATGTGATTCCGCGTCAGGTCAGAATGATCATTCAGGTTTTGATCATTGCAGCCTACGTTATTGTTATCAAGATCGTTCTCGATGCTTATCTGCCCGATATCAGCAATGAACTTGGCCCTTACGTTGGTCTGATCATCACCAACTGTATCGTTATGGGGCGCACCGAAGGCTATGCCATGGCAAACCGCCCGATGGACGCTATTTTAGACGGCCTGGGAGCAGGGATAGGCTATTCGCTGGTGCTTCTGCCGATCGCCATGATTCGCGAACCTCTTGGGCTGGGAAGTTTCTTTGGAATTCAGGTTCTGCCAGCAGACTGGACAAGATGGAACATGATGGTGATTGCGCCGAGCGGTTTCTTCTGTCTGGCGACCTTTATCTGGATTACCCGCTCGATAAAGAACAGCGGAGGTAAAAAATAATGGATATTCAAAGCATTCATCCGTTCGTAATTTTCTTCGCTGCGATTACCACCAACAATATTCTGCTGACCAACTTTCTGGGAATGTGCTCATTTCTGGCTGTTTCCAAAGACCTGAAAAGTTCTCTGGGCCTTGGCGGCGCGGTCATTTTTGTTTCAACCTTTACCGCCCCGCTGAATTGGCTGGTATATTACAAGCTGCTGGTTCCTTTTGGGCTTGAATACCTGCAATACATCGCCTTTATCGTAGTGGTTGCCGCTTTCGTTCAAATTATTGAAATGGTCATAGAGCGCATCAGCACCGGGCTGTATCTTACTCTCGGGATTTTTCTGCCATTGATCACAGTTAACTGTGCAATTCTTGGTGCGGCCCTGTTTCTGGTTATCAGGCAGTATACGCTTCTTCAGTCGATTGCTTATGGGTTGGGCTCAGGCACCGGTTGGGCTTTGGCAATTGCGGCCCTGGCCGGCATTAGAGCAAAAATGGAGAAAAAATCGAAAGTAATTCTTGAACTCGAAGGGCCCGGCATCGCCCTTATAATTACCGGCATCATTGCGATGGCATTCATCGGCTTTTCCGGTATTGTAAAAATAAACTGACGGGAAAAGAATATGGATCAGATTATAACAGCAACTCTTGTTTTAAGCGCATTGAGCGGTATTCTGACCATTCTGCTGCTGATAGCCGAATATTTCTTTGCAACTTACGGCGAATGTGCCATCGACGTTAACACCAGCGAAAAAGTTTTCAAGGTTCAGGGTGGAGCCAATCTGCTGAGCACTCTTGCCAGCCAGAAACTTTTTCTGCCTTCGGGCTGTGGCGGTCGCGGCAGTTGCGGCACTTGCAAATGCAAGGTGCTTGACGGGGCCGGCCCGCTTCTTCCGACTGAAATTCCTTATCTGAATGATGAAGAGAAGAAGACCAATGTAAGGCTGGCCTGCCAGGTTAAGGTCAAGAATGACATCAAGATCGAGGTTCCTGAAGAACTGCTCAGCATAAAGGAATTCGATACGGTTATCGAGAAAATCACCGATCTGACCCACGACATAAAGGGAATCAGATTTCGTCTGCCAGAAGGCGAGACAATTAAATTCAAGGCCGGTCAGTTCGTAAATCTGTTCAATCAGCCATATGACGATGTGAAAGAATCAACTTCGAGGGCTTATTCAATCAGCTCGGCACCTTCTGATAACCGGGCGATTGAACTGGTTATCCGCCTGGTTCCCAACGGAATGGTTACCACTTATGTTTTCAACCACATTAAGGAAGGCCAGAAAGCAAGATTGATCGGGCCTTTCGGCGAATTCTTTTTGCGCGACAGTAACCGGGAAATAGTCTGTATTGCCGGTGGCTCTGGCCTGGCCCCAATCAGAAGCATAATTCTCGACATGATCGACAAGGGTATCAGCAACCGAAAAGCGACTTTTTTCTTCGGTGCCGTATCACAGCGCGACCTTTACTATGTTGAAGAATTCAAAGAAATCGAAAAGAAACACAGCTGGTTCAAGTTTATTCCGGCCCTTTCAAACGATAAAACCGGGCATCCTTTTCAGAATGGTCTGATTACCGACGTAGTGGCAGGACATTATCAGAGCCTCGCCGAAATGGAGGCTTATCTGTGTGGCAGTCCTGGTATGATAGGCGCATGTGAAAAGGTTCTTACTGCTAAGGGCATGCCCATTAACCGGATTTTCTACGATAAATTCTCCTGAGAAAGGATCTTTAAGCATGAAACAAACCCCGGAATTAGATCGAATTCAGGCGAAAATGCGCCCTGGAGTTCTTACTTTGAAGGGTTTTCTTGGCAACGATGATCGCAAGCTTGCCGATATCATTGCTGCCGACCGGCAGGTTCTGATTAATCTCGAGCTTGATATTGCCGAGGTCTGCGAAAAACTGCACGATCTTACCGAACGTGGTCGCGATCTGATGGAACAGGAAGTGAAGGTTGATAACCGTTATCTGATCAAGGTCAGAGATGATCGTGGCAAGATCCCCAGCCCCTGGGATGACGGGCTTTTTGAAAAAGGTGACGTTGAGCTGACCGACAGCAAAACCGGTAAAAAGCTGAAATGGAACCAGCTTACACTCAGGCTTGCATCTGCTCATGGTTTTCTGGGTGGTACCGGCAGTGAGTATCGCCTTGATCCACAGGATTTGCTGGAAGTTCTCAGCTGAAAAACCGCAATAAAAAAAGCCTCGCCGCTGACTGACGGCGAGGCTTTTTTATTGTTTAAATTAAAAATCAGAGATCTGATCAACGAAATCAGGACGATCGACAAACGGATTGCGGTTATGCTGAATATTTTCGATGCGGTCGTTTCTTGCCTTTTCTTCTTCATCAACGGGATCTTCGCGATG
>JBMOKV010000123.1:0-3191 GCA_049325495.1 Candidatus Rifleibacteriota bacterium | reverse complement strand
CAAGTAAGCTTCATAAAAGCATGATGTGCAATCAGAGAAAGTTAAAAGCGCTTTTATTCAGCGAAGTTTTCAAATGCAATTTTAAATATCAAGCAAAAGGCACGGTTATCTTCGGTCAAGAGCAGCTCTGGCAGCCCGACGAACCTGTGATGACTGATCGGATTTCGCCATTTTTTTCAGACATAAAACCGCGCTCTCATTGGAGAATCTTGCCAGAGCTTTTACCAAAGCATATCTGACTTCTTCTGAATAATCACCTGCTTTTTCCAGAAGCGGCTTCAAAGACATTTCTGCGCCTATTCTTCCCAAAGAGCTTATAACTGAGGCCCTGACAAACTCGTTTTCGTCATCAATAGCTGTCAGCAGAATTTCTACCGCCACGGCCTCGCGACTGTCGCCAAGTGCATTGGCGGCACTGCCACGTATATTTGGATTTTTATCCTGTAATCCTTCACGCAGTTTCATAAGGTTTTCAGATACATGCAGAAACCTCTCATCCTTAACTTCCGGCCTCTGAAAAGAACTTGCAGGCGCTTCTGCTTTTTCACTCTTTTTGTCCCTGGGATGAACTATTTCATTTTTTCTGATAAGACCCACCAGTTCATTATCCAGACGTTTGGAGGCTTCAATAAGCTCGTCCAGAATGTCCAGGTTTTCCTGCCCCATCAGAGCCATCGAAGCCTTATAACTGATTTCCGAATCCTCTGATTTTAGAAACCCTCTCAGGATCCTTACCGATTCGTCACTTTTTATCTGTCCCAGAACTTCCATAAGAGCAATTCGGCTCTTGCGATTGGCAAATTCAAGTCTCTTTTTAACTTCTCTGATTATTTCTTCACTGTTGTAAGCAGCAATAGCCTTCGCAGCCGAGAAACTTACAACCTCGCTTTCATCGGAAACACAGTCGAAAAGAACGTTCAAGGCACTTGGATGACCGGAAGCACCAAGAGCATAGGCAACCGAAGAGCGAACATACTTGTCGGGGTCTGAAATTGCACCAATCAACGCCATCACCACGCCTTCATCCCTGCGCCCACTCAGTGCAGCGGCTGCTGAATAGCGAACTGCAACATTCTCATCTTTCAAAGCCCGCAAAAGAGATTCGGTTGATTTTTCATTTCCCATGCCCCCAAGAGCCTCGGCAGCCATAAAGCGAACCGATTCAACTTCATAGGGATTTTCAAGGGCTTCGATCAAGGGATCGACCACGTCTTCATTTTCCAGGCCAATAGCCGCTTTTGCTGCCATCTGGCGCAACTGCTGATTGTTATCTTTCAAACCCCTGATAACCAGATCTTTTCTGGGAATCGGTGTTCCATCAGACTGGAAATACTCTTTTGGCAACTGATCAATCTTGAAAACAACCAGCTCTTTGAAATTATACGGGCTTTCGGCGGCGGAATCAGGTTCGTCTTCAGCTTCTTCAGCCAATTTTTCATTGCCTTCAGAGCTTCTGTTCTCATTCAACTCTTTCATCAGCTGCACATCATTGCGCCGCGAAATTTCAAGCAGAGGTTCGATTGCTCTGGAATCGCCGATTTTACCAAGCGCAACAGCTGCTGCGGCAGAAATTGCCGAATCTGGCTCATACAGTGCTTCGATAAGAGCGGGAACAGCTTCGATCAAACCCTGGTCACCTGCCTGGTAAATGGCTGGAATGCGTTTTTCCGGCGGAGCGGAAAAGGTTTTTATCAACACCAAAGGGTCAGTTGCTGCTATTTTTTCTTTCGCTTCACTCTTTGGTGAAACATTTTCTTTCACCGGTATTTCTTTTTCCCGGCTTTGGATTTCTTTCTGTTGCTCGTCAACCTGGTTATCTTGAATTTTGGTCGAAGCAGATGCTTCAACTTTCTTTTCAGTTCTGGCTTCTGGCTGCCTGACTTCCTGAGAAGGCTGACTGTCGGCGGCTTTTCGACGGCCGGCAATAACCCTCATGGCGACCACCACCACGAGGAATATGAGACCGATTAGCAATATTTGATCAACCGTTGTCATCGCCCACAGTATCGACTGGTATCCCCAAAATTTTTACTTTTTTGAAAAAATAAAATCTGCTAAAATCCTTAAAATGCAGATAATTGACAATGTAATAATTTCTGATGAAGTCTGGAGCACCCGCTTTGCCTGTGACCTTTCGCAATGCCTGGGAAAGTGTTGCCAGATTGGTGATCTGGGTGCGCCGATCAGCGATGAAGAAGCTCAAACAATCAAAGCCACCTTCCCAAAACTTACCAGCTTTCTCAAACCTTCACAGATAAATTTTCTGAATGCCGGTGTGATTGAAGTTTATAAAGGTAGTCTTCACATTAGGGAAATCGCTGAAAACACCCCCTGCCCTCTCGCCTTTATTTCGCCAGAAAATGTGATTTTGTGCTCTCTACACGCTTACGCGCTCGAAAATAAAAAGCCTTTGCTGGACTGCAAGCCATTATGGTGCTCACTTTTTCCGCTAATGCTGAAAAAAACCGGAGAAAACTGGATGATCAACCTGCATATTCCAGATTTCTGCCGCTCCCAGCCCAATCCCCCGCCAATTCTTTTAAGTTTCGGGGAACTGCTGACCACTTTTTTCGGTGAGCAATGGCTGGAAAAAGTTAAATCAGCTTATCAGTAAAAATACTCTTTCCAGGCTCCGGCTTTTGGGTGTGAAAGAGTTTTGACCGGGTCGCCCCCAACCCTTTCGCCATATTTCAGCTCATCGTAACGCGCAAAGTATTCTTTCGCCGCGTCTCTTTTATCCATTTTTACCAGAAGTTCGCCGGCACGATCGTACAAAGCTGGTATTCTTCGGTGCTTTTCAATCAACTCGCGCACCAGCCAGAAAGCTTCTTCATAATAACCCTTGCTTTCAAGGACTTTGCTGAGAAACCATTGGGCGAATTCATGATCCGGCTTCAATTCCAGGGTACGCCGATACTCTTTTATCGCTTCATCTTCCATTTCAAGACTATAATAAAGATTGGCGATCTGATAGCTTAGTTCAGGATTTTTCGGGTCTTTCATCCGCATATCCTTCAGGCGATGATAATAGCGTTCGCGGTCCTTAACGTTTATGCCGGTAGTTCCCGGGTCACCACCATAGGTGTTGGGCAGGGTAAAAAACAGAAGCGTAGCTGCGGTAATAACTGCAAACAGGCTTAAAATTTTCTTTTTCATAGCCTGCTTAATCGGTAGTTTTTCCCCAAAAAATA
>JBMOKV010000122.1:0-3193 GCA_049325495.1 Candidatus Rifleibacteriota bacterium | reverse complement strand
AAAAAGATCACCCGATAGTTAATGATCCTGACCAATTCAAACAGACCGATTTTCTTCTGGTTGAATCCACTTATGGAACCAGGGTCAGAGAAGAAGTTACCAAAGAAGAAAGGCTCAATAAGCTGGCCGAGGTTTTTGCCCGGGCGGTTGAACGTGGTGGAAACATTATTATTCCGGCCTTTGCGCTTGAACGAACCCAGGATCTCCTGCACGACATTCTTATTTTAAAACAACGGGGCCAGGCGAGAGAAATCAAGGTCGTTATCGATTCTCCGCTGGCGACTAATATTACAAAGGTTTTCAACAAATATCCCGAATGCTATGACGAAGATGCCCGCGATATTCTGAAAAAAATGGGGAATCTTTTTGACCACCCGGATTTTCGCTTCACCGAAAGCGTTGAAGAGTCGAAAGCATTAAACGAGGAAAAGGGCATCGTTATAATGTCGGCCAGCGGTATGTGCGACGCCGGCAGAATTAAGCATCATCTGAAGCATAACCTCTGGAAACCGGAAAATACTGTGGTTTTTGTCGGTTACCAGGCTGAGGGAACGCTGGGTCGCTTGATTATTGAAGGAATGAAAACCGTCAGAATTCATGGCGAAGAAGTTTCGGTTGAAGCCCAGATCGAGCAGATAACCGGTTATTCAGGCCATGCTGATCAGAGTGGTCTGCTGGAATGGATGGGATCTATCGAAACTGTTCGCGGTAACGTTTTTGTAATCCATGGCGAACCCGATTCAGCCGAAGGCTTTGCCTCTCTGATTCAGCAGAAGTTTGGTTTCAGGGCGGTCGCCCCGAAAATGGGCGAAACTTTCGATCTTCTTGCCGCAGTAAAAGCTGCCCCTCAGCAGGAAATCAAACCGGTTTATGCAATGTCCGGTGTTGCACAGGTTCCCCCACAGGGACCCGACTCTCACAATCTTTATGCCGAGCTTATGCTTAAACTGGCTGAATTCATGCGTAACACCAAAGATGAAAGCAAGCGCCGCCAGAAGCTACAGGAATTGCTGGGCCGTCTCTGATTTAAATAATTATTTAAAATTTATCTGAAATTTCATAAACGTCTGGTAACCAGGCCTGCGTTTTTTAAGAAAAGGCGGTCATTATGCCTGCCAGGGCAAAATGACCGCTTTCTTGTTTACCTTCCTTTACCGGCTTCGATACGCAGATCGACATCGCTGGGAGTAAAAAACATGTTCGCATTGCTTTTTCCCAGTTTTTCTATATAATCAACCTTCTTCAGGGTGTTGAAAATCGCCAGTTTGTCGCTCTCTGACATTGAATCGGCAAGTTTTTCGAAAAATTTGCCGACCTTAACTGCTTCGCATTCACCCACTATTTCAGCTTCTTTCAGCGCATTGACCCGCTGAATTGCCAGCAGTTCACCTTTCTGCTGCTCGATGTCGATGTTGCCCTTAACTTCATTGAGTCTGACTTCATTTTCGCTCTGCTGTTTGAGCAGTCGATTGAGGCGGTTGGTCGTTTCCTGAATAATTTCCTGCAGAATCTGCTGGGTACTTTCTTCTTTACAGGTAACCGAGCGCACTTCTACGGAATGAATATCGACGCCCCGTTGAGAATAAAAGGGGTCTTTATCATTAATAATGGCTTCTCGAACGATGTCGTTGAAACTGTCGAGAAATTTTTCAAGCGAAGATTTGGAAACCGATTGAATAATCATGCTGCGTGCATGTGAGCAGATGTCACCAGGGGCATCATCGGTGGTTTTGATCATTTTGGCGATATCGACGATCTGCCAGAAAAAGGTAACGCCGAGAATGAGTTCGACGTTGTCTTTGGTTCTTACCCCGAATTCATACCACATAAATTTTGGTCGCGAGTCGATGTGGGTAATTTTCAGGTTTCTGGCTTCTTTGTGAATGCCTGATGACCAGCGCATCTGAAGAAGTTCCTCATAAGGCTGTAGAAAAAATGACTGGTCAACTTCGCTGCCGTTGATAATTCTATATTTACCGTCTTTGTCCTTGAGAATTACCGATTCGTGGTTCTCAAGCAGAATTCGGTTTCTGACTTCTTCGATTTCTTCATCGGCAGCAGGAAAGAAAACCTGATTTTTGGTGACCAGCCTCAATGAGCCGTCAGAGGTATTGCGCACCAGAACGGCCGTATGTTCATCGATGTTTATGCCCTTGGTGGGGGCAGTAAGAATTTCTTCGTTGGCTTCAAGAACAACATGGTTTGGCCCGGTTACCACCCTGATTTTACCGGTAGTTTTATTGATGATTTTCATGTATTCATTATGCTGAAGAACGAATACTTCATAACGCTTGATCAATTCATCGTAAGCTTCAAGAAAAAAGAAGCACGGCCCCTGCTGAACCCTGATTTCGCCGGTTATAAGGTTGCGGATTTTCATGAATTCGGTGGGCATCAGTGAAACACCACGCCGCTTGGTTGCACTTACCATGGGTTTTACAAAAACCGAGCCCGGGCCATTCACCGTCCATTTTTTTGTGAAGCCTTCAAGCAGCAGTTGCTCTTCATCTTTTAGAAAATAAACCCATGGAATGATCATCGTTATCCTCCAGCTCTAGATATTAAAAAATTATAACCTCTGCGACGGGCAAAGCAAACAATTTTATTGTCCTTCTATTTCCTGCTTCCAGCAGCTTTTTAGAAAGTTCCAGGCTTCTTCGTATTTCGGGTCGTTCCATACCGGGTCATTGTGCCCCCCAGATTCAAGGGCCAGAAAAAATTTCTGCGCTGAAGGGCTGGCATTGTAAAGAGTTTCGCTGTCAGAAAATGGAATTACCTCATCTTTGCGGGAGTGGATTATAAGCAAAGGGCCTTTGTATGCTGAAATTGTGGTAAGGGTGGGGAGGTCTGCCTTCAGAATCAAGGTGCCGATGCCGGGAAAACGGCGATTCGCCTGGGTCTTTAAAGAGGCAAAACCCGATTCAAGAACCAGGCCGGCGAAAGGATGATCTGCTTTTCTTACCAGTTCCGCTGCTAATCCTGTTCCAAGCGATTCACCATAGATTACGATTTCAGAATTAGCATAGTTAAATGTCTGTTTTAAAAAAATCAGGGCGGCATCAGCATCTTTTTTTGCCCCTTCTACATCTGGGGTGCCGCTGCTCAGACCAAAGCCCCGGTAGTCATAAACGAGAACCGAATAACCCATCTGACAGAAGTGGTTAACCTTATCCATGCGGTTCAACAGATTCCC
>JBMOKV010000121.1:0-3195 GCA_049325495.1 Candidatus Rifleibacteriota bacterium | reverse complement strand
ACTCGCCCGGGGTACAGGCGGTCAGCGATGAACCAGTTATAAACCCCGCTCAGATCGAGTCTGGCCTCATGGGGAGTCAGTGCCTTTTTGCCGGTTTTGTAAATAACTACATGCAGGTTGCCGTTGGGCAGAATGTCGATTCGATCGAATCGAGTAGTGAGAATTACATCTTCATAAGGCAGGCGAACCGACTCACCAAGAGTGTGAATTTTCGGCAGCCCGCCTTTATTCAGCTGGCAAAAATTGACGAAAGCCTTGTAAGCCTTTTCCATGACCTCTTTTCGGCCGCTTTCGCTGAGCTGGTCGGAAGGCGGAAGCGTGGCTGCCGCTTTTTCGAGCAGGCTGGTTGCGTCTTCCATTTTGCCGGCAGCAACCGTTGTCTGTAAAACGTTCTGCAGGGTCTGATACAATACCAGTGCCGGTTTTTCGCTGTCAGGAACCGGCGCTTTGTCAATGTAGCGGAACCGGTAGCGTTTCGGGCAATCACGCATTGTTTGAAGCTTTGACATGGAGATCGTCGTTTTGCGTGAGGTGCAGCCAACTGCAGCCGCACAAGTCGAACAGACCGGCCCACCGAGCGGTTCAAAGTTTTTGGCCTTGATCTGCTCACCAACCGAGGTAAGCAGTTGATTGCCTTTTCTGATCATCATTTCATCGATGCCAATTTCAATTTTCTCGCCGTGGCGCAGAAAAAGGAAGGCAAATTTTTTAACCCGGCCGGGAAAAACTGCATCGGCGGCCGCACAGATTGCCGCGATAACCGGGTCATTACGCAGTTCGTTCTCTGAATTGATGCGCCGACCTGTTTTGTAATCGATCAGCGTAAGGTTGCCCGCACTATCGGCGTCAATGCGGTCAATTGTAGATTGAAAGCAGAACTTGTCTGTTTCAAATTCGATGAATTCGTTGGTTTTCCAGGTTTTTGACTGGGGAAAAAGTTTGGTCAGGTAGCTTTGCAGCATTTCGCGGCCCGTATTTTTCAATTCATCGGTCATTTCTTCGGGCAGGTCATTGCCCACAGCTTTAAAGAATTTCGAATAAACGAATGATTCTGCGGTCAGATTCGGCGAGGGCAGGTAATCTCGATGAAGCGCTGCAAGGGCATCGTGAATTGGCCTGTCGATGGCCAGATCGATAGATGGAACCTCGTCGAAATTGCGCTCGATTTTCTTGACATAATATGCCTCGTATTTGTGTGGGCAATCGAGAAAAGCCTTGAGTTTAGAAGAATTAAGCGTGGGAATCTGCCCAACCGGGCACATATCCTGGTAATCACAGTAATTGCAGGCTGAGGATCTGACTGGGTTGAAAAGCCCCTGGTAGATTTTTTCACAGAGATCGAGGTAACGTTTCTGTGCCAATGCCAATTCGGACGGATTTCGCAGTACTGATAAAGTTTCATTTTCTTTCAAATATATGAATGAAATCTTTTTAACTTTCCCAGGCCAGATGCATTCGGCGGCGTGAAAAAGCAGCTGAACCGTCAGATTTTGTTCCAGCTCTGTTACCCCGCCGATCGGCAATTTGCCCGACTTATAATCGATAAGCTCCAGAGAACCATCTGGTAACCGGTCAACCCGGTCGATTTTTCCTGAGTATTCTCCACCGAACATGTCGACTTTAAAAAAATAATCAACTTCAACATGGCGGGATGGCACCCGGCAGAATTTGTCAAAATAGTTTTTCATCGCAGCGGTGGCCAGGTTCTTGTAGTGCAGTTCTTCTTCAGGGTCCTGGTAGCCTTTTTTATCCCAGTTTTTTATCAGGCTCTGGGCAAGCTGTTCTATTTTGAAAGGTTCGCCGGCTTTGTTACCCCGGTAAAAATCACGTAA
Source organism: Candidatus Rifleibacteriota bacterium (assembly GCA_049325495.1). Lineage (GTDB taxonomy): Bacteria > Muiribacteriota > Ozemobacteria > Ozemobacterales > Ozemobacteraceae > DYKG01. The sequence continues at coordinate 1,363 of JBMOKV010000121.1, read as the reverse complement.
AGCTGCATGCAAAGACTGGTCATAGCTCAAATTTGCGCCGGGGGCGGTTCCTTTGCGGATTTTGCTGACCTGGGTAAAATGGAACTTTTTGGGGCAGGTTTGGTAAAGGTCTATTTTACTGCCGCTTAAGGGAACCTTGATTTTTGCCGGACCTTTTTCCGGCGCTTTAACCTTGCCTGGGGCGACGGGTGGTCTGGCCGCTTCTGGCTTCTTTTCTTCTTTGTTGTGCTGCTGCTTCTTCAGATTATCTTTGGTTGAGCGAAACAGTCGCGAAAAAAGGTCGGGCTTGTCAGCCATTCCATACTCCTTGAAATTTTTTTAAATTATAACCCAGCCTGCAAAAATTCACAAAAATTTGAAACGATATCAAGCAATTCCGGGGCAATTAGCTTTTTTCTGCACTGTAACCCCCGGGTTTATTCTTTGAATCTTTCAGCTGCTTCTTCCGGAGGTGAGCCCGCAATAACGCTTAGAAAAGCTTCGCCGTAGCGGTCGCGCTTGTTTTCACCGATTCCTTTTATCTCACAAAGCTCATCGAGTTTCTCGGGTTTTATGGTCGCAAGCGACATCAGAACCGAATCGGCAAAGATCATATAGGGTGGCAAGCCCAGGCGTCTTGCCAACAACAGCCGAAGTTTTCGCAGGTTTTCGAAAAGGGTGGGGTTTTCCAGGTTTTCTGCGGGTGCTTTTTTTCTGCGGGTCTTTGCGGCAATCGGTTTCGCAACTGGGTGCCCGAGTCTGACCCGGGCTTCACCCCGGCAGACTTTAAGTCCCTCGGCAGTGTGCCTGAGCATTGGGTATTCGCCTTCAGTCACAGCCAGAGAACCTTGCACGATCAGCTGGTCGATCCAGCCACGCACGGCTTTTTCCGAAGAATCTTTAAGGATTCCGAAAACTTTCAGGTGGTTGTGACCGTTATCAATTATTCTCGGGCTTTCATGACCGATCAGAACATGGGCGACATAGGCTGCACCGAATCTTCCCTCGGTTCGGAAGGCGGCGCTGATAATTTTCTGGGCGGTCAGATGTGCCTCATCATCAGGCAATGCGCGGGTTTCATCAAGACAGATGTCGCAGGCCCGGCAACCGGGCCCGATGGCATCATACTGCTGGTTTTCAGGGTATGGGTGGCCGAAGTGCTCTGCCAGCAGTTTATGCCGGCAAACCGGTGAAATGGCAAAACGGCCAATCTCACTCAATTGTCTTTCAATGGCCCTGCGACGAATATCGCTTACATTTTCATCGCGCAATGCCAGAATTCGGTGCATCTGCAGGTCGGCGGCCGAAAACAACAAAACACATTCGGCCGGTTCACCATCACGGCCAGCGCGTCCCGATTCCTGCTGATAATGCTCGATCGAGC
>JBMOKV010000120.1:1209-3201 GCA_049325495.1 Candidatus Rifleibacteriota bacterium | reverse complement strand
GAGACAATCACGCTTTTTCGATTGAAAATTATGAAGATGCCATCAGCTTTTTTTCTCAGGCTCTTGAAACCAGTGGCCTTCTGGAAAGCTACCAGCGCGATGCGTTGCGAAAAGTTGAAGTTGCCAGGTTCAAGATCAGGGAAATCCAGCAGCGAACCCAGCCCGCTCGTCAGGGCTTCAAAGATACCAGGCAGAACTACGGCACAGTGAATCTGCTTTACCCGCAACTGGCGGATATAAACTTCAAGACCCGCTTCACCGGACCGGTAACCGTTGAATGGCGCGGCTATATTGCCCGCCGCATAAAGCGCTATGGACGTGACTTTCTGCTGATGATAAAAGAACTCAGTCAGGATGAACTTGAAACGATGAGACGTGACCGCAACGATTTTCGTTTGAACAAGCACTTCAACAATCAGCCGCTGTTTCTTGTAGCTGCGCAGAAAGGCGGTTTCCCGCCGTTCATCAAAGAGGGCAAAATGATAACTTTTACGGGCACCACTGACTGGAAAACCTACAATGTCATCAACGACATGGGTCAGAATGTTCCGTTACCGGCCTTTGAATTCGTATCTGCTTACCCCGACCGGCAATGAGACCTCTTATCTGGCTGCTTTGCCTGCTGATCTTTTCACCAGTCACCGGTTTTGGAGTTGAAGCCTATGATCAGGAAAACTTCTCAGACTGTTTTGCCGAAACAACTGTCGACAAAGAATATCGAGAAAAAATTAAACATTTGATTGAAAATCCTCCCTGTTTTGATCAACCGTTTGTCAAAACATTCAAAGAGTATCTGGTCATCTGTTTTTTTCCCCAGCATTATCGCAACCCTCTGCGTGAATGTTACTACTGCCAGAAGATTATTGCGGGCTCAGTGCAGATGTATAATTTTGAGCACAGTCCGAAAATCAGACGAATAAAAAACAGTATGCTGAGCCAACCCAATACGCCACTGATTCCAGAGTATCTCAAGCACCCTTTTCCGAAAGCAGAGCCGGAGTGCTGCTATGAAAGCATTGGAGACATCACTGCCAGCAGCGGGCTTTTTATTTACTGCACTTATCATGGAAGCGCCCAGCAGGCACAAGAGCTTCCCTGAGCTTTAAAGGTCGCGATAAGTCGTGATCAGATCGGAAATATTGAAGCACACATTGCTGCCCACATTACTTTTGAGGGCAGCGTCGTAATCGATAACCACTTTTTTCGGCATGATCAACTCGCCATCTTCGCCTTTCTGCCGGTTCAGGGTATCGACGACCAGATTGCCGAAAATATTTATCTTTTCACCTCCAACAATGCTGTTTTTCGCATAAATGGCCGCTTCTATCTTTGCTGATCGCATTTCGCGGGGCAATATGACCGAACCTTTAAGTGAAACCACAGAAAGAAATGAAGAAGCGCTGTCATGAACCACATCACCGCCAATGTGAATGTTACCCTCAGTGACGATCATGCCCTGACCTTTGATGCGGCCGCTGATGTGAACGTTTCCCTGCACGTAAACAAGCCCCATAACTGACGCGGGGCGGGAATAAGTGCCCTCGATGCGCAGGTCTTTTTCATGAAATTCATGACAGTAGTTCTTGGCATCTTTAACGATTCGCGCAAGCTGCAGCGGTTCAAGCTTGTCGGGATGCCGGGAAACAAAATCGAATTTGGTATTGATCGTATAAGGATCAGAACTTGGATAAGGCGTTTCGGTAATACCAATCATGTAAGGCTTCAATTTTTGATAGTATTTGATAATTTCACCTTCGTAGTAGGTGTATTTACTCAAATACGGGTCATGAAGCTGGTTACTGCAGAACAGATAACCGATTTCGGGGCGCTGATGAGAAAAAATCGAGCTGTCTTCAAAATAGTTGATGATATCGTCAGCGGCAAAAAATGGCAGATAAACATGCAGCCGGCCATTGGTGCGGACTTTGCCCCAGAGATACGGGTGCAGTTTCTGAATCGAAGTATCGACGAAATCTTTGATTTTGAGGTCGC
>JBMOKV010000120.1:0-1199 GCA_049325495.1 Candidatus Rifleibacteriota bacterium | reverse complement strand
AAAAGTACGAAGTTTGATTTCGCCTTCAAAACTTACACTGCTTGCCATATTTGGTTCCCAGAAAAGGTCGCCGGCCCCAGCGCCCATGGTTTCCTGAAAGGCGTGGTTGGTAACTTCAGCCAGGTCGTCGATGAGAGTTTTCAGGGCTCTCACCACGCTCCAGTTGCGGCAGCGAAACTCACCGTGGCGCAGGTATTCATCATTTCGGCTCTGCACGAAGAGGGTATAATTTTCTGCGGGCGGGGTCAGATCGGTAACTTTGAGCTCACGAATCACTTCAAGTTTTTTTTCAGAGCTTCGATAACGACCAATAGCCTCGAAGCGCAGCAGGCCTTCGTAACCTCCCAGCGCTTTATCTGAATAGGTATCGCGATTTTCTTTGCGATAAATTTTCAGTTCAGGGGGAACTTCTTCGTATTCATCGATATAGGTTTTAAATGGGGTAAGCTTGAGGTCTTTAACTTCGACCCTCACTTCGGCGGTGCCGCCCTTTATCAACTCTTCGTCGTCGATTTTAACGATCAGGTTGAAATTTTCGGTACGGTCGATATCAAGCAACGACAGCAGCTTATCATTAACCACCCCATCGTCGCTGAGCAGCTTTTCGCTGAAAAGTTCACGAACTTTGATCATGGCCTTTTCAACGCCGGCTTCGGCCAGATAGTAAGCCTGCAGGTTTTCGCCAAGCTTCTGGGTCTGGCCGCGCTCCTGGGTCATGTAATTGATCAGCATCATGCCAAAAATGTAAAGAACACCGACGACAGTGAGCAGCAGAAACATCGCGCTGCCAGCGCGGCTGATCATTACTTTTTTACCGACCATTTTTCACCTCAATCGTCTTCGCCAACATTCATGGGCTTTTCGCCATTGGCATGCCATTTAAGATACGCTTTTACGAAAGGTTCCAGGTCTCCATCCATGACTTTTCTAACATCTGAAGTCTGTTGTCCAGTTCGAAGATCTTTTACCAGAGTGTAGGGGCAGAAAACATAGGATCTGATCTGGCTTCCCCAGGATATATTTTTCTGTTCGCCCTGAATGCTTTTCAAATGCTTTTTCTGTTCTTCCTGCTGTTGTTCATACAACTTTGCTTTGAGCATTTTCAGCGCGACTTCACGGTTTGCATGCTGACTGCGCTCAATCTGGCAGGCAACGACGATGCCACTGGGAATATGGGTAATGCGAACGGCGCTGCTGGT
>JBMOKV010000119.1:0-3211 GCA_049325495.1 Candidatus Rifleibacteriota bacterium | reverse complement strand
AAAGTGCTACGTTCTGGCCGAGGATAACGTTAACATCCTGATTGAGAGGCACTGAATCGTATTGTTCAGGAATAGGGGTAACTCGATAGCTGCCGGCAGTTTTAACAATAAAGGCAAAAGCGCCGGTATTATCGGTCAAATTAATCAACGGGGGCTGATTTACAGTGGTCAGCAGAACCATGTGTCCGGCAAGACGATTGTCGGGAGAAGCTACACCGGCAATAGAAATCTGGCCAGATACGGTCGAAGTTACGACATTGGGGGCAGAAAGAAGTATGGTTCCTGCATTTCTGGTTGAGCCTGGAGTAATGGTAACAGAAGGCGAAGTGGTAGGCACACCCCGGGAGGAGATGACTTTAAGAGTAAATGCCTGATTTGCTGGAACGTTGGCAATGGTGAATTTGCCGTCAAGGGCAGAGACAGCCACATACGAGGTGCCGTCGAGATAAACGATGGCCCCTGATACGTTTTCGGTCAGATTATTATTGACGATCTGAACGACACCGGTCACCGAACCGGTCGGGGTCAACTGGGCATCCTGCTGGGTAACTGCGCCAAGAATGACATTGGTTTTTGCAAACTGATGATTCTGGTCTTTAGCTGCGATCAGAGTGTAATTGCCAACTGGAATCGAAGTGAAGTTATAGCGGCCCTGACCATCGGTAAAGGTCGAGTAACTGCCATCATTGTTGAGGGTCTGGGCAACAACATTGGCTTTGACCGAACTCAACTGCGCAATGCCACCCATGTAAGCGCTGGCAGAAGGGTAAAGAAAAACTTTGGCATTGGCTAGAGGAACGTTCTCAAAGCTGACAACGCCGGTTAAATTGGCAACAGACCCGGTGTTAACGGGAACGGCAACCGGGTTAACCGCGCTTCCGCCTCCGCCACCGCCGCCACCACAACCAACTGCGATCAAACCAACGACCAGAACGAAGAACACATAGCCCAAAATTTTTCTGTTCACCTTGTTACTCCTCTACCCCTTAAATCCTAACGAACCACAACACCGCTGATCGTATAAGGCGCGTATCCTGCTCTTGACACAACCAGGTAATAAGTTCCGGGAAGCAGATCTTTAACCTCGTAATAACCGCTTGAATCGGTCACACTGTAACCCACCAGCTGATTCGAACTGTTGTAGGCCTCAACCCTGGCACCTGAAACCGGCAAATTGGTGACTTTGTCGGTGATGACACCGTTTATTCCGGTGCCGGTAACGACAACCGCCGGAACTTCTATTACTTCCATCGATTCAAGAAACCAGAGGCCCTGGTCTTTAACCATGTGAAAGTTAACTTTCAAACCACCAAACTGAGGGGAGCCGGAATAATAATAGCTGGTATAAACCGTGGCAAGGCTGTCAGAAAGGTATTCGACCTTATCTACCAGAAAAAGCCACTCGGTACCCTTGAGGTCTTTAAAGGTAATATAGCCCACAGTGCCAGTGGATGATTCCTGGGCAAGAATTTTGCCCTGGCTGTCATAGCGAAAAGAGTTGCTGGTTTTCCAGCTGTTAAAAAGCTCCTTTACAGCCGCTTCAGGGGTAGAATCGAGGGTTTCGCCGCCAGGAGAAGAACTACCCCCGCTGCCTGAGCAACCAAAAGCAATTGGCAAAAGCATTAGAGCAAAAATAAGAAAAAAACTTCTTGCAGACATTTTTCCTCCCAACCGGCAACTTTGACAGCTGTTTCGGCTTATTCGCCAATTATCTTTATCAAAACTCTCTTGCGTCTTTTCCCGTCGAATTCCCCGTAAAAAATTTGCTCCCAGGGGCCGAAATCAAGTTTACCTTCCGTGACAGCGACCACCACTTCGCGACCCATAATAGTTCTTTTGAGATGCGCATCAGCATTGTTTTCCGAGCCGTTATGCTGATATTGTGAATAAGGTTTTTCGGGGGCGAGCTTTTCGAGCCACACCTCAAAATCATTGTGCAGGCCACTTTCATCATCATTTATAAAAACGCTGGAGGTGATATGCATGGCATTAACCAGAACCAGCCCTTCCTTGACTCCGCTTTCGCCGAGTGCCTGCTGAACCTGAGGGGTAATATTCACCAGGCCACGTCGATTTTCCAATTCAAACCACAATTCACGTCGAAAACTTTTCACTTGAGATTGCTCCATGAACGTATTTTATAATTTATGACGAATTAGCTACATTATAATATAGTTAGCAACAAAATTTCAATTTTCTTAATGGAGCCGTATTGACAATTGCCTTTACAAGATATTATAAGTATCTCCCTAACAAGTCAGTATAAAGGAACCGAAAAACAATGCTCGAAAGAATTGACCAGCTGGTTTTTTACTTCACCATCGAATGCGCAAACTGCCGTAACGTCATTAAAACAAGCCATGTAGTGGTTCAGGAAAAGGCCGGACTGCTGTTCTGTTCTCTTTGCGGCAAAGATGTAAAGGTTCCCGGCCATGAAAACCTGGTTGCATCAGGAAAATTTCTGAACGAATATCTTGGCGATTCACTGAATGCCAAATTCATCAATCTGGTCATGAACGAAAAATTCGAAAGACCGAGCGACACACCACCGGCGCATTAAAACGATCGTTTAAATTTTTGCCAGGACGCCCGGGTTTACTTTTTCAACCGCCTGTTCGCCAAGCAGTTCGCGCATCAAGGCGAAGGCGAATTCGAAGGTTGTGCCTGCCGCCCGCGAAGTTATTATTTTTTCGTCGCGAACGACACGTTCTTCGCTGTATTTAACACCCAGCATGTGATCGCGGGCGGCGGGGTGCGAAGTCAGGCAGCGCCCGACGGCAATGCCTGCCTTAACCAGAACTGCGGGGGCGGCACAGATTGCGGCGACGTATTTTCCGGCCTTATGGGCCTGCTGAATGGCTTTAATCACCATTTCGCTCTGGCCGAGATTCTGGGTTCCTTCGAGACCACCGGGAAGAACGATCATTTCGAAATCGTTGACATCAAAATTGCTGCAGCTCATATCGGGCAGCATGTGAATACCTCTCGATCCTCTGACCGGGTCGGTGTTTTCGGCAAGAGAAACGGTTTTAGCGTCAATTTCAGCCCGCCGCAAAATATCGACGGTTATGGTCAGTTCCATTTCTTCGAAGCCGGGAGCCATAAAAACGGCAACTTTTCTGGTCATTTTATTTACCATCCATTTCCAGTAATTTTTCGCAGGCCGCAAATACTGTCTGAACCTTGAGCTGCTTCATACATTGGTTATCGT
>JBMOKV010000118.1:0-3215 GCA_049325495.1 Candidatus Rifleibacteriota bacterium | reverse complement strand
ATCGATGGTGGCAGTAACTGAAGCCTGCTGAATTCGTGCCGGAGATGAAGCGTAGAAGGTAACCGAATGAGGTGAGACGGTTGTAGTCGTGGTCACCGAAGGATTATTGGCGTCAAAACTGCCCATATTTGCCGGGCTTATTGACCAGTTCATCGTATTTACGCTGGTGCCGGTTACGGTTGCTGAAATTTTCAGCGGATTGTTTCTTTGCGCATCCCCGCTTGTCGGGCTTAATACAAGGTTGGGGCCGGTAGAGATTGTCAGGGTCATTGTTCCTGCTACCGTTGTCGGGGCAGAAATCGATCTGATCCCAATGGTGACCGGGTTTTGCGTCGGGGCCACAGCGGGAGCGTTGTAAGTCAATGTTGCCACGGTGCCGAAATCAGCGGCAACACCGGCAGAGATCGAAACGGTACCTGCAACCGGAAGTTGACTAATTTCAAAGGCCCGGGTGCTGTTGAGAATTTTTACCGCAACGTTGAAACTTTGACCAGGGGCAACCTGGTCATTTATTGCATCATAGGTGAATTTGCCGTCGCGCTGCTGATAGAGCATTTCAACCGAAGTTGCAAGATTAACGGTGGCGTAGGAGAATAATGTTGAAATAAGCGTCGAATCGGCCCTTAAAACGGTCTGAGAGGGAACATAAACCGGTGCCGGTGCAGTAAAAAGCCCATCATTGTCAATGGTGCCTGAGCCGGTAATTACCCGCCATCTGATGCTGCCGACATCTGCCATTTCGATGTTTTTAATCGTTGCATTGAATTGCTGCTCACGCCCAGAGGTCAGGGTAACGCTTCCGGGAGAAATGATTATCTGTGGTCCGTCGATTTCAATGTTGGCAGTTTGAAAGAAGCCTAGATTTCCCGCCAGATCGCTGAATCTTACCCAGATTTTATGCTTGCCGACCGGCAATTTGTCTGAATAAAGGGGAACAGCGACAAAAGGACTTGCAACATCGGTAAAAGAAACAGGTTCGGTAGTTGTTGCCGTTGTAATGGCATAGTGAGCCTTGAATGTGGTGGTGTCTGCCGCAGTAAAATGCAGATAAACCGGTAAACTTGCCAGTAGTGCGAATGAGGCCACTTCAGATTCTGCGGTCTCGCCTTTTCTGATAGCTATAGTGTTGCCGGTTGGCGCGACGGTGTCGAGGGTTATCAGTGAGCTAACCGGACCATATTCATTGCCGGCCCCATCCTTGAAAAGGCCATAAACTGTCTTTTCACCATCATTTTCAGGCAGAACCCAGGCAAGTGAACTTTTGAAATTCTGCCAGGCCATTGTTGTAGTTGGGGCTGTCGTATTGGTGATCTTCATCTGTACAGGCGGCGTCGAAAAACTGAAACTCAGTGATACGGAGGTCGTAGCGGTAACGGTTTTTCCCTCGTTTATTTTCATCGTTACTTCGGGTGGAGTGGTGTCGAGCAGAATCGAAGCATTGAAAGTTTCTTTTTCATCAGCCTTCCCGCCTCTAAATCTACAGTAAACCGTTTTCAGTCCGTCACCGCTGCTGAATTTCCAGCGCCGGCTTTCGGTATAAGTTTCCCAGAATGAATTGAGAAAATCAGCTGAATTTGACAGCTGCATCTGGGTTGCGCCCGGGAACATTGTTTTCAATACTGCTTCAGAATTATTGGTAATCGCACTGCCGTCGTTGATCCAGATTCCAAGGTAACCGGTAAGATTCATGAGAATGCTGTCCGATTGAACGGCCGTCACATTTCCTGAAACATCGCGAAATTGCACATAAATCCTTCGAGTTCCTGCCGTGGTTGTTTTAAATGAATAGCTGTAAGTCTGGGAAAAGCTTACCCAGGTTGCTTCTGCCATGTCATAAGTTTCGCTGATTCGCATCTGGGTCGCATTGTCTGCTTCCAGATTCAATGTCACGTTCTGGTATTTGGTTTCGTAGTCACCTTCGTTAATAGTAACTGAGAGATTTTGCGGGCCCGGTTCAGGGGTGGTGGCCATGAACAGTCCACGGTAAACGAAGTCCTGACCGTCATCACCGGTCAGATACAGAGTAACTTCATAATCGGTCAAAGGCTTGAGACTGTCGATCTTTGTCTGATGGTATATTGCACCAGCCTGCCCGATGGTTTTTACCTGCTGAAAACCGCCAACTGGGCCATATTCAACCGACGCTCGACTGGCTCGATTCGATCTGAATTCAATTTCAAAAGAAGTTGAGGCGATGTTATAGATTCTTACATCCACAATTCCCAGCAGGGATGTTTCATTAACCTGCTTTTGCGTATTTCCGGTAACCTGAACCCCACGACTGAAGATGACTTCACTGTCTCCGGTCACCGCAACCAGGTCATACAAACCCTGAGAGAGCTGGGTGAAACCGAAGTAGCCTGCAGAGTCGGTAAGCACTGTCTCGGCAGTCTGCCCGGCAGAATTTACCGCAGAAACGGGAATATTGCCATAAAGCTGCCGGTCCGCAAAATAAACTCTTCCAACCAGAATTGCCGGGGTGTTGAGGCTGATAAGGCCGGTCGGATTGCCACCGCCGCCCCCGCCAACACCAAGACAGCCTATGAAAACGCACAGGCAGAGAAATAAAAAAATGGCCAGAAGGTTCTTCATAACCGCGATCTTAGCATGATTGCAGGTAAAGATCAATAGTGCAACCTGCTTCAATTCATAAAATTAGCCCGTTGATTCATCGTAACGTTTTTTAAGCTTTTGAATGTCCTGCCACATCTGCCAGTTAGGGCTGCCACGTTCTCTAGATTCGTTTCTTATCAGATATGACGGGTGATACATTGCCATGGCGGGCAGGCCGAAAATTGAACTGAACCACTCACCATGAATTTTTGTTACTCCGGGAGTATCGGCACCAATAACGAACCTGATGGCAACATTGCCGAGACAGGCAATTAATGAAGGCTTAATCAGGTTCAACTGTCGCCTGAGAAAAGGCGTGCAATGATGCATTTCTTCAAGGGTCGGGTTCCGGTTCTCCGGCGGTCGGCACTTAAGAATGTTACAGATAAAAACTTCTTCGCGTTCAAACCCGGCTGCTTTCAAAATTTTGTCGAGATGCTGCCCGGCACGGCCGACAAAGGGTGTGCCACAGGCATCTTCGTCAGCACCGGGTGCTTCGCCAATGAATACCAGGCGGGCATTTGGATTTCCGACTCCAGGAACGGTAAACCTACGGGTTTTACAAAGTTCGCACTTCTCACACCTGGCAATTTCTGAAACAA
>JBMOKV010000117.1:0-3221 GCA_049325495.1 Candidatus Rifleibacteriota bacterium | reverse complement strand
TTGATCTGGTCATTTTCGAGTCTTTCCACCGACAGCCCTGAAAAAACGAGAGAACCAGTGGAAGTTGCAAGTGCGGAGCGGGCAAGCTTATAGAACTGCTCGCCATTGATTTCGAGAACTTTTACCCCGGCGCTGGAAGTAAAATCTGAGATAACCCTGGTAGGAGTGATCACTTTGATCGGTTCTCTGGTGTTAACCAGCAGAGAAAGCGGAATTACAGAGAAATCGGCAGAAGTTTCAAGCCTGATGGTTTCTGCAACCAGGCGGGCATATTCCGAATTAATGGTGTTGTCGTGGGTGATTTCGCGGCTGAGACTTGCAAGATCGAAGGTCAGAGCCTGAGTGCGCAAGGTCTCATCGAGCTCTTCAAAATCATTGAAATATTTGGTGGCAGCCGGAGTAATTGCGGGGTTCTTGCGAAGCCAGGATACCAGGTTTTCTCGCATAAGGCCCATTACCCGGTGTTTTTTGCCGTGGGTCAATTCGGGCCAGTCAAGATCGTTCGATGCCATGAAATCGTTGACGCAGACCGTGTAGGTTCGGCTGAATTCAAGGGGTTCATCGTTGACATCGATTTGAATAATTCTGAAACCGGGCGGATTAGAGCTTGAATAGGTACAAGTGATTCCGGCAGCCTGTAAAAAGCCGGTTTTTCCAGAAAGGCTTTCTTCGATGATATTCTCAAGTTCCCATCCTTCCAGGTCAACGGTTACCAGATTGTTTTCAAAAGGAAGCATGTCATACATGGTTCTTAATGTGACGGGGCCTTCAGTAATCGTGCTTTTGATTCCGCCCGAGTTCTGCAATGCCAGATCGGCGGCCGATTCACTTTTCATGAACCCGGCGATGAGATTACCGATTGCCGATTCTTCGTTGAACGAGCGGGTAAAATTGCCGGTGCTGTTGGTTAAAACTTCATCAAGGAGAGTATCGACTTTGGCCTCAACCCGACTGATCTCTGAAGCCATTTCAGCATCGGGATTGATATTGGAGGCGTCGATTGCGAACAATCGCTGAAATGCCCGCGAAAGATCCCATTTTCCGCCGACGAAGGAAACTTTAACCATGCCGATGCCGCCGCCCCGGTTCGGAGCAGTCTGGCAAACCATGGGTCTTGCGGTAATTGTTGAAACGGGGCCGATCATATCGCCGATAATGATATCCACATCGGGGAAAACCAGATCGAGGTTTTCGATGGCGCCAAGCTCGGGCTGATGCGAAAGCAGAACGATCAGTTCGGCACCCTGAGATTTCAGCAGGGTTGCGGTTTCCTGAACCGAGGTTTTCCAGTCGGAGATTTCGATATTGATAATGTTGTCTGGTCGGGTATTGCGGGCAAGGTTGGCATGGCCAAGACCGACGATGCCGATTTTGATGCCGCCCTTTTCAACGATCAGGCCGGGTTTAATTGTCTGGCCGACCGGGGCGGTAAGGTCGCGATAATTGCAGGCAATCATGGGCACATCGCCGGAAGCGATAAAATGCTTCAGACGGTCGAAACCAAATTCGAATTCCATATTTCCGATGGCCATCGCATCGTAACCGGCCTTACCCATCATGGTCAAAGGGACTTCGCCCATGGTCAGCGAGGCTTCGGCAGTGCCAAAAAGGGCGTCACCCGTATCCAGAAGCAGAACATTATCCGCATTATAGTTGAAAATTTCAGCGGAATTCTCGATGAACCCCTTGATAAAAGCAAGGCCCCCGGCCTTTTCGTACTGGCGGTCCAGAACGGTTCCCGGGAAAGGTTTGATCTGCCCGCGAAGGTTGGAAGTATAAAAAATTATCAGATTGCGGGTCGGGATGCTCAAATGATCATGTATGATAAGACCGGCCAGCATGCCGATCAAAATGACTGCAACGATAGCCAGATTGCGTATCAAGGTTATGCTCCTGTCTCGAGTTCACATTTATGGATGCACTGGCACCTTAACAGAGAAATACAGATGCTGTCAAGCTTTCGGGTCAGGTAAGTCATCTTGAGATTTCCCATTTTTCCAGGTTTTCTTCCCCGATTTCCCCGATAAATCTTGATGGCTGAAAAAGCAATCCTCCGGTCGCGGGGTCCCAGACCGTTTTGGGATGAACGATCGCAAGATTTTCTTCGGCTCTGGTCATGGCGACATACATCAATCGCCGCTCTTCCTCAAGATTCTCGCCGGCCTTAATTGCAGTGAAAGAGGGAAAACGCCCTTCGAGAGCCTGGATTATGAAAACCGAATGCCATTCAAGCCCCTTTGCCGAGTGAATGGTAGAAAGAATCAACTGTTCATCATCATTGTCCTTGCCCGACAGATTGCTGTCGGAAGCATCGCGCGGCGGTTCAAGAGCCATTTCTGCAAGAAATTCCCCGAGGCCGGTAAATCGGCTGCAGATTACCGCGAGCGCATCGATATCTTTCATGCGCCGCGGATAATCATCGAAATGCCTTTTCATGATGGGGAAATAGTATTCGGCTGCCAGATCAAGAATTCTGGAGGGCTTTTCGTTTGCGAGTTCGAGTGCCCGCTTTAGAAAATTTCCCAGATTAATCAGCCCTTCTTTGGCTTTTGGCCTTATTTTGCAGGCTGAAAAATCGAAGGGATCGAGCTGATTTTTAATGGTATTGAAAATCTCGGTTGCGCTCTGAGTTCCGATTCCCTCGATTAAAAGAAGAATGCGCAGCCATGAAACCTGATCCTGGGGGTTTTGAACGACTCTCATGTGGGCAATGACATCTTTAAGGTGCCCCGATTCAAGAAACTTGAAACCGCCCCATTTGACATACGGAATGTTGCGCCTTTTCAATTCAAGCTCGAGCTGATAAGCGTGAAAACTCGAGCGAAACAGGACTGCCATCTGGTTGAGCGAAATTCCCTGTTCACGAAGCTCGAGAATTCTGGCGGCCACGAACATGGCCTGCTCTTCATCGTCTTCACAGGTCACCAGGGCCGTTTTTTCGCCTTCATCCCGCAAAGTGAACAGGGTTTTGGCAAAACCTTCCCTTGAATGTTTCATCAATGAATTGGCCGCCCCCAGAATGCTTGAGGAACTGCGATAATTTCTTTCAAGTTTTATGATCGTGCAATCGGGAAAATGCCGGGGAAACTCAATAATGTTACTTACCAGTGCCCCTCTGAACGAATAGATGCTCTGTGCATCGTCGCCAACCACCATGATATTGCGTCTCATACCGCCGAGAAGAAGGGTTATTCGCGCCTGCAGACCGTTGGTATCCTGGT
>JBMOKV010000116.1:0-3244 GCA_049325495.1 Candidatus Rifleibacteriota bacterium | reverse complement strand
CACAACCTGCAGCATGACACAGGCTGCGAGAACTATCCATCTGAGAATACTTTTGCTTTCACTTTTTTCCAGCAAATCAACCTCCGGCGTCGATAATTTCTAGAAATTACTTACATGATTTAAAATACACGAAAATAACTTCTTGCGTCAAGGTTTTCCTGCCAGAATTTTTTCTCAATTGAAACGCTTTTCGATTTTCTGCATCTCCGAGGCCGTTCTTGCTTAAACGGCCTTGGGGATCGGATAAGGAGTAATACTTCAGATTCATCGATATCGCAAACTGCTGTTTGAACAACATTTGGCAATAGATTTTGAGCAGCTTGACTAAAAATTTCCAGGAGTTAGTTTTATAACATGCTATCTAAAAAACTTTTGAGAGCTGATCAGAAATAGTTTCATTAATCGTCTGAACCTCATTCGCTTAACACACCAGAGAAGAAATGCGATCTTACGGGAGGATTGCCATGATTTATTCTGTTCGCAAAAAACACCTGTTTGTTTTTTTTCTTTTGTCAGCATGGCTTTTTGCACTCAGTAATGAAGTTTACTGTCAGACCCCATTAAATTACTCAAAGGCTCTGGGAGCCATCATTCAGCAGGCAGAGCAAACCTATGCCACAGCCCACAACACCAACATGCAATATCTGCTCAACAACATCCCGCTCAATGCAGCCATTTTGATGGGGCTGGCAATGCATGGGCAAAAACTGATTATAGACCGTGATCCCTCATACAAAATGCACTATGAAGCATTACGCGAAGAAGCCCACGAATTTCTCAACGGTCTTGCCCAGGCCCATAATTTCCAAAATCCCTTTGACCACCAGCCTTTACCGGCAAAGTTTCTACAGGATGCCTTTGACAGCAATGCATCCGGACAACAGAACAACTGGGCGATTCAGAACAATCTGCCGAACCCAGCCCTCGTACAACAACCTCTTGTTTTAAATCTTGTCACCCCCGAATCACTCGGAAAACTTCATCTCCGAGACGACAGCAATTCCATTAATCTTCTTGGGCAGATCGCCCCGCCTGCAAACCGCAATTGGAATCAACCTCAAAATGCAAATTCACCGGGTTCTGATCCTGGGCAAACTAACCAGGCGCCAATTTCACCAACCCAGATTCTCGGACGCTGGCAAATGCTTGCTCATGGCTCTGATTGCGGAACCCGTAGCCCAGGAAGTTTTTTTAATGACACCAAGGTCAGAGACAGTTTTCTGACTTTCACTCGCGGTAACGGGCCTGATCTTTATGTTGGTCGAACAGAACCAGGGGCGCAGATGATTTTCAAAATCAGGTCCCAGAAGCAGGTAAGCCCGTATATAGTTGAATTCAGCGCAATCTGCGAATGCCCGCATGGCGAAATGAAATACATCGTTGATGGCCAGAAACCTACGATATCTTTGTATTACAGCAAAAATGGCCGCCTGATTCTCTGTCGCGGGAAAATGTTTTCAGTCCTTTCTTCTGGATACATCAAAGTTGGACAGTAAACAAAAATTCACGGAGGATCAAATGAAAAAACAAACAAGGTTTTTTCTGGCCTTTTTTGCAATTTTTTGCAGTTTTGTTTTTCTGCAAAAAACTCTGCTGATTGCCCAACCAGATGACGCTACGCAGAGACTGGAAGCCTTGGAAAACCAGATTCATCAGATTGCCCAAAAGCGGCTCGAAACAAGAGAAAGCCTCAATCGTTGCGAACGCTTTGCCAGTACCGCAACCGAATGGTTTTCTCAGCTGACCCGAATCGAAAACCAATTGAGTCTGCTCGAACAACAAAAAAAATCTGGTAATTTCAATATCTATGACAATCGCCAACTGGATGATCAGATTACAGATTTAATAAGAGAACGGGATAGCATCAAACGGCTTCATGGTGGCCAGGTAATTGAGGGCTCGATTTATAACTCTCTTTCAGAAATTGAAAATGAAGTCAAACAAATGAGCAGAGAAGCTTTGAGTTTGAACCAGCAATATGCTGATTTATCGCAGCAACTTAGAACACTTGACCAGCAAAGAGACCTGATCTTACCTCAAGCCAGAGATGAGGAACAATTCAGATTGACAATCAACAAAAGCCGACTTCAATACATGCAGGAAGACCTTGAATTAATGCAGCAACTCGTTGCCAATAACGAAGCCTGGCTACTGAAACTGCCATTTGGAACAGGCCCATCGATACCTCATCTTTCAAGAAAAATGGTATTGATAACTCTGACCAACGAATACCTGCATAAAATTCGAACAACCCCAGGAAAAAAGTTCAGTCAGCAGGAACTGGCACAGATTTTAAAAGATTTTCAAAAAGATTCAGAGGATTTGAAAAATGTTTTGAGAAACCAGATTATTCCAGAGTATATCGCGACAATCGACAAGCTTAGACTGAGCATAAGCAGATCCAATTCCACAACACCTGGTATCAGCGGTCAGTGGATGGTGATGGTCGGGAACGACAATTTCCCAATGATCCAGATTTCGAGTAGTGATGAGAAAGTTTTTTCTGCTGTTATAACCAGGGTTGGCCAGCTCGATTTTTTCAAACCAGGCGACCAACTTTTTACCGTAACCAGAGTTAATGATGAAACATACGATGGTACCGAACACTCTTTCACCGCCGACGGAAGAAAAGCAAAAATCCCCCTCAGACTTATTGCAAGTCGAGATGGCAAATCAATTTCATACCGTGCTGACAGCTTGCTTACCTTGAGAAGATGTGATTAAAAGAGCTGCGCATTGGCTCGATTCAATTTAATGAGCCAATGCGCAGACCATTAATTTTACCGGCCTCACTAGGCGGTCATTACTTTTTCCGGCTGATAATTTTTTACCCAGTTGACTATTTGCGTTTGTGTCATTTTCTCGGCGGGCCTAACTTCCGCGTTGTTCCAACCTGGCCTGAGGTCTGCCAGACGGTTTTTTAGCTCAACCTTTGCCTGACCAGGTCCGAATATTACAATGGTTTTTGCTTCGATCATTTTTCCGACAACCTGGTCGTAGAATTTGTGCAGATGTTGCTGAATGTTTCTTTGATGGTTATCTTCAGCCATTCTGTCCATTGATCCTGGAGTGATGTCTGAACGCAAGCCGCTTGCCATATGAGTGTGTTCTTCAATACCCGATTCTACCTGAATTACCGTAGCCTTAGTTCTCTTTGCGGCCGGAATAATGATCCATGCCCTCCGGTGGTCGATCCAAATCCCAATCTTCTCTTTCATAAACCCTCCTTGAAAAGTTCGAAATC
>JBMOKV010000115.1:0-3259 GCA_049325495.1 Candidatus Rifleibacteriota bacterium | reverse complement strand
AAAAAAATCGACGTTAAAAAAAAAGAGATTTCTGAGCTTGAACAACAGATCGTCAGCTTGAACGAAAAACAGATCCGTCATGCAGAGCAGATCGACCAAATGCAGACTGAGCTTAAGGTTGGTCAGGAGCAGATGCTGCAGCTGCTGACCAGGTTTCGAGCCCGTCTGGTTCAACTTCACAAAATCAAACAGGGAACTTTGCTCGGCTCGATTTTTTCAGCCAAAAGCCTCAATACTTTTTTAAACCGTTTTCAAATGGTAAAATATCTGCTTGAAAACGATAAAGAGCTGCTGGCTTCCCTTAAAGAAAAAAACCGACAGCTCATTCAGGTTTCAGAAGAGTTGAATCAGAAACACCGGCAAATGCAGAGTCTGAATGAAGAACTCGACGGCAAAAAAGCCCGGCTTGATTCTGAAAAAGCCTCTATCCAGGCGATGCTCAAAACCCTGGTTCTCGAAAAAAAGCTGCTGGTCCAGAAAGAGAAAAAGCTCTCAGGAACCCGCGACGAGCTTGAGAATGAAATGGTTCGCATTGAATCAAACAGAAAAGCCGGCGAAAAGTCATTCGAAAAAGAGCTGGCGATCTCAAAACCAGCAAAGCCAGCAGTAAAAACCGCACCTCTACCCGATTCAGCCCCAGATGGCGCCAAAGTCATGAATTTTGCATGGCCCGCAGCAATTCCATCCATTCATAAAGCCATGCCCAGCGGTTCTGAAAAAAACCCAGCCCTTGCAATAAAATTCAGCGCCGATACCGAAATTCTTGCAGCAGGCCGGGGAAAGGTTCTTTACAAAGGCCAGATAAGCGGACTTGGCAATGTCATTATTCTCGGCCATGAACGCGGATTTTCAACGGTTTATGCAAACATCGATGATATGTGGGTAGGCCTGGGCCAGATCGTTGAACAGGGCGAAACAATCGGCCGCCTCTTCGCTGGTGGAGACGGTGTTCTGCATTTTGAAATCAGGTTTGGTGGCAGAAAACAGTCTCCCCACACCTATCTTCCCAGAATCGATCAGCTTGAAACAAATTGATTCAGGCAACAGCTTATCAGAAGAAATCATAGAGCTTTTATATAGAACTCAACAAACTGGTGTGTTAGAATAAAAAAAATTTATCTTATTAATGGTAGTAGAAGGAGCTTTCAATGAATAGTAAGTTTTGGCGTTATGCATTACCGCTGGCCGTATTAAGCGGGCTCCTGCTGTTAATATTCTCTTCATCAGCTTCAGCAACTTCCACCAATCTGACCTATTTCAAATCTCTTGATCTGATCAGAAAAGTGCTCGAACTGATCAAATCCGATTATGTCGAAGAAAACCTCGATGAACAAAAGCTTATTTACGGTGCCATCGAAGGCATGCTCAAGAAGCTTGACGACCCCTACACCCGCTTCATGGAACCCAAGGTTTACCAGGAAATGCAGGTCGAAACCCACGGTGAATTCGGCGGTCTGGGCATTGTAATCAGCATAAAAGACCGCATGCTTACCGTTGTTTCACCGATCGACGACACACCCGCAGCCAGAGCAGGAGTTCTCGCCGGCGACATGATCATCAAAATCGACGGCAAAGACGTTATCGACATTGCTCTTCACGATGCAGTCAAATTACTGCGCGGCCCGGTCGGCTCAAAAGTCAGCATTACCGTAATGCGTGAAGGGGAAAAAGAGAGCCGGGATTTTGAATTAGAGCGTGAAATCATCAAGCTCCCCAGTGTTAAATACTGGGTCGTTTCACCGAATATCGGCTATATTAGACTGACACAGTTCATTCAGACCTCTTCTGAAGATCTCGAAAAAGCCCTGATCGACCTGGAAAAAAATGGTGCAAAATCAATTATTCTTGACCTGCGCAATAATCCCGGCGGATTGCTTACTTCAGCAGTTGAAGTTGGTAGAAAATTCATTCCCAAGGGCGATATCGTTTCGATCAAAGGCCGTGATGGCGAAGAAAACACCTACAGCTCGTTCTTCAAATACCATCCGCTGCTGCCGTTGATTGTACTGATCAATGAAGGCTCTGCCTCAGCCTCGGAAATCGTTGCCGGCGCCATCAAAGACAACAAACGCGGCCTTCTGCTGGGTAAAAAATCGTTCGGCAAGGGTTCGGTTCAGACTGTAATTTCATTGAACGACGGTTCCGCAATGGCTCTTACAACGGCACTTTATTATACTCCATCGGGAGTTAACATTCATAAATCAGGCATCATGCCTGATATTGAAGTAGAGCTTCCCAAGTTCGAAAAAGAAGAACAGGAAGAACTCAGGAAAGCGGTTGAAAAAGATCAGGAATATCTGATGAAACTCAGCAACAGCAGCGACACCGTTGAAATCAGCTCTGGCACCATCATAATTCACAAAGAGAACAATGCCTCTGAAACCTACAAGCTGAGCGGGTTCGTTGAACCACCAGACAGCTTCACCCGTGGAAAACTGCAGGAATTCGTGATCAATCCCTACGATTCCCAGTTACAGCGTGCAGTTGATATACTTAAATCAGCAGATGTATTTCTGCCAATGATGAACGAAGACTGAAAATGCCGGAGACAGCAGGAATGGGTGGAATAATGCAATATAAACCCCGAAAACGCGGGGTCACACTGGTCGAAATTCTGATTGTTTCCACCATCATGGCAATCATGGCAGCCCTTTCCTTTCCGGTTTTCAAAATAGTTCAACAGAGAGAAAAAGAACGCCGCCTCAAAAAGATACTGCTCGATATTCGTTCGGCCATCGGCGGCTGCAAGTCGCAAAACAGCAACAAGCTTTACCTTGAAGGTTATCGAAATTTTGTCTATTCTACCGGCATAGAATTGATCGATGCCGCCCACACCAGCAATGGCGCATTTAAAAAAGCCCGCAAACAATTCATCGCCAGCGGCACCACCGATGGTATGTTTTACCCAATCACCCCTTCGCATCTTTGTTACAACACCAACTACACTATCAGACTCGCAACTGGTACCGATGCAGCCAGTGAATTTGTCGACATCAATATTCAAAGAAGATTTTTGCGCAGAATCCCCCCCCATCCCTTCGCCGGCTGGTACCCAAATGCCCACTGGGAATTCAGACCTGCGGCCATCGATGGAGCATTCGGCGGCGGACCGTTCTATGCATCTTCCGCAACCGACCCATGGAACAATAACAGCAACCCACCCGCTGCAACGGGAGTTATTGAGATAGTTTCGCGGGGTGCAGGCTATGCCCTCGATGGGAGCAACACCGATGAGTGGTAAAAAAAGCGGTTTCTCGCT
>JBMOKV010000114.1:5577-24375 GCA_049325495.1 Candidatus Rifleibacteriota bacterium | reverse complement strand
TGGCCCATTTTTTTTTGTTGCTTCAGCCGTTGTACTCCCATACAATTGTCGAGTCACATCTCGAAGGAAAATTGGAGCCACAAAATGCTTTTAAACATAATCTTCTGCCTGATCGGATTCGTCATACTTTCTTACGCTGCCGACAAACTGGTAGAAGGAGCATCTAGCCTGGCTCTCGATTTTGGCATAAGCAAAATGGTCATCGGAATGACCATCGTCGCCGCCGGAACCTCACTGCCCGAGCTGGTGGTAAGCGTCAATGCCTCATTAAAGGGCAACCCCGAACTTTCACTGGGCAATGTCGTCGGCTCCAATATCATGAACATTGCCCTGATTCTTGGCATCGCAGCCCTGATTCAGCCTATTGCCTGTAAAAAGCAGACGATTCGCCGCGAAGTTCCAATTCTAATTGGCGCGGCCCTGTTGATCTGGTATGTGTCTTACACCGACAAACAGATTACCCTCAACGAAGGTATCGTTATCCTGATCCTGCTGGTGATCTACACTTACATGAGCTACCTCTGGAGCAAAGAAGGTGGCGACGAAGAAGAAGGCGAGGGCCCGACAGAAAAAGTCAGCACCGCCATGAATCTGGCTTTCATTTTCGGTGGACTGATAGGTCTGGTCGCAGGTTCTGAGCTGCTGGTACGTGGCGCAATCGCCATAGCTCAAAGCATTGGTGTTTCAGACGAAGTCATCGGTCTGACCCTGATCGCCATCGGCACATCGCTCCCTGAGCTGGCAACCTCGGTTACTGCCGCCAGAAGGGGCCAGTCTGACATAGCCCTTGGCAACGTGGTCGGTTCAAACATTTTCAATGTTCTGGCAATCATCGGCTGTGCCGCGGTTGTCGGCCCATTCAACGGAATCCCGGGCGCCGACATTCTTAAAGTTTCAGATAATATGCTTGGCATTCATATCCCTCTGATGGTCGTAATCAGCCTTGCCGTTCTGCCAATCATGTCTACCGGCCTGAAAATCGTCAGACTCGAAGGAGCTTTTCTGGTTTGCTTCTATCTGGCATACAATGTGGTGCTGTTTCAAACCAGCGAAGTGGCTCCGCCTGCATTGCAGAATGACTCTCAAACCGTTGCCTCAGAATCTATCAAGCTCCCCGTAACAGTTCCTCAACCAGAAACCGTTACGACACCGGCAACCACATCTTCGGTAATTGAAACACCCGCCGAACCAGCTTCTGCAACCAATGAACTGCCGGCTATCGATTCATCGGCCACCGCAACAGAATCGGCGGCACCGGCCCAGGAAAGCCCTGAAACCAAACCCGGCGAAGAAATCGAAATTTATCCGGCATCACAGCCCGTTTCTCCAGATGCCGACCAGCCCCTTGAACTGCCTGCCATGGGAACAGCTTCAGAAGCAGCAACCGAAAACTGAAAACCTGATCTCGGGGCGTGCCACAAGACAGGTCGAACCACAAAAAAGACTGGTTTGAAATTGAGCTAAGCCTCAGAGACTTTTCAGATGTCGCTTCTCTTCTATTTTTACGTCATCGAGCAGCGAAAGATTGAGGGCAAGCATCGAAGTCAGAAGCTCATGGGCCTCTGCTTTGGTTATGTTTTCAAGATGGCCGAATGAGAAATTCTTTTTGAAAATCTGAAACTGCGCTTCGCTCATTTTACTGATTTTGCGCAGTTCAAGCCGGTGCAGCCGGTTCATTTTCTCAAGCTGCTCGCGGGAAAGTTTCTGCTCAATCTGAGTCATCGACGAAACCCGTTCCCTTGCCGGGTGCAGCAGCCGTCTGGGCGTTTCGAATCTTGCGTTTACCCAGAATCTTGCCTTTTCTGAAGCTTTCAGCCAGGGCCTGAGGAACCTTCATTTCAGCCTGCACCAGCATCGCTTTAGCTTCCTGTTCGGCAGCCTTGTTTTCCTGGGTTTTAGCCATGGCAAGAGCACGGCGGCCTTCGGCGCGGGCTTCGGCAACCTTCTTGTCGGCAACCGCCTGATAATTTTTCAAATGGGCGCCGATATTCCTTCCCACATCGATATCTGAAATGTCGAGAGATACAATCTCGTAGGCAGTCCCCACATCGAGGCCTGCGGCAATGACCTTTTTGGTGAGGATCTCAGGTTTGTTAAGCACCACCGAATGGGTATCCGAAGAACCGATAGCTGAAACGATGCCTTCGCTTACCCTGGCCAGCACGGTTTCTTCACCGGCGCCGCCGACCATGGTGTCGAGATTGGCTCTGACCGTAATATTGGCTCGAACGATCAGTTCTATACCATCTTTGGCAACGCCCTGAATATCGGCAGTCTTGATAACTCTGGGCTGAACGCTCATGCGAACCGCATCGCTGACATCACGGCCGGCCAGGTCGATGGCCGCAGCTTTTTCAAAATCGAGGTTGATGTTCGAACGCGAAGCGCTGATCAGCGCATCGATAACGTTGGCCAGATTGCCGCCTGAAAGCACGTGAACTTCAAGACGGTCGAGACCGACGGGAATGCCGGCTTTGCGAACCTTAACATAATATTCGATGATGAAATCGGTGGGAACATTGCGCAGTTGCATGGCAATAAGCTGCAGCGGGGTGCAGGGAACCTTGGCGGAAACGCAGTTGATATAGGTCATGAAAGGAAAAAGTCTGACCAGATAAGCCATGATGACCAGTACGAATACGCCGATTATCGGAATTATTATCTGCATTGTTGTTTCCCCCAGATTGTCTGTAGATAAATCTTATACCGTCAGACCACAACTGTCAACAATACCTGACGCAAACCTGGCCAGACGGGGTAATGTACATAAATATTTGACTAAAAACTAGATTATGCTAGATTTGCTATTAGAAAATCTGTAAAACATGCTATCAGGAGGCAAATCTTGAAACATCAGTTGTGCAAAGACATTTACTGGGTTGGTGCTCTTGAATGGAGCAAGGAGCACTTTCACGGCCATGAATTATCAATAAGACACGGAACCAGCTATAACGCCTATTTCATCGATGATGAGAAAAAAGTTCTGATCGACATGGTGCGCGCCTCTCAGTGCGACGACCTGTTTCGCCACATTGAAGAGCATTGCCCCATCGAAAAGCTTGATATTCTGATAATCAACCACGCAGAACCCGATCATGCAAGCTCACTGCCCAGATTGCTGGAAAAGAACCCAAATCTCGAGATTTATGTGAGCCGCGGCGGCAAAATTTCGGTGCAACGCCACACTCCCGGCGTTAAAGAAGTTAAGGTGGTTAAAACCGGCGACAGTATTTCAATCGGCAAACGAACCCTGCGTTTTTTTGAAGCCCAGATGCTGCACTGGCCTGACACAATGTTTACCTACTGTCCTGAAGAAAAAATTCTGTTCTCTGCCGATGCTTTCGGCCAACACTTCGCCAGCACCGAACGCTTCGCCGATCTGGTCGATAAAAAAGGGCTGTGGTATGAAGCAGAAAAATACTATGCCAACATTCTTACGCCCTATTCCCCGCATATAATCAGAAAACTCGACGAATTCACCGCCCTGAAATGGGAAGTGCAGACGATCTGCCCGGCCCATGGCGTCTGCTGGCGCAAAGAACCGGAAGCCATCATCGGGAAATATGCCGAGTGGGCTTCAGGCAAGACCAATCCCACTGCCGTCATCATTTTTGACACGATCTGGGGCGGAACGGAAAAAATGGCGCGGGCAATCGCACGCGGGCTTGAAGAAAAGGGCGTTTCATACAAAATGTATTCAGCCGGCGCAACCGATTTGAATGATGTGATGACCGAAATTCTCACCTGCAAAGCCGTTGTAGTTGGCTGCCCCACCCTGAATAACGGTATCATGCCGACTCTTACCCCATTCCTCGAAGAACTGCGCGGTTTGAGGTTCAGAAACAAGATAGGCATGGCTTTCGGAACCTACGGCTGGAGCGGCGAATGTATCAAACGCATCGAAGAAGGGCTTGCCAATGCCCAGATTGAAGTTGCGGCTGAAGGCTATAAATGCCAGTTCAACCCCCACGATTCGGATCTGGATAAATGCGAAGAAATGGGCCGGGCCCTTGCGGAAAAGATCAAGGCAAGCTGATACTCATGTTTAACATCAGAGGTCTGTCGCTTTTATTGATGGTGACAGGCCTCTGTTTTTCATTTTCCGCCGAAGCCCAGACCTATGACCCACCGGTCAGGCTGGTGGCGTCAGCAGATGTTCAGCGTCTCAGCTATGGCAACTACGTGGTTCGCGAATTCCTCGACATTTATAACGACGACTACAACAGGGTTTTGACCATAAAAAACATTACCGCCGACTCATACCGGGGGCACAAAAAACACCGACTCAACGAAAGCTGGTTTGAAATGCGCGGCGAGGTCGCAATTCCACCCGCATCGGTCAAGCGCATGGCTGAACGCAAAAGGGTTGTGCATGGCCGCAAAGGCCGCAACTGGTATATTCGGCGCATAAAGTTTACCGTGCAGACAGACTGGGGTGTTTTTGATTCAAACTTTGCCGCATCACCCTTCAACGCCCCTGAAGTAGTAATTCACGAACTCGACCAGAATCAGCTCGATTCACTCAGCGAACCTTCAGACCTTACTCCCAACCAGAAACGGCAGCAATCAATGCAGAAATGATTACCGATCTTCACTGTCACAGCACTTTTTCAATAGATGGCTCTTCTTCGATGGCAGAAATGATTGAAGCGGGCGAAAACCTCGGCCTCGACGTCATGGCCATTACCGATCACGCCGATTTTGCTGATGGCGACTCCTGCGTTGAGCCGGTCAGTTACCGCAAAGCCCTGCAAAAAGTGGGCAGCAGCAAAATAAAAGTTCTTAAAGGGGTCGAAATCGGCCTGCAATATGAGCATCGAGAGCGCTTTGCCAAATTCATGAAAGACACTGATTTCGATTTCGTTATCGGTTCCATGCATCGAGCCCGTGAAAAAGATTTCTTCAACGGCGAATTCTACCTGAACCGAACTGTCGAAGAATGCTGGCAGGCCTATTTCACCGAATCCCTAAAAGCGGTAAAAACCTGCTCTGATTTCGATACTTTCGGGCATCTCGACATCATCACCCGCTATCATGCCATGCAGGGCCACGAATATCCTGAAAGCTTGAATGAATTCCTTGACCCGCTGCTGAATTGGCTGATCGACCATGAAAAGGGGCTCGAAGTAAATACCTCGAAATTTCACCTTTTTGCCCGCTGCCACCCTCAGCCCAATATTTTGCAGCGTTATCGCACGCTTGGTGGCGAGATCATTACTCTTGGCTCAGATGCCCACAATTGCAAAGATGTGGGAAAAAATCTGCAGGCCGGAATCGACGCGATCAGGGCCGCAGGCTTCTCTCGTCTTGCGTGGTTTGAAAAAAGAAAATTGAGATTTGCCGATTTGTAATTTTTCCTTATAATATCTTCAAGATCAGGAGGATATGCCATGTGTAAAACCATTATAGAAAGCAGAAAAGTTCCGGAATTTGTCCTGAAAAAAAACTTTGTTCATCCCCAGGATCAGCTGTCATCATCTTCTGCAATTGATGGTTTTCTGCTGCCTGGAATCATAGATGTTCATTTTCATGGCGCATTTGGCTGGGATTTTGCCTTCGGCGACGCAGATAAAATCGAAGAAATGCTCGACAAAGTTCTGCTGCAGGGCATCACCGGAGTTTTCCCCACCCTGATTACCTGCTCGGAGAATCAGCGGATCAATGCCCTTATTGATATCGCCAGCGTCATTAGAAACCGGAAAAAGCCCCCGATTCTGCATGGCATTTACCTTGAAGGCCCCTTTCTGTCAGCTGCCCGCCGGGGTTCTCACCCGGAAAAAGATCTGCTGCGCCCTGATTTTGCGTTGCTGGAAAAATGGCAGGATGCGGCAGAAGGTCACATAAAAATAATAACCATTGCCCCTGAACTGGATGGCGCCATAGAATTCATCGAAAAAGCCACCGAGTCAGGAGTCGTGTGCGCACTTGGTCATTCAGACGCAAACTGGCAACAGACTCAGGCTGCCATAGATGCGGGAGCCCGACATGTAACCCATCTTTTCAACGCCATGCCCGCCCTGCATCACCGCAAGCCCAATCTGTTGAGCTGTATTCTCGCCAACAAAAACCTTAATATCGAACTTATCGGTGACAGCATTCACATTGCTCCCGAAATGATAAAACTCGCATACAGTATCTATGAAAGCGACCAGATAATCATTACTTCAGATTGTGTGGCAACTACCGGTCTGGCCGATGGAACCTACGATCTCTATGGTCGGCGGCTGATTGCAGCACAGAACAGCTGCCGACTCGAAGACGGAAACCTTTTTGGTGGCAGTGCCACCCTGATTTCAAGCCTCAAAAAGCTGGGACAGGAAGAAAAAATCGCCTGGGGCCTGCTTGGAACTTCGGTCTGGCGCAATCCATGCCGGTTGATGGATATCGAACCTCCCGACACGGAAGTATTTTTCGATCCCGATTTCAACTGGCTTGCCACCAGACATGGGCACAGCTGGTATACCGCTGAACTCGATGCGAACTGAAGCTGGGCGCAAAAAAGCAACCGTTCTGTTTATTCTTGTTTTCATGGCCGGCAGAGCTTTCTCTGCCGGTTTTTTTGATCTCGAACAGATTAGATCGCTTGCATCAGGAAGCCTTGAACTCAAACGACAATTTGAAGATACTGCAAGATCACTGCGCCAGACTGGTCTTGAGCAGTATTTAAAAAATGGGTTTGATAAATTCAATGAATTGATTGAATCACCGGATAGCACAGAAAAGCCAGCCAACCAGAACCGCATCGAAATTAAACGGTTTTTGGATATGCTGAGCAGCCAGAAGTTCGGCAATGACGGCCAGACTCTTTCTGAAAAAGCAGGAGAGTTGATAACCAGAATCAGACCTGATCTGAAAGACACTGATTATGCCGCGAATCCGGGAAAAGCAGTCTATTATCTGCTGGCCCTCGACCCCAAGGGCTTCATCGAAAACGTAAAAATGATCCGGGGGCCACTCGGATCACCCATGACGCTAAAAGAAGCCTATGAATACTATTACCGGGTCAGCCCCGAAAAAGCGGCGAGAATACTCATTCTGCTCGAGACTTTGAAAAAAATCGGGGTGCCCGGTGAAAATGATGATCAGCTCGAAATTATATTGAAAGCAATAAAAACCAATCTCGAACTGATCAACGAAAGCAAATAAGCTTTCATCTCTCGATCACCATATATTCAAGACCAAGGGCTAACAGCGCAGCATTCAACACCGCCAGATCATCATCGAAACCAAATGGGTCTTCGAAATCGAGCCGCGCATCTTCTGCATCGATAAAATAGCGCAATGCCGCTGAAACAATGCGACGCTCTTCCTGATCGAAATCTCCAAACATTTTAATCAAACGCTTGAAAACATCAATCATTCTTTCAATCATCAACAGATTGATATTAATATCACTGTTGGCTTTCTGTTTTATCTTCACCAGATAATCGTCGAGTTCTTCATCGAGATAATCGGCAGTGGCCGAATCGAGCATGCCGGCATGTTTTCTGACCACACTGCGCATGCTTTCAGGCAAAAGATTTAAAAATTTCGCTACTTTTTCAGGCATGTTTTTGCTCCTGGGAAGTATTTCCGGCTACTTCTTCAACGGCCTTCAATTCTGTCAGAACCTGCAGCAGCTGCATGGCATCATCGAAAAGCTCGCCGGTATTTTCTGTGAAGATGTTCAGATTTATCGCTTTCTGATCGGCCGGATTCAGATAAATATATTTCATTATAGCATTATCGCAGCTTATCAGTCGCGCAATATCAGGAATGTGCCCATCGGCAAATTCGAATCGCAGATGATTCATTACCCGTGAAACCTTTTTAATTCCAGCTTCAGCGGCCACTATGCGCAGGCGACTGATCATAAAAAGTCCTTCAGACTCGCTGGGAATCAGGCCAAAGCGATCGCTGCACTCTTCTCTGATGATGTCGAGCATCGCGGTATCGCTGCATCGAGCCAGCCGGCCATAGATTTCGATGCGCATTTCCTCGTCGGGAATATAATTGACCGGGAAATAGGCGGTAACCGGAATCTCGATCGCCGACTCGATTCGTTCTTTGAATTTTCGGCCCGATTTTAGCCTGGTGACTGCTTCTTCCAACAGTTCCATATACAGGGAAAAGCCGATGCTTGAGATGTGGCCACTTTGTGATTCACCCAGAATGTTGCCGGCCCCGCGAATCTGCAGGTCACGCAACGCAATCTTGAAGCCAGAACCGAGGGCAGTGTGCTCTTCAATCGTTTCAAGACGTTCAACCGCCTCTTTGGTCAGCTTTTTGTTTTTCGCATAGAAGAAATAGGCCCAGGCCTGACGGCTCGATCGCCCAACCCGGCCACGCAGCTGATACATCTGCGACAGCCCCAGTCTTTCCGCTTCATCGACAATCAAGGTGTTAACATTGGCAATATCAAGACCCGATTCAATAATCGTCGTCGAAAGCAATACATCGTATTCCTGATTGATGAAGTCCAGCATTGCCTTTTCCACCTGCTGCTCTGCCATCTGGCCGTGGGCCACGATAATTCTCGCCTCAGGCACCAGCTCACGTAAAAAAGCCGCTTTCTGATCGATCTTTTCAACACGGTTAAATACATAGTAAATCTGTCCGCTGCGCTTCAGTTCCTGAATGATGGCACGTTTGACCCAGGCCGGGTCGAAAGGTGCCACATAGGTCTGAACCGGCTGACGCTCAGCGGGCGGGGTGTCGATAACGCTGATCTGCCTGATTCCCGACATCGCCATCTGCATTGTTCGCGGGATCGGCGTTGCGGTAAGAGTTAAAACGTCTATTTGAGTTTTCAGCTGTTTGAGCCGCTCTTTATGCTTTACCCCGAAACGCTGCTCTTCATCGACGATGAGCAAACCCAGTCGGGGAAAAGAGAAATCGGTAGATAACAGCCGGTGCGTGCCGATAAGAATATCAAGACGACCATCACTCAGGCGCTTCATCGTTTCTTTCTGTTCAGCTGCTTTGCGCAGCCGGCTCACCATGTCGATACTGACCGGAAAACCTTCGAAACGCCGGGAAAAAGTCTGATAATGTTGAAATGCCAGCAACGTTGTTGGCGCGAGCACTGCCACCTGCTTTCCCGAGCAGACCGCCTTAAAAGCTGCGCGCATCGCCACTTCTGTTTTTCCATAGCCAACGTCGCCACAAACCAGGCGATCCATCGGCACCTGGCTCTCCATGTCTTCTTTGGTGGCATTGATTGCTTTGAGCTGATCGGCAGTTTCGACGAAAGCGAAGCGCCGCTCCATGTCACGCTGCAGCTCACAGTCAGACTGAAAGGCGAAACCGACGCTGCCGATACGCTTTGCATAAAGTTCGAGAAGCTCGCGGGCAATGTTTTCAACATTTTTGCCAGCCCTGCTTTTCTGGGTTGCCCATGCCTTCGAATTGAGACTGTGAATACGCGGCACAAAGCCTTCCATGCCGATGTATTTCGAAACCTTGTGAACCTGGTCGGTCGGCACATAGAGCTTGTCGGACCCCGCATACTGCAGAAGCAGGTATTCGCGGGTATTACCGGCAGCAGTCATCGTATGAACCCCGCGAAATTCCGCTACCCCGTGATCGGCATGAACAACGATATCTCCTGGAACAATCTGAGAAAGAGCCAGAATATTCTGCTGCGTTGCATGCTTTTTAACATGGGCTTCCCGCGACGGACCAAGGAATATGTCTTCCTCGGTAAAAACTGCAATTCGACTGCGATAATCTTTAAAACCACGACGACATGGGCCTTTGATGACACTAACCGTTCCGTATTTCATGCCCAGCGGCCGAACTGGAACATGGGTCGCAACCTTTCTCTCACCCAGCAGACCACGCAGATTGTGAAGACGGGATTCATCGGCAATTACCAGCGCAACTGCCCATCCCGAACCGCACAAAGATTTCAATTCTTTTATCAGGGTTTCTCGCGATGAGTCGGTCGGCGCACCATGGAGCTCAAACTTACTCAAAAGCGGGTTGTCGCCTTGCCCAAAACGGCTGAACCGGGCCGGTTTTGCGTGCTTCAACGCCGCCTGGGCCTGTGACTCGGTAAAATAGTAACTCTGGGGGCCTGGCAATGGACTGATCTCTTCAACCATGCGATATTTTCGGCAGATTTCGGCCTCTGCTTCCAGCAAAGCACCTTCCGCACTGTCTTCATCTTCAACGATGAAGCGGGCACCGGGCCAGAAATCCAGCACACTGGCGTTTCCCGGCTTTACCATTGCTTTCAATTCAAAATAGTCACGGGCATCGGCATGGCCGATGAAATGTTCGAGCTTTCGTTCGAGCAGCACAGCCCGTGATGGATCAACTTCAATATCAGCAAGCCTCTCTACAAGTTTTTCGTGCTCATCGGGATCGGGAACATATTCGGCCGCCGGAATAATCAAAACCCGATCCTTCTTATCGATCGAACGCTGATTTGCAACGATAAATTCCTTGATCGTTTCAACTTCATCGCCAAAAAAGTCCAGTCTTACCGGGTTTTCAAGGTCAGGCGGAAAAACGTCGATCAAAGATCCGCGCACCGCAAAGGTTCCTGGTTCTTCAACAAGATTGGTACGTCGGTAGCCGCATTCCACAAGCCTGGCAACAATATGCTCGCGCTTTGCATCTTCGCCGGCTTTGACCCAGAAGCTTTTGGCAAGCCATTTTTCCGGGCTGTAAAAGCGCTTGAGAAGTTCCTGGACCGGCAGAATCACCAGACCACCACCCCGCTGGCCGGCAGAAAACGCTGAAAGCCTTGAAAAAACCACTTCAGGGTCTGCTGCCGTCTGATCGTAAACCGATTCTCTTTCCGGCATCACCAGCGAAAGACGATGCTGCTGCTGACCGAGCCAAACGCCAATCATTTCTGCCAGTTCCATTGCTCGCGTTGGCGAAACAGTTATGAGAACATGAAGCTCTGATCTCAGGGCGAGACTTGCCAGCACCATGGCACCGACGGCCCCATTCAAACCTTTCAGACAGGTTAAGTCTGCTTCTTTAAGCGGCTGTAAAAGATTTTCTACCGGACTCAAGTCTTTGTTGGCAGTTAAATTCATGGTTTAATCAGTTCAATTCTTTGCCGAGCTAAAAATTGCACCGCATCGAGATGCTGTGTATAATGTTTACCGAAGCATAAGTCAGCGTATCCGTCGACGTCAAGAAATTTACCTGAAATTGCGATCAGTTGCCGTTTCAGACAGGGGAAAAAGATTGAAAAGCAAGCATAGAACCAATCTCAATGCCTATCTATTTGCCAATCTCGTAATACTCTGCATCCTTCTGATCAGCCTGTGGAACCGCAAACCCGTTTGGGATGTCAGCCTGCGGTTTCCCAATCTGCTGCTGATCCTGGTCATACTGAATTCCATACTGATTTTTAAGAACCTCATCTTTGCCCGCACTCCCATAAAAGCCGTTCGCAAAACCGGCAGTCCCAAAACCGGCAAAAGCCTCGCCGGATTGCGCGGCATAGTCTCTGGTGCCGTTGAAATCAACGATGAGCTTTACCAGAAAGCATTACTGGAAATGCACCGCCTCTACGAGGGCGAAGGAGTAGCACTGCTGCTTCCCGAAAACAGTTTTTTCAAGGTTACCGCCAGCCAGGGAAACCTCCCGCCAGCTTTTTCAGGGGCTCGCCTTTATATGCGCGACAACGCGGTTATGATCAAGTATCCCGGAAGCCTCGGAGAAGAAGAAGTCTGTAAAAACTTTCCGCAACACAGTCCGGTTAATTTTAAATCAACCGTAACCCGCCTCGATTGCCAGATTTTTCCATTGCAACTGCCCAAATCCGGCAAGGGCTGCCTGTTTTTCTTCAGTCGTGAAGGACAAAAAACCACCGGCCTGCCGTATGCCAGTACCGCCCTGTTTTTCGAAACGCTGATAACCCTGGTCAATTCGGTTGCCAGTTCAGGCGACCAGCGCTACAAAGACAAATCAACCGGCCTTCTGAAATATGATTGTTTCCCTGATTCATTTGAAACTGAAATCGAAAGATCAGAGCGCTACCAGCAGGACATGACTTTATTCAGCGTAAAAATAAGATACTGCGACGGCTGTAGCGGAGAAGACCGGGTGTTGATGCAGAAAGCCGCAGCAATTGCGCTTAAACAGTCTTTGCGCCGTCTCGATTTGATGTTCTGCGGCGAAACGGACTGTGAATTCATTGCC
The DNA here is from genome assembly GCA_049325495.1 of Candidatus Rifleibacteriota bacterium. Classification (GTDB taxonomy): domain Bacteria; phylum Muiribacteriota; class Ozemobacteria; order Ozemobacterales; family Ozemobacteraceae; genus DYKG01. The sequence goes on along the minus strand of JBMOKV010000114.1, from coordinate 12,228 downwards.
ATTCTTACTGAAACCAGTGCTCAGGTCGCAGAGATTGTGGCCCAGCGGGTACAAAAATCATTTGCCAAACAGGTAGAAAAAACCAATGTTCTTAACAGCGATAAAAAAATTCTGTTGATCGGCTCGGCGACCTACCCATCTCATGCCACCCATGGGCACGGCCTGATTGAAAAAAGCCGCGAAGCTCTTTCCCAGGCCGAATCAGAAAATCGCGATTTTGTCAGCTACAGTTGATCATCAGCCACAGGAGTAAAAAATGAACAAGCCAGAACTTGTAAAAATAAGCTTTAAGCTCAATGAAAAAAACGTAGAAACCCAGGTCAGCCCTGAAATGACAGTTCTTGAAATGCTGCGCCGGATTTTCAGGTTGAACGCAGCCAAAGAAGGCTGTGGCAAGGGAGAGTGCGGCGCCTGCACCGTATTGCTGAACGATCAGCCGATTAACAGCTGTCTAAAGCTGGCAGCCAGCTTAACCGGTTCCGATGCCATCGTTACCGTTGAGGGCCTTGAAAATGATTCGCTGATGAAACATGTTCAACAGGCTTTTGTCGATGAAGGCGCAGTTCAATGCGGTTTTTGCATTCCAGGAATGGCTCTGTCAAGCTACCATCTTCTAAAAACCAGCCAGAAGCCCGATGCCCATCAGATTAAACAGGCTCTTTCGGGCAATATCTGCAGATGTACCGGGTATATGAAGATTGAAGCTGCCGTAAAAAAAGCCGCAGAAACCAGGAGCAAGTAATATGATAAATCAGATCAGATTTTTCAAACCATCATCAATTGACCAGGCATGCGACATTCTCGCCAGCGAAAGCAACTGTTTACCGGTGGCGGGTGGTACAGATCTGATAGTTAAAATCCGCAACGGCATGTTTCCTCAAACTGCGGCATTTGTCGATATTTCATCGCTCCCCCTCAGGTTTATCAGAGAAATTGACGGCCAGATCGAGATCGGAAGCGGCTGCACCATGACCGAGGTCATCGAAAATCCTGTGGTCTGCCAACATTTTCCGACCCTTACCAAGGCAGCCTCTACCGTTGGAGCTCTTCAGATACGCAATCTGGCAACTATCGGCGGCAATAGTGCCAATGCATCACCGGCCGGCGACACAATTCCCGCCATGTTTGCACTTGAAGCATCGGTAAAAATCCATGGCAAAACCGGTTCGCGAACCGTGAAAATCGACCAGTTTTTCACCGGACCAGGCAAAAACGTTCTACAACCCGGCGAAATAATCGAATCATTCCTGCTGCCCAAACGTGAGACCAGAGGCGCTTTTTTGAAACTGGGCGAAAGAAAAGCCCATGCCATCAGCAAAATTAATCTGGCAATGGCTACCTGGTCTGAATCTGGGAAGGCGAAATTTCGTGTTGCTCTTGGCTCGGTTGCCCCAACCGTCATACGTGCTCCGGAAGTCGAAAAGCTCCTTGAAAACAGTTCTCAGCCCTTTACCGATCAGGTGATCGCCGAAGCAGCCCGCCTGGCAACTGAAGCCGCCAGACCAATAAGCGATGTCCGGTCTTCACAGGCTTATCGCAAGCAAATGGCGGGGGTATTAATGAAAAGGGCCATAGCGGCAATTTAATCTTTCAAACCAATCAGCGTGCATTTTTTTCACAAACATTAAAGTGCCTTTTTGGCACTTTTTTCATTTCAATTCAAAATTGTGCAGTTTTCCCACCCTGCCGTACAAAAGTCTCAACCCCTTCAGAATTCTGGTCGATAACTTATATAGACGCCCTGAACAGGGCGATTGTCTATTGGCATTGAAATTGCGATTAAAATTTACGGCGGGGGACGTATGGCTAAGAAACTCGTACAATTGGTAATTCTGGTGGCTATGGTCGTTCAATCTACCGGCCTGATAGCTGTTTCTTCTACCGCTGTTTTTGATGAAGCCCAGCGTGCCTTCAACCTGGGAAATTATACCGAAGCCGAGGAGATTTTCTCCAGATTCATCGCGGCATGGCCAGACCATGAGAAAGCATCGCAGGCAAAATATCATCGTCTTATAGCCCGGTCACGCAGTGCAAACCGAATATTGAGTGAACAGGCTTCTTCTCTGAATCAGGAATTAACCAGCGAACTGGCGACCATAAGAAAAGAATTTACCGATACAGAACTGGCAGAAGTAGAGGCGGCGATCACTTATTCCGGCCAATCGGGAAATCTCACCTGGGAACAACTATCAAGGCTTACTAATAATGATCTTTCAGGTGTTATTTCACGACAATGGTATCCAGACCCGGCAATGAGCCCGTTAGACACCCTGAAGTTCGCAAATCATTGGCTTGCCAGAAATAATAATGATTCCGATCCGCAACTCAAGGCAGCGGTCAGTTACATTAAAGCCCTTGCCCTTTGGCAGATGCTGCTTTCGCCCTTGTCAATCGAAGCAAACTCTCTTATACTAAAGACATGGGAAGACTTGCCCGTACATAGTGCGCTTGATAAAGCAATAAGAACAAGTTTCGACCTCGGAGATATTGATTTAAAAAAGAAAGTCGCGTTACTGGGTTTCCATTTTGACTGGTTCAGGCATAAGGGACTCGTCCAAAGCGGCAAAGCATCAGGCCTGAAAAGCCGTTGGTTAACTTACCTATCCCAGCGAGGGTGTAACCTTCAGGAGGCTTGGTGTCCTAGGTGAAAGAAAACATTGGCAATTTCATAAAATACGGTGGAATTATCGCACTTCTTTTAGTTGCGGGTTACTTCGTATCCGAATTTCCAAAGTCTTCATCGATCGATTTTACTACTATCCGCAACAAACTCTCTGCCACAGTCTTTGTCGAAGAAGCAGAACCTACAACTGGTGTGGTGGCTACATATACCGACGAAATCATTCAAACCCAGCAACGTGAACATCATCTCGACACCACCAGGGCCAGAGAATACCTTGAATCTGCAACCAACGACTATTACCATGGCAGCTACGAAGAAGCTCTGAGAAGACTCGAGCGGGCCAAAATCTATGACCCGACCAATTACACTATTTTCAAGCTCAGCGGTCAGATTTTCTTTGAAAAAAATAAATTCCGCAAGGCATTCAACAACTGGGAAAGAGCCACTCAACTTCCCAATGACGATCAGACCATCAGTCGCGACATTGACGTGCTCAAGCGCCTGCTGCGTTACAGCCGCAACGAAGTAGACCGGCTACAGCGCACCCTCAACCGCGAACCGGAAAATAAACTGGCGCGCGCGCGTCTGAAAGAGCTTGAAGAACAATTGAGAGATTGACCACATCTTGCCGATAGATTTTTAGATGCAAGACCAATCTCAGAAACGAACTCCTCTGAATTTTTCCGAAAATTTTCCCAAAAACGATCTTCTGCTGGCTGAAAACCTGCATAATTCCAGAGCTTTGGTTCTTTTGAGCGACCGGGCCCAGCTTAGAGCCTTTCTTGCAGAATCATTCAAACAACCTGATTTTTTATCCTCTCCAGATTTCAGTAAAATTTCTGCATGGGCGGTGAAAAAAAATCAATTTCCCATGCTGCTTAAATCCTGTAAAAATCAGGCAAATTGTGAAAATATTCTTCTTCTCAAAGCTTTTAGAGAATTACCTGAATTTTTTGACCGTCTTGAGAAACACAAACCGGTTCTTATCGAAAGCCTTTTTCCAGCAAAAGCCAGAATTGAAGCAACGTTTTTTCTTGGTCAACTGGTTCTTATCAGTCAGATAGGCATCGAAAGATCAATGCATTTTTACCATAGCTGGAGAGTTTTCCCAATTTTTCCCCCATCCGGATGCCTGAAAGAGATTCTTAAAACCGCTGAATTATTCAGCGAACTGATCAAGACCTCAACTGTTCCAATCCGCATTTCCTTCGCATTCAATCCTGATCAGACGGTACCCCTGTCAATCAATTCAGGCTTCAATCGGCATGAATACTTCCCTGAATGGGGCGATTGCCTTTTTAATCCGCAGACTGAAAAGCCTCCTAAAAACATTGCCCTCAACAAACTGCTATTTTTCCGCGCTCATGGTTATCAGATCATTGACTCAGTTGAATTGCAAAGAACTCTGCAAACCTCGCTGAAAAAAATCACTGTCGGCGAACCGACAGTGATTTTGCTGCAATCTGATAAGCCAGCAGTCATTCTTGAAGATTCAAAAAAAGCCGATGCCTTTTTCAAACACCTGGGGCCTGTTTTCGAACCTGCCCAGGATCCTGATTAAAAGCTCTTCTTATAACCGTTCCAGACATCATAGAAAAGCTTGTTGCCCTGAAAGTGTGGGCAGTATTTGTAAAACGAATAAGAAGCCGCATTTTTGATTCTGACCGATTGCCCATCGATGGTCATCGTGATTTTTTCTCCGCTCTTGATACGGGATTGAGCATTATCAAAGTGACGTCGATAGGTTGCAGCAGCAAATTCAATCTGCTTATCGAGGCCCTTGAAGCTCTGATTCCAGTTGCCGGAGTCATAACACCCGACCCCGAGAGCCCAGTCAAGCTGTTTCTGGGTTGCCGTCTTCTTTGAAATCAGCCCCTGCTCGCATTGGAGGCGGCATAACAGAACCTGAGGGTTGATGCCGTATTTTTTCGCGGCATTGTAAATCATCTGAGCCGGTGTTGAGCCACGATACGGTTTGGCCAGACAAGACCCTTTGGCATCGAGAAACCGCTGAATCTGGGCGACAGTCATGGTATTGCTGTTCGTCAGGGTGTGGTCTGAGATCAGATAATCCTTCTGGAACCTGGTTTGCCATGATTCGTCGCCAGGCGCGGCAACCTGATGATTACCCTGCGGGGTAGAATTATTCTGGCTCGAACTGCTGCTGTCATTGCTGACATGTGAATCGGCCTGCTTATCACGAGAGAAGCCCTTGGGAAGGGCAATCATCTGCCCGGGAAAAATAAGATTCGGAGTAGAAACGATGCTGGGAATCTGGTATTTGAGGATGTGAACCCACATACCGCTATCGCCATAAAAACGCTCGCAGATTTTCGACAGCGAATCGCCAGATTTAACCCGGTAATAATCCATTCCGGTGATCTGATTGTCTGAAATCGGCTTGTTTTCAGTGGCTGCACTCAAAGCCTGTGCTGGTGCCGGTGAAGTGTCTGCCTGAGGGGCCTGGGCCTGTGACTGACTGGAAGTCTGAGTCTGACCGGTAAGATTGATGCTGGTTTCGGCGAATGGATTGATGACAACCTCACCATCTACCGGTTCGCCAGAAGGCAAAGTGGCAGTAGAACCGGAAGAATCTGAACCAGAGCCCTTTTCCGACTCAAACTTATTCATATCCATTTCAGACACACCGGGAGTATTGCGGAAAATCTCGATTTCAAGGCGCTGTTTAGCTGCCTGATAAGCATCTGCATATTTTTGAACGTCTTTGCGCCCCAACCCCACCGCCTGCTGATAGGCTTTGTAGGCCTGCTGGTAGTCTTCAAAAGCCTTTTCAACCGCTTCCGGCGATGAGGGCGATTTTGCGGCCGCCAAAGGGCTCGCCTGACCATCTTTCTTGATCTCGGTACTTACCACCAGAGCTGCAGCTCCAAGAGCAACGCCAACTGCCATGGTAAGCAAAAAGCCGATTACGCCTTTGCGATTTCTCTTGATCATATAAGTCTCCCGGAATTTTTTCATCATAGCCTTAATCATAGATTTTTTTTTGCAAAAAAGGTAGTGCAATTTTAAACTTTACGCCTGAAACCGGAAAAAGTTTTATTCAAGTTTGCTTATTTTAGCCTTGACGCTGCATGAAAGTCTTAACTATAATGGAAAACGTCGTACAATTCTGGTAAAGAAGGTTCTTTCTGATGCTCAGACGCAAAATTTTGCTGCTAATCACCCTGATATTGTTTGCCAGTCTCGCTTTATCCGCCAGTGCCGAAAAGCCCCTGGTTTTGTTCGATGAAGGGCATGCCCAGAAAGCCGGGAATGCCGATTGGGTTATCGACGGCGGCTTTTCTGATTTCGCCGACGCCTTTAAAGCCAATGGCTGTGAAGTTAAAGCAGTGAAACAATTTACTGCCGAAGTATTGAAAAATGCCAGAATCGTCGTTTTACCAGAACCAAACTCGGTGTATTCTTCATCTGAACAGGACGCCCTGGTTAATTTCGTCGATAATGGCGGCTGTCTCTATGCAATTTCCGATCATGATAAATCTGATCGCAACGGCGATGGAATCGATTCAGTCGGGGTTCTCAACCAGTTTCTACCAAGGCTCGGCCTGAAAGTTGACAAACGTTATTTCACCGAAGCGCCGGTTTCAGGCGAGTATTTCGATACCGAGTTTACGAATGGAGTAAAATCAGTGGGAACCTGGGGCGGCACCACAATTTCATGCCTTGCGTCCTCTGCCAGGGCTCATATTACCGTAAGCAGCAAAAATGGAGGTAATGCATACATTGCCTCCAATGTTACCGGCAGCCGTGGTGGCAAAGTAATTGCCATGGGTGACAGTTCACCCTACGACGACGGCAGCGGAGACCCCCGCGACAAATTGCATGATGGCTACAACAATCCCAGACATGACCATGAAAAACTGGCTCACAACACCATCAAATGGCTTCTCAAAAAAGATTCCACCGGGCCAATTTCAAGAATGCAGTCGCTGATGGCCAACATCCAGGAGCTCAACCAGAATCTGAGTGAAAATTTCGATGCTGACAGGCTGAGATTCGCTGAAAAT
>JBMOKV010000114.1:0-5567 GCA_049325495.1 Candidatus Rifleibacteriota bacterium | reverse complement strand
TCAGAAAAGCAACCTGGCCAGACTGCTTAACGACGATTCTGGGCTTCAGAAGATTTTCTCGGTTCAGGCGGCGGGAAATCCTGAATTCTCCGGTCTGATTCGCCAGATCAATCAAAGAAAAGCTTTCCGACAACTGCATCAGGATAAATAGCATTTATCACTGTTCATTCAGGCCTATTTCTGTTTTCAAAGTGGCTGTTGGGCCCGTTTTTTTCATGCTTTTACACTACTTGATTGAATTGTGGTAATTTAATATGTAAAATATGAAAAATCCTTGGGTTAGAAGTTAAGAAGATGCTTGAAAAATCAGTTTCCCAGAAAAACTCAATTTTCCTTGGAATCATTTTCCTGCTCATCGCCGGAATAACCCTGACCGCAGGCTTTTTGTGGAAAAATTTCATCGAATACACCGGCAATTCAGCCGATCTTCCTGAAGTTTTTTCAGGAGTAACCGATCAATCGCCTTTTCAGACAACCCCTTCCCAGCCAGGTGAACGCGACGAGGTCATTTTCACTTTTGTCATACCCAGAGGTGACCTGGTTCAATTCATGGATATGGTTCAACCCCGTCTTAACGAAATTGTTGAAAAAACCGGCAAAAAGGCGGTTATTGATATTTCGACCGATGAAGTTGAAGTTATAAACAAGGTTGAAAGGGACCAGGTCGATTTCGGCTCGCTTTCAACCATGGGTTTCGTCAATTTCATGAACAGCAAAAATATCAGGGGCGTTCTCGAACGCTTCAGCGACCCGCCAAAAACCTCAATTTTTGTGGTCAGAAAAAATGATTCAATCAATTCAATTGCTGATTTGAAAAATCGAAGAATCGCTTTCAAAAGCAAATATTCGCTTCCCGGATATCTTTTGCCCCTTGCCGAAATAAAAGCCAACGGCTTTGACCCGACCGGTTTTTTCAATCAGGAAACATTTTCAGAAAACTACAGCAATTCATTACTTGGCCTTCTTAACAATGAATTCGACTGCATAGTCATAGCAAGCAATTATCTTCTGGAAGCCGATCCGTTGCAACGGGAGCAGATAAAGATTATTCACGAAAGCAAAGCTCTGCCAGGCGGAATGTACATCGCGCGGAAAAATCGAAAAATGTCTTTTGAACAAACGATTACCGGAAATTTCATGAAACTTTCCGAGACTATTTCGGCTAATGAGATGTTCAGCGGCATGTTCAAGGTCAAGTATCCAGACCTTGAAACCTACCGGAATATTGCACAGGAGTTCGGGCATGGCAAATGAAAAGAACCCGGGAAATCAGCTGTCGATAAGCTTTCGTCAGAAAGTTGCGGCAATTTTCACGCTGCTGATTACCTTTGTCATGCTTTTATCGGTTCATCTGGTGACCCACCAGGTAAAGAAAACCAGTTTGAGCCGGGCAGAAGAAAGCGGGCGGGTTTTGGGCAAAATCATGGCCTTATCGATGGGCGAAGATATTGTCAGAGGCAACCTGCAAAGCATCAATTACGCTTTGAAGGAATTTACCCGCCTTGAAAAAATCGAATATTGTCTGATTCTCGACAACCTTGGTCGGGTTATTTCAAGTACTGAAGAAAAATTGCTTGGCCGCTACTTTTCTGATGCCTGGTCACGAAACGCGCTTATTTCTCCGGGCCTGTCAATTCGCCGGGCAGCTAGACGCAATCGACCGGTTTATGACACTACCGTACCCATAGAAATCGGTGGACGGCGACATGCGCTGGTACGAGTCGGCTTTACCCTCGATGAAGAGCTTGCAAGCATCAGAAGCCTGATGGTCTATAACCTCAGCCTGGGCCTGGCGCTGATTCTGGCGGGAATTTTCATTGCCTATGCCGTATCTTCAACCCTGCTCAGCCCGCTGAATGCAATTCTCAATTCGCTGGAATCGATGCAGCGCGGCGATTATTCGCAGAAAGCTTTTGTCTCTTCCCATGATGAATTTGAGCAGCTCGCCCTTTCATTCAACAACCTTTCAAATTTTCTACAGACCAGACAGGAAACCGAGAAATTCATCTCCCGCAAAATCTGGGAGTCGGATGCAAGCCTTAAACACCGGCACTACTCAGGCAAGCTGGTTCAGGCTGTAGTTCTGCATCTTGAATTGAGCAAATTTTCCTCTTTTCTCGACCGCCATTCACCTTCAGAGGCGGTAGACACGCTTAACAGCTTTTTTGAACAGACTACTGAAATTATCGCAGAGAGCGGTGGTTCAGTTGATAAGTTCGGCGATGGTTTTATCAGTGCGGTTTTTCCCATCGTCAGCGATGACCGCTGGCCGGCCTTTTTGCGGGCAGCTTATTCAGCCCTTTCTGCCAGAAGCAATTTAAAAATCATAAACTTCCGACAAGCTGAACTCGGGCTCGAAGAGCTTAATTTAAAAATTGGCCTTTCATCAGGAAAAATCATTGTCGGAAATATTGGCACAAGTTCCAGAAGCGATTTTTCAGTTCTCGGCCCGATCGTTGGCCAGGCACGAAAAGCGGCTGAGTTTTCGGCGCGGCATAACCAGTATCGTCCTGTGGCAACCGCTGAAACAGTGCGGATCGCTTCGGATTTTCTCAACTTCAGTTCGATTGATTCATCGATTAATCCTGGCGAAATTGAATTTTTCACTTTGCAGGGCTTTGCCAACCTTTCATATTTCAGAGAAAGGCTTAAAGACTCTTCGTCCAGGGGCACAGTCACCATCATCAACGCTTTTGGCCTGACTGAAAGCGATGAAGGAATCAGCTTCCTGGAAGAGATACTGAACGATGCCAATAGCCCACACCGGCTCGAAGCAGTGAGAGCCTTGTTTCCATTGTTGTTTTCCGGCAACTCCAAAGCACTGGAAATCCTGCGTGGCATTGTCGAGAAAAGTGAAGACGAGCAACTGGCTGCGCTTGCGATAACCGTTCTCGGATTCAGCCGGAATAAAGCGCTGGTGGAGATTTTTACCAGCCGCTTTGACCACCCGAATGACAGAATAAGAGCCAATGCCGTTGAGGCCTGTATTCCCCTTGATTTCAATGAAAAACGTGAGCTTTTCAAAAAAATGCTTAAGGATTCAGCTCCAAGAGTATGTGGTAATGCTTTACTTGGCATGTGGTTAAGTGATGACCAGGAAACACTCGCCTGTCTGTATGGCCTGTTGAAGGCCGACGATTCGAAAAAACGGGCATCAGGAGCCTATGCGGTTTACTTTCTTGCTTCATCGCGCAGATTTCGCCGACTATTTCCAGCCTACTGTGAAGAAACCGGCTATGTAATGCTGCCGATAATCGAGAACATTCTCAAGCGCCTGAAAGCAATGCTCGAAAGCCCTGACGGCTCTGAAAGACTGCAATCTTTGAGAGCCGCCGGAAAAATCGGTTTCCATGATTTTGGTGAGAGCATCAAGGAGATGCTTGAAGATGAGACCGAGCCTGAAATTATCAGTCTGGGACAGGCAATTTTGAAAGAATGGGATTACCGATCACCAAGCTGATCACAAATTCTTTCCCCAATCAATATTCCAGCAATGGCGGTAAAAAATTGTATGCCAATAACCGGCATGACCAGCCATTTTACCTGTTCTCCGATTGCAAGCCATTTGATCAGTCCAATTCCGGCAACGAAAATCAGCAGACTTTTAATCAGAGACGGAAAAACATAGCGCAGCACCCAATGACGAGCTTTGAGAAATGAATAGAGGCCGACAAATGCCACATTACCGAGCATGATCACCGGGATTAACGGGTACATTGCCGCCGGCAGATGCCCGGAAAAGAAGCCACCAACCGGGCTTAGAAAGCCGACTACAAATGCAGATCTGAAGTCAAGATAACCGGTCAGAAAAACGAAAACCGCGTTTACTGCCACGCCAGTCAAAATATTGGGCAGTCCGATCATCTGGACAGCCAGAACGACTGCCAGGGTGAGCCCGGTAATTGCCACGGATTTCAAACGGTTTTGCATGGACGAATTGTACCACATTTTTCAGGATTTTGTGCAAATTAGGCAAATCCCGATTGACAAAAACGCGCAAGTGTCGATATAGTAATTGTTTCTTTTGAGGAATGAGGATCCATTTATATGGATTGAAGTTAACTGTGCAGGAGGTCTGTTGTGGACACCCAATTATTTTTCTGGTTAGCGCCGGCCGGTTCGCTGCTGGCATTGTTTTTTGCCTATTATTTTTATTCGGCAATGATGAAAGCCGATCCGGGCAGTGAGAAATCACAGGAAATCGCCGGTTATGTAAAAGAAGGCGCGATGTCATATCTCTGGGCTCAGTACAGAGTAGTCGGCATCTTCTTCGTCGTGGCTTTTTTCTTTTTCGCCTTTCTGGCTTTTGTTCTTAAGGTTCAGAGCCCCTGGACGCCATTCGCATTTCTGACTGGCGGTCTTTTTTCAGGCCTTTCCGGTTATCTGGGCATGAGAACCGCCACTAACGCCAGCAATCGTGCTGCTGCAGCTGCTGCGAAATCCTTGAATCAGGGTCTGCAGGTAGCTTTCAGAAGCGGCGCGGTCATGGGTTTTGTGGTTGTTGGTCTTGGCCTGCTCGACATTTCAATCTGGTGGAAAATCCTCAACTGGGTAATGGATCAGAAGGAACTGCTTTTCAAAGACAGCCCATTCGCCGTTCACGATTACATGGAAATCACCACCATCATGCTGACCTTCGGTATGGGTGCCAGCTCTCAGGCTCTATTTGCACGCGTTGGCGGTGGTATCTTCACCAAAGCCGCAGACGTAGGTGCTGACCTTGTAGGTAAAACCGAAGCCGGCATTCCTGAAGACGATCCAAGAAACCCTGCAGTTATCGCTGACAACGTCGGTGACAACGTCGGTGACGTGGCCGGTATGGGTGCTGACCTTTATGAATCTTATTGTGGTTCAATTCTGGCTTCTGCCGCTCTTGGCGCTGCAGCCTTCGCAACCCCGGAACTGATCAAATATCAGCTCAACTCCATTCTTCTGCCGATGGCCATTGCGGGCACCGGCATCATCTTCTCGCTGATCGGCATCTACTTCGTCAGAACCGACGAAGATGCTTCTCAGAAAGAATTGATGGGAGCCCTGGGCCGCGGCATCAATGCCTCATCGGTTTTGACCGCTTTCGGCAGCGCTTTCCTTACCTGGAAACTTCTGCCCGATCATTTTTATATTCTCGGCTCGATCATCACCGGTCTGATGTCAGGCATCATCATCGGTTGGGCCACTGAATACTACACATCTTCAGATTATGAACCGACCCAGGAAGTGGCCGCCCAGGCAACTACCGGCCCGGCCACCGTAATCATCGAAGGTATTGCTACCGGCATGATTTCGACTGGTATTCCGGTCGTTACCGTGGGTCTGGCAATCATTCTTGCCTACAGCTTCGCCGATGGCTTCACCAACCCCTCAATGGGTCTTTATGGTATCGGTATCGGTGCCGTTGGTATGCTTTCTACCCTTGGTCTGACTCTTGCAACCGATGCTTACGGCCCGATCGCCGACAATGCCGGTGGTAACGCCGAAATGTCACACATGGGTCCGGAAGTTCGCAAAAGAACCGACGCCCTCGATTCACTCGGCAATACCACTGCAGCAACCGGAAAAGGCTTCGC
>JBMOKV010000113.1:0-3266 GCA_049325495.1 Candidatus Rifleibacteriota bacterium | reverse complement strand
CATAAAAGCCAGTGAGGGTGGCCCACCATCTGAATGCCCCAGGGCAATTATATTAGATGATGAACTGCGCCCCTGAGTCAGCGCGCTTTTAACATTATGTATTTCTTCTACTCTTTTGCTGATGCCTTCGTCGGTTGAGAGAATCGAAGAATCGATAATAATGCTCTCTGCACCTTGTAAAGCCATTATTGTTGCAATGGGCAGAAAGACTTCCTTGTGTGAGTTTGTGCCATGAGAACAAATGATAAGAGCTTTTGCCTCTGAATTTCCCCGGGGGGAAACCAGCGCGGCACGACCAGGTTCAACACCGGCAAAAGCCAGTAAATATGAGCGATATTCGATTTTTGAAGAGAAAAAAACAGAAATGGCCATCAGAATAAAAAAACTAAGAAAGCTGGCCGGACGAATCTTCATTAAAACCATCTTTACCCCTATTTTTTGCCAGAACCCTTCTCATTTTATCACAGACCACTCTGGATGCAAGATTGGCGGTAAAACGAGTTTAAAGATTTTTGCATATAACCACAAGGTGGGGTGCGCAAAGTCGTTCCCTTTCGACAAATTTACAAAAAAATTGTTTTATTTGACGAAAACACAAGAATAATGGAAGATTTCGAAGAGTGAAATATGCTCATTTCCGAAAAGCTATTTATTGGGCGGCAGGTTGCTTTTGTTCATATACAAGGCAAGCATTTCAGCCAGTTGCTTCATCAGGAAAGGTTTGCTGATACTTGCGGTAAACCCGTATTTTGCCGGGTCAGCAATCGCAGGGTCTTCGGCATACCCGCTGCAGACAAAAATGGGCAAATCGGCATCGAACCTGCGAATCTCTGACGCAACTTCTTTCCCACCCATTCCTCCAGGTATAGTCAAGTCGAGAATCATGGCCTTTATCGGCTCAGCGGAATCTTTGGCGGTAAAATACCTTTCAATGGCTTCTTTTCCAAATTCCACAGCTATAACGCTATAGCCAAGCTTTTGCAACATCGCTTCCGTGGATATTCTTACCCCCTCATCGTCATCGAGCAGCAAAACTACTCCCGAACCCTTTTCCAGCTTTTGCTGTTTAACACCTTCGCCTGGCTTTGCCTCCGTAATTGCCGGCAAGTAAAAATGAAAAATGCTGCCAGCACCAGGAGTAGAATCAACTTCAAAACATCCGCCATGCTGTTTTATAATCGAATAACTAACTGCCAGACCCAGACCGTGCCCCTCGACCCTTGTCGAAAAAAATGGATCGAAAATTCGACCGAGATGTTCTTTGGCAATGCCGACCCCATCGTCTTCAACCGAAATTTTCACAAAAGGTCCGGGTTTAAGAATGGCATGCATTCTGTTTTCGAGAAGCAGATTCTGTGCTCTAACTTGAATTGTGCCCCCCGAAGGCATCGCCTTTTTTGCATTGATCACCAGATTGTCGATAACCTGTGCTATCTGGTTTCGGTCAAAATCACAATTCCAAAGGTTTTCCGGAATAACGAACTCACACGAAACCGTAGAACCGCTCAAGGCAAATCTTGTTGTGTCTTGAATAAAGGGTGTCAGGCTCTGCACCTTCTTCACAGGTGCGCCTCCCTTGGAAAAAGTCAGCAATTGTCTGGTGAGACCGCTCGCCCGTTCCATCGCTTCCATGGCCCGGTCAAGATAGTTTTTTACCTGTGCCTCAACCGAAACTGATCTTGCCAGATCCAAAAAGCCGAACAAGCCGGCGAGAAGATTATTGAAATCATGAGCGATACCCCCGGCAAGAGTGCCGATGGTCTCAAGCATTTGCGCCCGCATCAATGCCTGTTCTGCTTTTACTTCATCAGTTATGTCAGTACAAATCCCCTCTACACCTGTCATGTAGCCGTTTTCGAAAACTGCCCCCGCATAGATTTCAACGGTTTTACCGAGTCCAGAAGCGAAGGAAGTCTCAATATCAACAATCGCAAATTCTCCTGTCACAGCTATTTGCTGGTAGGCCTCACTCAGCATTTTTCTTGATTTATCGGTCAGGTCAAGTTCCATCCATGATTTTGGGCCGCCAGAGCCATTGCTTAATCCAAAAATTTGATTAAAATTTTTACTTAAAAACACAAAATCACCGCCGGTCGTGGTAGCAAAAAAACAATGGCGCGGTCCCAAACCCTCGACCAATCGACGATATTTTGCCTCACTGTCGGAAAGATCTTTCTGCATTCGATATTCTTCAGTCACATCACGAAAAACTAGAACAACACCAATTATTTCCCCATCTTTTCGCCTGATCGGGGCGGCGGAATCGGCAATCTGATATCGACAACCATTTCGTGAAGTCAGAACCGTGTGGTTGGCCAGTCCGACAATCTCACCTCTGGCCAGAACCATGGCAACAGGGTTATCGACCACCCGGCCGGTAATTGCACTGGTAATTACAAAAACCTCAGGCAAAGACCTGCCGAAAGCCTCGCGCAAAGTCCAACCAGTCAGCTTTTCTGCGACAGGGTTCAAATTGACCACCCGCCCATCGGAATCGGTTGCGATTATTCCATCTCCTATCGAATCAAGAGTAATACGTAAATTCTCGCTGCTCTCCTCAAGTTGGCACGTTCTTTCACGCACCATTTCTTCTAATCGCCTGGTGAGTTTCAGGTTTTCATCTCTTTGCCGCTTTTCAGCAAAGATAACTCCAAGCATGTTGATAAAATTTTCCAGGTATGGCTGGTAGGTGTCAAAATTTCCCTGATCATCGATCGACAAGGCAAAATAGCCGAACTTCACGTCCCGGTAAATAATGGGAAGCTCAATTTCGCTGTCCTGGACGGGTTCAAACTTTCTATCAGGTAAATCAGTGGCAAGTTCGAAACGAACCGAGACGATTCCCGGCAGTTCCTGCAAACCGCGACTAATCATCCTCATCACTGAAATTTGATCAGGCAGAAGCGCAGCCATGCTCTGCAAAAGAGTAATACGACCGAGATGCTCTACAGAAATCTCGCGACCGGCCATTTAAACTCCAAGACTTTGCAGGTATTCTTCCGGGTCAACAAAAAATGGATTATTTACCACGGCTCCATTAACGATCATCTTGGGGTGCGCTTTCAGTATTTCCATGATGGTGGCGCCGTCGAACTTGCTGGCATCATACTGACACACCGAAGTGACTGGATGGGTTCGCAAAAGCATGCTGACGCGGCATTCATATTCGAGCAGACGTTCTCCGCCGGGAACTTTTTCTACTTCAGAAATCATTTCACCAATCACCCTTGAAGCTGAACAGCCCATTGCCAAAGAATCGTTATAAA
>JBMOKV010000112.1:20046-24380 GCA_049325495.1 Candidatus Rifleibacteriota bacterium | reverse complement strand
CGTAACGATGTTACGAGGCTCTCATAGACCTGGCGGCGACCGACTCTCCCACGGAGTCACCCCCGCAGTACCATTGGCGTCTTTGAGCTTAACTGCTGAGTTCGGAATGGGATCAGGTGTTTCCTCAAGACCATAACCACCAGGAAAATTATAAATATCCGATGAAAAACCGTCCGTAGGGGTTCAGCATGCTGAACCCCTACGATCGGATAAAAACCTGATTAAGGTCATTATCTTCGCAATCAATTGAAAGAATTGCATCTGATCGAGATTAGAATCAACAGTATTTGTCACGACTTTTGTAGGGGTTTAACATGTTAAACCCTTACGAATCATTTTCCCAACGAAGGGGTGATTCATCCTATTGATCCTGCTAAGGATAAGTCCTCGGAATATTAGTACCGGTCAGCTAAACGCCTCGCGACGCTTGCACCTCCGGCCTATCACCACGTAGTCTACATGGTTCCTTACACCGTCTTTCGATCGGTTGGGATGATTTATCTTGAGGTGGGTTTCCCACTTAGATGCCTTCAGCGGTTATCCCATCCAGAGTTAGCTACCCAGCGATGCCTCTGATAAGACAACTGGTTCACCAGCGCTCTGTCCACTCCGGTCCTCTCGTACTAAGAGCAGAACCCCGCAATCATCCTACGTCCGCATCGGATAGAGACCGAACTGTCTCACGACGTTCTGAACCCAGCTCACGTACCGCTTTAATGGGCGAACAGCCCAACCCTTGGGACCTACTCCAGCCCCAGGATGCGATGAGCCGACATCGAGGTGCCAAACCTCCCCGTCGATATGAACTCTTGGGGGAGATAAGCCTGTTATCCCCGGGGTAGCTTTTATCCGTTGAGCGATGGCCCTTCCATTCGGTACCACCGGATCACTAAGTCCGACTTTCGTCCCTGCTCGGCTCGTCTGCCTCACAGTCAAGCTCCCTTTTGCCTTTACACTCTACGCGTGGTTTCCAATCACGCTGAGGGAACCTTTGAACGCCTCCGTTACTCTTTAGGAGGCGACCGCCCCAGTCAAACTGCCCGCCTGACACGGTCCCCGACCCCGATCAAGGGGCCCAGGTTAGAATTCCAGACTGATAAGGGTGGTATTCCATTGGTGACTCCAACAAGGCTGGCGCCCTATCTTCATAGTCTCCCACCTATGCTCTACATAACAGGCCAAAATCCAATATCAAGCTACAGTAAAGCTCCACGGGGTCTTTTTGTCCTGATGCGGATACCGGGCGTCTTCACCCGGACCACAGTTTCGCCGAACCCCACGTTGAGACAGTGCTCAGACCGTTACGCCATTCATGCGGGTCAGAACTTACCTGACAAGGGATTTCGCTACCTTAGGACCGTTATAGTTACGGCCGCCATTCACTGGGGCTTAAGTTCAGAGCTTCGGAGTGTTACCACTCCTGACCCCTCCCCGTAACCTTCCAGCATTGGGCAGGCGTCAGACCTTATACGTCGGCTGTTCGCTTTTGCAAAGTCCTGTGTTTTTGATAAACAGTCGCCTGAGCCTATTCTCTGCGACTCTTTCGGGCTACCTTTCGATGCAATATTGCTATAGCATTCCAGTCACCCTAATAGAGCACTCCTTCTCCCGAAGTTACGGAGTCAATTTGCCGAGTTCCTTAACGTGGGTTCTTTCGAGCGCCTTAGGATTTTCTCCTCACCCACCTGTGTCGGTTTGCGGTACGGTCACAACATAGTCTCTCTTAGAAGCTTTTCTCGGCAGCGTGGTATCTGCTCCTTCCGCCTACTTGATTCGGCAGCCTGTCCGCCCTTGGCCGTTATAGACTATACGGATTTGCCTGTATAGCCAGCCTACAGCGTTCGACACGGCAATTTCCTTCCGTGCGGGCATAACCTCCTGCGTCACTCCTTCGATAAAACGACTACATCATGGTACGGAATATTAACCTGTTTCCCTTCACCTACGCCTCTCGGCCTCGGCTTAGGACCGACTAACCCTGGGAGGATTAACCTTCCCCAGGAAACCTCAGGTTTACGGCGAACGGGTTTCTCACCCGTCTTATCGCTACTCGTTCCGACATTCTCACTTCTGCTTCGTCCAGCACTCCTCGCGGTATGCCTTCTTCCTAACGCAGAACGCTCCCCTACCGCCCAACAGGATCGAAATCCTGCTAGACCCGTGGCTTCGGTGATATGCTTAGCCCCGTTACATTTTCGGCGCAGAAGCCCTCGACCAGTGAGCTATTACGCACTCTTTAAAGGAATGGCTGCTTCTAAGCCAACCTCCTGGCTGTCTGAGGACCTCCACATCCTTTCCCACTCAGCATATACTTTAGGACCTTAACCGACGGTCTGGGCTGTTTCCCTCGAGACGCAGAAACTTATCTCACTGCGCCTGACTCCCGGATAACATCTGATGGTATTCAGAGTTTAGTTGGGGTTGGTAAGCTGGTGTGCCCCCTAGCCCATCTAGTGCTTTACCCCCATCAGATTCTACTCCGAGGCTAGTCCTAAAACTATTTCGGGGAGAACCAGCTATCTCCAGGTTCGATTGGCTTTTCACCCCTACCCACAGCTCATCGCTCAACTTTTCAACGTTGAGGCGTTCGGACCTCCACTTTGTGTTACCAAAGCTTCATCCTGGCCAAGGGTAGCTCACCTGGTTTCGGGTCTACTATACGCAACTATCGCCCTATTCAGACTCGCTTTCGCTGCGGCTCCACCATTGACTGGCTTAACCTCGCTACATACAGTAACTCGTCGGATCATTCTTCTATAGGCACGCCGTCAGGCATTCATCTCCGAAGAAATGCATAGCCCTCCGACTGATTGTAGGCACAGGGTTTCAGGTTCTATTTCACTTGCCTCACCGGCATACTTTTCACCTTTCCCTCACGGTACTGCTTCACTATCGGTCGCTGGATAATATTTAGCCTTACGTGACGGTCCACGCTAATTCCCGCGGGCTTTCCCAGATCCCGCAGTACTCGGGTGTTTATCTATGGAGCTCCTATCATGTCGTCTACAGGACTATCACCCTCTTTGGTGCGCCTTTCCAGACAGCTTCGACTACAATAGCCAAGTCTCCATTCACGGCTCATACAAACCGCAACGATAAATCCCACGACACCGACCAGGCAACGCTGCATGGCTTTAACACCATGGTCGGTTTAGGCTCTTCCCCATTCGCTCGCCGCTACTAAGGGAATCATTATTATTTTCTTTTCCTTCAGGTACTTAGATGGTTCAGTTCCCTGAGTTCCCGCCATTCGAGCTATGTATTCACTCTATGGTGATATGCGGTTATCGCATACCAGGTTCTCCCATTCGGATATCTGCGGATCAATGTTTGCTTGCAACTCCCCGCAGCTTTTCGCAGCTGGCCACGTCCTTCTTCGGTCTCCAGCACCAAGGCATCCGCCCTGCGCCCTTTACAACTTATTCCTATAAGCACTCGATCATTGTTACTTTCAAACTGTGATGCACCTTCACGGTTAAATGAAAATGCATATCCAATTAAAAAGACCTTTTAATTAATTACTTGGATGTGTTTCATCGGATATTATTGTCAAAGATCATCGCGGTTTTTGCCGCACCCTCGCTTGGGGGTAAAATTGATGATAGCAAACATCTAATTCCAAGTCAACAAAAAATATGCAATTTTTTTTCTTTTTTTTAAAGTTTGAAAACCCGCAACAGGGGCTTTAAAAAATGCTGCCGTGAATTTATTGTTCGGCGGGTTCTTCCGCCTGGCCATGTACACTGCACTTGATAAACCCATCTCTGGTAACATCGCCGGCTATTGAGTAGCTGCAATCTGTATCCGGCTTGGTTAATGGGGATTTTAAATATCTTTCCTTTACCAACAGCGAATCTTCTCTGGTTGGGTCATCAACCTTATAGTTGATCTTCGTCTCATGATCCATGTTGTACATCTCAATTGCTCCAAGAAGAATACGCATATTCGCGTAGCAGGCCTTTCCTCGGTTCTGCTGGCGATAACATTTCCGGTAATTCGGGTAAAAAATTGCTCCCACAATGACCAGAATCGCCATAAGAATTGCCATCTCAATAAAACCAAATCCCGAGCTGCCTCTCCTTAATTCTGCGATGGATGAATAAGACAAAGCAAAAACTGGCCCCTGGGCCTGAGATTCTTTCTCGGTGCCACAAAGTCGGCAAAATCTTTCATCGTTTCCTAAACTGTTTTTACAGTATGGGCAAAATTTTTCAGACAACTGAACTGCTCCCACAAATATTCATGCCTAAAATTATCCTATTTTCAGATTTGATTGCAATAGAGAATTTCTACCACTGATCTTTTTTTTCATATTCTGGCCTGTATCCACCCGT
>JBMOKV010000112.1:0-20036 GCA_049325495.1 Candidatus Rifleibacteriota bacterium | reverse complement strand
TTGATCTTTGATGCTCGAATTTTGTCCAGCCACGGGTCGTGACGCTTTAAAGTACCGCTCCATGAAAAGGCAGCACCCCGACAACCACCCCGACAACTTTTCCAGGCAACGCAACCTCTGCAAAATTCAGGAGGATCTCCCAGCTCATGCAAAAACTTCTGATATTTCTCCTTCTGAAGAATTTCTTCAATCGTTTCATCGCAAAGGTTTCCCAATATCACCGGAAGATGGTTACATGGACGCAGGTCGCCGTTTGGGCTAACTGTTAAATATTCAGCCTCTCTTCCAATCGGGCAGAACGAGAATGCCAGATGGGGAAAGATTTTTCCCCGGGGTAATGCACAAGGCGGAATCGGTATGGCAAAATGAATTTGAAAATTGTTGGCAGAACCATAGTTTTCCAGGTCACCTAACCAATCATAAAAACCCTTATCTTCTAAGAATAAGTCGCCAGCAGCTTTATGATTCTCAGGGAAACCTGCATTGAATCTATTGATCATAAACCCATCGATTCCAAGAGAGCGAATCATTTCCATTGCCGGAATCGCCATTTTATAGTTCACCGAAGTTACCAGTAAAATTGCTTCTATTTTGAATCCAAGCTTTTTCAGGCAACCGATCGACTCCATCGTCCTCGCGAAATCACTGCAGTTTCTTAAATTATCATGCTGGTCTGGCATGGGAGAAAAAACCGTGATTTGCAACGAATTTAACCCGGCTTTTTTTAACCTTGCAGCTCTGGACTCATTTATTAACGACAAATTTGTCAGCAGATTCGCATGGGGGTCAATTTCCAGAAAGTGCGGGATCAACTGGTCAATTTGTGGATTCATCAGGGGCTCACCGCCAGAAATACCAACAGAAAAGATTTGAGAGGATCTGGCAAGACTCTTCTTTATCTTTTCAAGAGTTGCAAGATCCATGTGGTTCTGCTGCTTATTAAGCTCGACAGGACGGTAACAGTATCTGCATGACAGATTGCAACAGTCTGTGACTTCAAAAATAAGGGTTCTTGGCTCTTTCCTGAAAATCAACCCGGACAAGCGCCTTATGATAGATTTAATCATTTGGATTTCCAACTCGGAGAGAGTTTGCCGTGTAACCAGGAATAGAATATCATGACCAAAACAATAAACGTGCAGAAAAGTTTATCAAAGTGAATAATCAAGATTCTGAATTTATCAAAGCCCTTGAACTGATTGAATCAGAAGAGCCGGCATCAAGAATAGCAGGACTGCTTATACTTGAAGCTCTGGCCAACGAAAAATCCGCCAGAGTTGTTGAAAGCCTTACCAAAGACCCTTCGACCGCTGTTTCCTTTCAAGCCGAAAGGATCTTCAAAAGGTTCAGAGAGATGGGAATCGCTGCTTCGAAATCTGATCAACCCAACCAGTCTGAAAATGCCCTTTTGATAAGGAGCGGCCCAGATCTTCTGAAAACTGCGGTTATCCATATAGCAAAGAACTTTTCTAAAATCTATTTATTGTTTCTGCCTTTTGCTGTTTTGAAAATTCTATTTTTAATATTACTGACAAAAGCTTTTCAAATTTTTGTTTTAAACGAAACCATTCAGCTTTCGTTTCTGATTTTTCTTCTGACCAACTGTCTCATTAATCCTTTAATCTGGCATCTCTGGGGTTACAGTTTTTCATCTTCGATACCTAATTTCACCTGCCGTGACAAACATCGACGAACTTTGGATTTCAGTTACCTTTCGACTCTATTTTGTTCCCAACTGTTTACCATTTTTCCGCTAATCATAGCTTTTGCACCTTTTTACTTTGGAAAACCTGGGGTTATTACCTTTATTCTACTTCTGCCATTATCTACAAAAATCTTTTTTCTGGCTTCACCATTAATGCCTTTGAAGATAATGAGACTTAGATCCTGGTTAAGCCCCATCGAAAATTGCGTAAAGCTATTTGCCAGATCAAACAAGCTGATGGTAGATTTTTTGCGACCAGGATTTCTCTTTTTCATAACCGCCCTGTCAGGCATTTTTACTTTTTTGGTCGGCCTTCTATGGGTGATGAAAATTTCTTTTTCTCCGCCACATCTATGGGTAGGTTTTCTCATCTCAGAATCCCTCATCGCACCAATATGGATGGGGTACAGAATAATTTTCTCCCTTTTGTTTTTTCCTGAAGAAACATCGAATTAGATAGCCTTAGCTCTGAACCTCTTTTTTGAGATTAATCTACCCGGTACAATTTGCCAAAAATCTACAGATGCATTATTTTGCAGAATATTACGAGAAAATTGAGGTTCAAACCAAAATGAAACAAGCAGTTCTGAGCATGACGATTTTTATTCTGATCAGCGGAATTTCCTTTGCTATGCCATCTCAAACGGAAAAAATTCCGGAACCCTGGTTGCCACTGCTCCTGGAAGCAGAGAAATCGGGTTCATCACAGCTGCTTCTTGCTCTCACAAGTTCAGCCGGACAAACCAGAGCAGAATTGTATTGCCTGGAAAAAGCCAGCGACACCTGGCGCTTTGCAATGCCCACAATCGAAGCAGCAGTCGGGCGCAAAGGCATTGCAGAACCGTCACTAAAGCGTGAAGGTGACGGAAAGTCTCCATACGGGATTTTTCCTGTGAGCATCTCTTTTGGATATGATGCCAAAAATGATACTCGAATGCCTTATAAACAGGTTACAGCTGATGACATCTGGGTTGACGATCCTGATTCGCCTGAATATAACCGAATGGTCAAAAAGGGAACCACCCAGGCAAAATCATTTGAAGAAATGAAACGCAAGGATGAAATGTACAAACTTGGGCTGGTCGTTGAATATAACACCAATCCAGTTACCCCCGGTCATGGCAGCGCAATTTTCATCCATATCTGGAAAAAACCTTTCAGTCCCACCGCCGGATGCCTTGCCTTGTCAGAAGAAGATATAAAAAACCTGCTCAAATTCCTTGACCCAGAACAAAAACCGTTGGTTGGCTTCATCAGGAAAGACCTGATAAAATAGGGGCTGGTTTTAGATTAATCGAGTTCATTCAGGGTCTAAAAAAACTCAATTTTAAGAGAAATATTTGATGGATAATCTTAGAGTAAAAGCTTCTGTTATAAGTTTTATAATGCTTTTGGCTTTTTCTTTCTGGGTCATGCAGATGCAAAATGAGTCAATTCAAAAAGCTGCAGAAATGTCTTCGGAAAATGCCTACGCCGAAAACCCCGAGGAATTCAAAAAAGTGTTTGATGAAAACATGCAGCAGTGGAATGAAGCCGAAGATCTGCTGACTAAGGGGGCTTACTGGGACGCCTTCCAGGAACACGGAAAGGCAGTATCCCTGGAATACAACATGTCTGGGGGCCAAAACATTGAAATTACCCAGGGAAAAAACGCAATGGACATCTTCCAGGCCAGAAAGAAGAAATTTGCCGAAACCTCATTATCAGCCTTCGACAAAGTCTGCGCCAATTCAATCCTGAAACCCCTCGATTCATGGAAATTTCAGGAATTCGCCCATCTTTTTCTCGATGTGAATCCTGAAATCAGACGCCTTTACGACGCCAAAAAGAAGGAAATCATCGCTGCAAGAATTCGTGAAGCGGGGAAATGGATGCGCATTTCTTTTGCAACTGCCGACAAAGAATACCTTCCTCCCGTTCTTGACAGACTGCAGGAACACTGGACCGGTAAGTATGGCAAAACTCTGGTAACCGGCGAAATTCTCGATTCAAGAGAAATACCCGCCACCTGGATGGTCCTCGAAGTTAAAATCGACACCACCGGAGCAACATATGAAGTAAAATCAAGGCAATACAACCGTATTATTCCCGTCAAGGTTCCGGAATCGGTCAAAATTTCATTTAATTTGAAAAAGCGTGTTCAAATGCCGACCAGCTGGGATTCTTTGCCTTCAATCACTGCTTTCGAGCAGGCACCTTCAGTCATCCATGAAGAATACGAGGGAATCACCGACACAATCGAAAAGGTAGCTGATGAACAAAGACTTAAACTGGTAGAGCAGATAGCTCAGAAGCTGCCGAAATTTCCTGTTTTTGAACTGTACCCGGGTAAAAAAACGGAACGCCTCAAACTTTTCGATGGCGCTAAAATTAACCGGGAAGATGCAAATATTCTAGGAGCCATTGCCCCGGAGAAACTCAATCGGGAAGCAACAGAACTCAGCAGCAGCGGCAACCAGGCAATTACTGCCGAGCTGCTCAAGATAGCAATCGAGCAGGATATTGACAGTCTTGGAAAATGGGCTTCCGAAGTGATTGCATCTTCTGACGAAAATTTTCAAACCGAAATTTTAAAATGGCTGGAACCGCGGCCCGCCTTTGGCAATTTTGCCCCCATTCTTTCTCTGGTGCGCAAAGCCACGACTCAGGGGCAGCTCCGTCAGAAAGCACTTGAAATTCTCAAACCTTATCTACACGAAGAGAAAGTTTTTCAGGCCTTTACCATGATTTTGACCAATCAGGATTCTCCAGACCGGAATTCTGCCGCCGCAATTTTTTTCACCGGCCTGCCACCGGATCGTCTTAAAGAATGCGAAAACTGGATAAAGGATCCCGATCCGGAATTTGTGAGAATTATTTATCAGGCTCTGACCAGAAACGATTCGCCCCTGAAGGACCAAGCTTTTGGGCTTATGCTGGCAGATTCTCCTACAGACGTTCAAATGAACCTGCTGATGCAGTTTCATTACCAGGAGAAAACACATGGCACCGAAGCTATCGACAAGTTGAAACAGGTGATTAACAGCAGTTCCGATGAAAAAGTGAAAAAGCTTGCCCTGGAAAAAATGATCTACGACACGGCCAGCACCCCCTATGGATGGAAAACCCTCGAGAGCATGCTTTCCAAAATCGATGACCCTGAAATGCTTGATAAGGCCAATGTTTCGTTGGCCCGCTATGTTGACCGGGCAAACCCGGACGGAGCCATAGAGTGGCAGATGAAATCCTTGCTTTCAAAGAATCGAGAACAACAGCTTGCCGCAGCCCATAATTTTCTTAGAAAAGACGTTGATGGGAACCTGAAAGTGCTAATCACTCAGTTAAAAGAATGTTTGAAAGACGATGAAGTTTTTGAGGCTTTGCTGAGGGGCATGTCAGAAAGTGGTTTTTCAAAAATCCAGAATCCCGGTTCTGATGAATTGCGAGACCTGTTGATAATCGCTATCAAACATCCCGCAAAAATGGTGAGATATCATGCCTATTCACTTTGCCAGCGTGCCTGGAACAAAGGAGCAAAAAAGTTTAAAAAAGTCATGACCGAGGCACTTCCATCGGAAAGAGATGATTGGGTAAAAAAGCATGGTGAATCGATGCTTGCCTCAATGAAATAAATCGGTATTTTTTTTTGGAAATTTTTCAGGTTTTTCCGTTCTCATGATATTATATGCGAGTCTCGGCAACCATTTTATAAATCAAGGTCAACCGGAGGAATGTTTATGGACAGCCAGCTGGCTCTCAACCCCAACAAGGTCGTAAGTTTTCTGAAGAAAAAACCCGTCGACTTTACCAAAAAAGATATCATTCATTTTATTGAGCAGAACGGCATTCGCATGGTTAATTTCCGCTATGTCGGTGGCGATGGCAAACTCAAAACCCTGAATTTCATCATCAATGACCGGGAATACCTGGAAAAGATTCTATCGGTCGGTGAAAGGGTCGATGGTTCTAGCCTTTTCCCTTATATTCAGACAAGCGCCAGCGATCTTTACGTGGTGCCCCGCTATCGAACCGCTTATGTGAACCCCTTTGCTGAAATTCCGACCCTTGATCTGCTTTGCTCTTACTATGACAAGTTCGGCAACCCGCTCGACATCGCCCCGGAAAACATTCTTAAAAAAGCCCATGCCGCTTTGCAGGAAAAAACCGGCATGCAGCTCCAGGCTCTGGGCGAGCTTGAATTTTATGTTTCATCCGAACTTGATAAAATCTACACGATTACGCCGCAGAAGGGCTACCATGAGTCCCACCCATTCGCAAAATGGGAAATGCTCAGAACTGAGGCAATGCGGGTCATCTCTGAAATGGGCGGCCGCATCAAATATGGCCACTCTGAAGTCGGAAACATCGTTTCTGGCGACTGGGAATATGTACAGCACGAAATCGAATTTCTGCCAGTAAATGTGGAAGAAGCGGCCGACCAGCTGGTTATTGCCAAGTGGGCCATTCGCGAAGTAGCCTATAAACTTGGCCTTGAAGTCAGCTTCGCGCCAAAAATCATCGTCGGCCACGCAGGAAGTGGCATGCACGTTCATTCCCGCCTGGTAAAAGATGGAAAAAATCAGATGGTCGATGAAACAGGCTCTTTGAGCGACACCGCCAGAAAAATGATCGGCGGCCTGCTGGAAATGGCTCCTTCGCTGACCGCTTTCGGAAACACCGTTCCAACCTCTTTCCTGCGACTCGTTCCCCATCAGGAAGCCCCGACCAATATATGCTGGGGTGACAGCAACCGCTCAGTGCTGGTTCGGGTTCCGCTAGGCTGGAAAGGCGTTCAAAATATGATTTACGATGCCAACCCCAATGAAAAAGAGCCATACGAAAACCCCATGAGCAACCAGACCGTTGAGCTGCGGAGTGCAGATGGTTCAGCCAATGTTTATCTGCTGTTGGCCGGCATTACTACCGCTGCTCTGCGTGGTCTTGAAAACCCTGAATCACTGGATATTGCCAAAAAACTCTACGTCAGCATCGACGTGGGAAAACACCAGGAAGGGTTGAATCTTCCTCAGCTTCCCAATTCCTGCTTTGACGCCGGCGAACAACTGGTCAGAGATCGCGCCCTCTATGAAAAATACGGCGTTTTCCCCGCCAGATTGATCGAAGGGGTTTCTGATGCACTGAAAGCCTATGACGATCAGCATCTCAGTGAAAAGCTCTTCGGTGATGGTGATGAACTCAAAAAAGTAGTCAACAAATACCTGCATTGCGGCTGATTTAACATTATTTTTAAAGCCTGCCCCGCCAGCCCGGCGGGGTATTTTTTTTTAGTTCCAGATCCAAAATTCAGTATAAAATTGGTTATCGCTCTATTATGGTCTGGCATTATTGCTTTTGAGAATTCCCTCTTTCTAGAAAGCTTCATTTTAAGTTGCGGCGAAAGGTGAAAACATTTGAATTGATCTAAGTAAAAGTTTAGAATTTAAGAAAACCAAGCAGGAGCGAAAGTTTCGTGAAAAAAACACTCAATTCATTTAAAATTCTTTTTCTTGTATTTTTTATCACTGGCCTGATATCCACGTCTCTGGAAGCAATACCGGCAAACTGGTCGGCTTCAAATCCGCCTGCCGAACCCCAACTTTACCGTCAGGATTTTCCCATTTCGATAAAAAATGCTGATGGCACTGTTTATCGCAGTTTCAGCATAGAAATTCCAACAGGATGGAACATCGTTAAAGATGGCTTGGGATTCATGGTCGTTCCGCCCGTCGACACGCGAAACAGAATGGTTCCAAAAATCGAGCTTCAATGCTTACCCGCAGACACCCACAGAAAAACCGTGAATGGGGAAGAAAAACTGGGCGAAGGTCAGCAGACTGATTCGTTTGATTTTGAAGGTTTCAAAGTGGTGCGCCGATACTTTTCTCCATACCGTGGAAACCCGGCGGTAAAGGGCATGTCGATTTTCATGTTGAAAAACAATTTTACTTTGACCATCAGCACACTTGCAGAAAACGAAAATGACATGGCACCCATGGTTCCCCTTCTTGACTGGGCGGCCAGGTCGGTTAAGATCGACACGAAAGAGGCTGGAAAAATTCCCCCAGACGGACAACCTGCAGCAGCCGGCACTCCAGCAAGTCCTGCAAAGCCAGGCAATCAGCAAGTTAAGCCTACCCAGTCAAGCTCTACGCAAACAAGCCATACCCAGGCCGGCAACTCTCCTGCCCCACAGCCAGCGGTTTCAAAACTCAATCCTGACATAGTTGCCAACCATGAATCATTTCAGGGAGATGGCAGCCCTGACACCAAAATCTTTGTAAGACTTCCCCTGGCCCAGGCCCAGATCAAATCAATGGTTTTAAAGAATACCAATGGCGTCTTTTCGGTCTGGGACACAATTCCCGGAAATGGAATGTGGCTTTTAGGGGTAAATATGCAACAGGCCGATGGAAGTTATGTAAATCTCAATAATTCTGATGGCAGCCTGAAGCCTGCGATTGCAAATGGTGACGTTCTTTTTGAGCTGCGGGTTCATGACGTCGGTGCGATTTCAGGAAAAGGTACCGATTATGTGCTTGAAGTTTCACTCGTAAACGGACAGATGATTACCAGAAATATTTCTGCCGGAGACCTTGGGAAAATGCCTGCGCCAGCTTCTACCAATGCCGGAGCAGCAGCATCGACAGGTGCCTTTAAAATTGGCTCAACCTCTTTTATTCGGCCAGCCCAATCAGTTGACACCGTTGGTCCCTATGAAGCAATTCAACCGGATGGCTCACCCGATGGCAGGCTTTCTGTTGAACTCTTTGCCCTGGGAAAAAATCTGGTTCATGTTGAAATCAAAAACACAGACGGCGTTTTTTCACTCTGGGACAGCCACCAGAACAATCAGATGTGGGGACTTGCCGTTCTGGTTCAGGAATGGAACAAAAGCGGTTATACCCTGCTAAACAATCCCGACAGCTCTTTGAGGCCATTTCCAGTAAATAATTCACCCCTCACCTTCGAACTGCGAATGGCAGATGGTGGATCTTTATACGATGGAAGCACAAACTTTATGGTCAATTTTGTGTTTTCAGACGGCACCAACTTAACCAAAGAAATTGGCCGGCCACAATTTTAATCTTTCTATAACCTTAAAATTTAACAACACTTCAAAACCAGCAGAAAACAATTCTGCTGGTTTTTTTAACCCCAATTTAAACCCTGATTTTAATTCAATGCTTCTATTGGTGTCATTTTGCCATTTTTGAAAGCGGCCTGGATCTTTTCAAAATCTGATTAAATCTTTTAAAAACTGTTTTTTTCAATTTTTATATTATCGACTCCAAAAAGTAGGTTTTCCATTATAGAGGACTTTAATCTTGTTTTTGCTGAGAATTGTACAATCCGCCACTCCGGGATAGCCGGCAATAGAATAATCGAATCGATAGCCAGGCTGGAGCCATCGACCGATTCCCTGACTTCGCTGACCGTTTGTTCCGACAATGTTTACCACTACCTGGTTGCCGTTGTCGCTTATCTGAACATAAGCCCCGCTTGAAGAATGCCAGTTCCCCGAAATATTTTGCGTACCACTTTGTTGGGGTTGCGAGAATTGTCCCCCGACGCTGCTTCCACGAGTCCAGACAAACCAGGTCCCCGAAGAATCCTTGACATTTATCTGATCAGAATTAGCAAAAGAAGCATAATTGGTACCATTATTTGTGTTATATGCAAACTGATCGCTGAACCTTGTCCACCAGCCATTCCACTTAAATGTCTGGCCATCCGGGGTGACAACGGTAACCAGAACCTGCTGCATGTTTGCCCAAAGCTTAATGGTCGAACCAGAAGACGAAGTCCAGGTGCCACTCGGGTCTCCTGCTAAAATTGGTGCGGGCTTGAATATAAACGCAATCACAAAAAATGCTATGCCAAACCAAATTAGATTTTTTTTCATATTAGTCCTTATAATTGCCCATCAGACTTTTTGCCACTAATTTTATATCTTATTTTTATAATATTGATTATCGCAGGAATGTCAATCCAGTGGATCAAATGGGCTGCAGAAGTCTTAATTCGTGACTCTTGTTTTCAGGTTATACAGCTGAAATCTGCTGTACAATTCGCTTCGCCCGTTAATTTGAAACAGGCAGCAGAATATTCAAACAATCAGTTGAAATACTGTTGACCGCACAAAAATTATAAATCTTTGCAACCAGATCATAACAAGGTTGTTCCGCATAAAGACCAGTTATGAAAAGATGCCATTCTTCGCCCCTTCGGGCAAAGAAATACATTGGCAGTTCAAGATTCTGATCAGGAACAAATGCGAAAAAGGTTTTCCATCCCTGGGTCTCAAGCCAGTCCAGTGAATCGGTGGTTGGAGCCTGAAAGATCGTAACCTGAATCTGAAACCTTCTCAAAAGGTCAAGAATTGATATCGGAAAAGCGGTTTGATCATGGTCACCAGAAAGCTCTGATGCAGAAAGATAACTCTCCAGATGGGCAGGAACGAAAATCGTATCGGTTGTTGGACTGTGAAGCAATACTGGCTTGGCTGAATAACCCTCGATTTTGAGCAAATCTATCTCATCTCTGGTTAATTCTGCCCGTTTTACCCCATAAAGCCCTTCACGGAGAATGTAATTGACGATATCCTTTGAAAGCTCGTCATGCGAAGGCATCTGGCCAGAATTCAATTTTTTCCTCAGCTCCCGACTGGCAAGGTCTGGAATTTCGGTGGCGAGCCTGATCAATTTTCCTTCTTTTTCAAGCAGATCGATCGCCGGGTGCTTCAGCTTTAAGATCCCGTGACGCGGGAAAACCACGAGCTTTCTCGACTCATTCTTTTCTGGAAGCTGCTTCTTTGCAATCAATTTGGGCAAGGCATCTTCGCCCACGATCTGATAGATTTCATCTTCCGAAGATCTTCGGCACATAATGTCTTCACGCATTGCGGCAAAAACATTTTCGGGCTGACGTGACGATAGGAGCAGCAAATCAGCTTCAGATAAAGTTACCAGGCCGGGTATGGCTTGTGCCATAAGACGAATCATGGCCAGTCGGTGGCTGACCGGGGCTACTTCAGGTCGGTCGACCGGCGACGGAGTTGGCAGAACATAAACCATTTCAAGACCAAGCTGGTTTTGTGCTTCTGCTACCATCTGGGCAATTCCGGGATGTGGTGGATCAAATGTACCCAAAAACAGTCCGATTTTGGCTCCACGCACATCTGGCAGGAAAACGGTGATAAACACTGCAACGGCAAAAAAATAACCAACAATTTTATTAGAGCTAAACAAGGGCTTTATCATCTGAAAACAGGCCTTACTGGCGGAACAGGTTTAGAGGGGCCAGTTTTTCTTACAAATGCTTTTTTGAAATTGCTGGCTTTTACCGCTGGCAGAACTTCCCCCAACAAACCCTTTTTCTTCAGCATTTTCGGCACCACGACGGGAGTGGTTGCCTTCATGTTGTAAATCATTGACGGAATCCACCAGAGACTGACCCTCTGGTTCTGCGGCAAAACCCGGTTTATCAGTACAATCAGATTATTGGTACAGTTGTTGGTAACCGTGTGATAAAACTCACCTGCGCGGTTTACCGTGGCCTGCAGAATAGTTTCGGCAAGAAGCGCATTGGTTTGTGACTGGGTGAGTCGCAGAGGGTAAAAATATAACTCTTCTTTCTGAACTTCACAGGATTGAGTGGTGTAATCTTCATAAGTGGCCAGAATCCAGGAAACACCAAAAGTATTTTTAAGACCTTCTGAAAGAGAATAATTCTGATTGGTACGCTGGTAAGCTTCAATGCTTAAAAACAAACCGGCGGCTTCTTCCCCTGCTTCATTTACCATTCCACCTGGCTTAAAGGTGAAAAACAAAAGAGAATGGGCAGCGATCCATTCGGGCGGGAATGGCTTCAATACAAAATAGGCCCGGTCAACTTTTGAGGTATCAAACGTTGTTTTGAGATAACTGAAATTTTCATTATTGCGAGGTTTGCCAGGAATATATCCCCAGCGGACATCCCCGACTTTATAGATCGGGCTACTCTGAGAAATGAGTCTGGGCGGTTTCTGGTGTTTTTTAAAGGGCGGCAGAACAACTGAGCTTTTTTCTATGGGCACAGGCTCAATGCTTTTCACCCTGATGTCTATTACCTGATCGGCCTGCTTTGCGGCACCTTCCACTGCAACGTTTTTTCCCTGAAATTTCTGCACAACTCTTATATCCACATCGACCAGGTTAAAAAGGCGGCCATCCGCAGAACGCAAAATTGCATAAACATTGTTTCCATGTCTCACGACTTCTGGAATGCCTGTAACTCGGTAATTGACCTGGGCTTCGAGGCAATTGCTGAAGAAAAGGCTGAACAAAACAAGCAATAAAGCATAGTAACGTTTCAACATCATGTTTCCCCTCTTGGAATATGCATGAAATTTAGCACGAAGGAAGGCGAAGCGTCAAACCAAGTTAAAAAAAGATACAAATTCAAAGAAAGCTGGAAACCTTTATTAAGGGGTTGTAGAATATTTCAGAATATTCACGGAGGCAATACATGAGAAATAATTATGGGTTGATTCAAAGAATTGCAGCTTTGGTCTTTCTGGCAATCTATTTACTTCCGGCATTTGTTAATGCTGCATCGCCAATGGATAAAGTTGTTGAATTCTATATTTCATCGGTTCCCAATCCGCCCAAAATAGATTTGAACTACAATGAAATCCGTGGACTTGTTGAAACTGGCGACATAATTATAGAAAACAATCGTGCTTTTCCCCAATGGTACGCGATTATCGGTTCTCTGATTCCAGACTGCAAATATGTTCATGCTGGAATGGTTATCAAAGGGCATGTTCTCAAAGCCATGGCAGAAAAAATAAGCAGATCTGGTGCGGTTACCATGCACGGATATTATCGTGGCGGGCCACCAAGAATTGTTGATGGAAAGGTCAAAAAGATTTTTGACTGGATGCCCTACCCTGTCGATCCCAAAGGAATTTACGTTGTTACACCGGAAGTAACGATCAATACATCACTCAGTAAAATTGTTGCATTGAATCTGAAAGATTATCTTGTTGACCCGGCAATAGGTTTTCCGACCAAGCACATTCAGATTATTCGCCCCAGAATTTCCACCCCGGAAACGATCAATAAAGTTGCCGGTTATCTGACTTACCATGTATTGAAAAAAACCGGTTATGACATGGGTTTTGTCGCCAATGAAAAAGAACTGGCCATTGTAAGAAATCGCAAGGGAGAGCTCTGGTTTGACATGAGCGCGGCACCAGTTCCACTTTATTGTACTGAGTTGGTCTGGAGAGCCCTGAGGGAAATCGGTATCGACATTCCGACCACTCAGGTTAAACGAAGCATAGCAGGCATTCTCGGGCGGATACCGAAAGTTCCACGCAGCATGATTCAAAAAATTGACAGCGCATTTATTACGGCCGATATCCTGAAAAAAGGCGGAACGGTAATTTACAAAAATTCTGAACCACCGACCGTTCGCCAGGCTGTCGAAGGAATGGTCGATCTGAACTTCAAGGCAGCCTGCAAAGGAATTGCAGAAAAATTCAACCAGAAATGATTTAAGTTTCTCAGCTATGCTAAAATAAAAAGAACTGGAATTCATCCGGAGGCAACATGAGAGACTTGAAAAATGCTGACATAATCGTTGTAGATGACAGTCCTGAAAATTTAAAGCTTTTAAAAAGCATACTGGAATTGAGCGATTTCAAGGTTCGAGAATTTCTGAGCGGGCTGAAAGCATTCGACGATGCCATTAACGTGCCTCCAGACCTTTTTCTTCTTGACATTAACATGCCTGAAATTGATGGGTTTGAATTATGCGAAAAATTCAAAGCCAACGAAAAATTGAAAGATATTCCGGTTCTATTTATCAGTGGCCGTTCTGAATACAGTGAAAAAATAAAAGCATTTTCAGGAGGCGGGGTCGATTACATAACCAAACCATTCAATATTGATGAAGTTCTGGCAAGAGTTAAGACTCATCTGCAGATTCGTTTTATGCAGCGTGAGCTGATCAGATACAACAATCATCTCGAGGATGTCGTTCAGGAAAAAGTTCACGAAGTATCTGACGCCCAGGTTGCAACCATTATTGCACTGGCAACCCTTGCCGAATCAAGGGACGACGCCACCGGTGGCCATATCAGGCGAACCCAGGATTTCTGCCTTGCCATTGCAGAACAGCTTCGCAAGAATTCTGAATATTCTTCTCTGATCGACAATTGCTTTGTAAACAATCTGTATTTTGCCGCCCCACTTCACGATATCGGCAAAGTTGGCATTCGCGACCAAATTCTTCTAAAACCAGGCAAATTTAACCCTGAAGAATTTGAAATTATGAAAACCCATGTTTTGATCGGGGTAAAAACCCTTGAAAGCATCAGAGAAAGATATCCTGATAATGAATTTTTAAACATGGGGATTGCAATTACCAGATCCCATCACGAAAAATGGAATGGGCAAGGATATCCGGACAGCCTGAAAGGCCAGGAAATTCCACTATGTGCAAGAATAATGGCTTTAGCCGATGTTTATGATGCTTTGCGATCAAAGCGCCCCTACAAAGAAGCTTTCACCCATGAAGTATCATGCCGGATTATTTTTGAAAACGCAGGTTCTCATTTCGACCCGATAATTGTCGAAGCCTTCAAGGCAATTAACTACGAAATTTCCTGTATTCGAGATCGGCTACATTCTGACCATAAAGGTTAAACCAGGCCCTGCAGTGGTTCTCGGGGGGATACCAGAAGTTCCACCCAGCATGATTCAAATTCAGCCAGAAATGATTTGAGTTTCCTCACCGGAAATATTCAAGACACAAATTTCAATTTAAAACAATTGTTTTAACCAGACCCTTCTTACCAATGAGTTGGGGCATTTGGAAAAACATAGGAAATCAGCAGAAAACTCAAATAGCAGATCAGGCCCAGAATCGCCTGCTTGCCGCATGCTGCTGAAAATTCAGGTTTTTCTTCCCAGAATTTTATATACAAAAACAAACCAATTGGCGAAAAGGTTGAAATACCGACACCCAGCATCAAAGGGGCACGTTCCGCCGGGTCTTTTGCCGGTTCCAGTCGCCATCCCAAAATTGCAGCAGCACCAAGTGTTACCAGGGCGATCACCATTTTAAGAATTGAACCAAAAACTGGGCCCATAATTAACCCCATTACGAACAATTTAACTTTTCTGAAAAAGGATCACGGATAAAATTGTATCACATTGAGGTTTTCACAAAATCTACAAAATGACAGAAATATGCTGCTAAAGAAACCATTGAAAAAGGTTGTCTTGCATCATTGGATTAAGAATGATATCTTTGCGTTTGTACAGCAAATCACAGCAATGACCATCCAACTAAGAAATGGCCAGACCCATAAAACCGCTGACCATGAATCAGGATCAACCAGGAGCGCAGACCGTGACAAGGGCACTCAAGAAGGTCGGGGCTCAAGATACTTAATCGACAGTTAAGGAGTTAAGAATGGCACTTCCCAGAATTGGTTACGACATCGGTAAAGAAAGTCTGCGCAACAACTGCTTTTGTTTCCTTCAGGAGCATCTCGAAAAGCATCCTGACAGAATCTGCATGAAATGGGTCAATACCAAGAACAAGATCTGGTTCGATTACAATCCTTTTGCCAGAACCCTTACCCATGACGATTTCACCTATAAAAATGTTTACGACATGGTCGTTCACGTTGCAGCCGGATACCAGAAACTTGGTATTAAAAAAGGGGATTGCGCCCTGGTTTATGTTCCCATGATTCCATGGCTCTATGCCGGAATGTTCGCTTTCCAGATGCTGGGGGCAACCTGCATTTTCCTCGATTCTTTCGCCAGAGCCGATCAGCTGGGTTACGTAGCCGATCTTTGCAAGCCCAAAGTCTGGTTGTCTGGTGAACGAGGGTTTGCGATGGGTAACGGGCAACCAGCCCTTGAAGCCATACCAATAAAGATCAACATGGGCCCCTGCACAAAAAAATGGACCGCCCGTTTCGAAGAACTTCTTGAAACTCCAGAAGCAGCCGAACCCGTTCCAGTGCAACAGGAACATACCGCTTTAATCACTTTCACAACCGGTTCCTCTGGAACTCCGAAAGGGGCAGACCGCTCACACAGATTTCTGGCGGCACAGCACTATGCAATCGACGCAAGTCTTCCCTATGAAAAAAGCGACCTCGACCTGCCGGTTTTTCCCATTTTCTCATTGAACAATCTGGCCGCAGGAGTAACCACCATCCTGCCCGCCATTAACGTTGCTGAACCGGCAGACAATGATGCTTACGTTCTCTACACTCAGATCAAAGGCGAAGGTATCACCACCCTGACGCTCAACCCCTCACTGCTTAACGGCTTGAACAAATATTGTCTCGAAAAGGGCGTTACCCTTCCTGGTCTTCGCCGCGTCGCCGCCGGTGGAGCCGCCGTTTCACGAGATGTTGTTGCAGAATTCGCCAAAATCGCACCAAACGCTGATCTGGTAGTAATGTACGGTTCGACCGAAGCCGAACCCATGGCTCATATTACCGGGAAAGAAATGCTTGCCCAGCGCAGCGTATCTGAAGATGATCCCGAACTGGTTGATGCTGGCGTTAACGTTGGCCATTTTGCCGATGGACTGCAGTACAAGTTCATAAAAATCGTGCGCGGCCCCATCGAAATAGGCTCTGACCAGCAATGGGCTGAACTTGAAGTTCCCCAGGGAAATGTTGGCGAATTACTGGTTGCCGGCGAGCATGTCTGCCGTGCCTACTATAACAACCCGGATGCTTTCAAAACTTCGAAAATCAGGGATCACAACGACATCGTCTGGCACCGCACCGGCGATCTTGGCCGACTCGATGAAAAGGGCAATGTCTGGATCGTGGGTCGTATCCACAACGTCATCGAGCGTGATGGACAGTATCTCTTCCCGGTTCAGGCTGAGGTAGTCCTGAAACGACAGCCCTATACACGACTGGCCGCATATCTCGGAGTACCTGATGCGAAACTTGGTGAAAAAACGGTCTGTGTTATTGCACCCAAAGATAACAAAGATATTAAAAACGAAAAACTTTGTGCGGAGCGCGAAGCGGAAATTCGCCGGGTGATGAGCAAGAACCAGATCCCAGTCGATCAGGTTATTTTCCATCCCGACATTCCAATGGATCTTCGCCACCGATCCAAGGTCGAATACGGTATTCTGCGTGATGAACTGAAAAATGCCGGGCTGGTATAAGCCTGAAAATATACCCTGCAACATCTGCAAAACCACCTCTGAAATTTAAAACCAGTGGTGGTTTTTTAAATTTGCCAAACCCCGGTCTGAATGAAGATCGATCAAGGCAACAGTGATCATCGGTTCAGAATGTTTCTGGTTTTTTGAAAAAGGAGACGTTGTTTGAAAAACTTAAAATTTCGCTTGATTCTGGTAACTTTTATTTTCAGCCTGTGGTTCTGTGTCTTTCCAATCAGGTTCTCCTTTGGCCAGGACTCTGCGGAAATCGACAGGATAAAAAATCATATTTTTAAAAATAATTATCAGGGCATGCCCGAGATTTCAATTGAGCAGGCTCTGGCGTCGAGCACTCAGATAGTTGACAGCATATGGCAGCTGGTTCAACAGAATGAAACCGTTTTTGTTGAATTAACCTGTGAATGTAACTGGCAAAAAGTTTCTTCTCTCGTTTTGCAAGACCTTGAAGTGTGGCCGGAATTGCATCAAAAAATGGAGAATGCAATTCCCATGATTGAAAAATTCTGGATAATAATGCGGTTTGAGGTTTTGCCCGATCAACTTTTTCATCCAATCGGCGGATTTTTAAAATTTGAGACCACTGATGGGAGTTCCGGAATTTCCAGGGCCATTTCAAGCGAAAACACCCTACAGGGAATCTATATGGAACATCCTCTTTTTAATGGCTCCACACTTTTGGAAGCGATGAAGGAATCGGGCGAAAACTAGCAACTATCACGCAAATTTAAATTGTAATTTAAAATAAATTATTAATTTCTGCGCTTCTATTATTTTAAAAACCCAATTTACATCAGTATGAATCTATTCTGGAATCTTTTTTTCAAGAAAAAGCAGGGTGTGCTGCCCTTCTTCAATGATGTATGACATGCTATCCATGATCATTTCCATCATCATAATCCCCCGTCCGCCTTTTCCCCAGTCTTTAACCATGGCTATCCGTCGAAAGTATTCCGGGTCGAAATCCCTTCCCTGATAATCCTCTACAAGAAGCTGGAAAACATTATCGTGAATTTGTACCGACAAGGCAACTTCGCTCTCGCTGGTGCTGCTTCCATGTGAAACCGCATTGGCCACCGCCTCGCTGACTACCAGACACATGTTGTAGATAAACGGGCCGGGCAGATTCTTTTCCTTTAAAAAGGTTTCAACAAACTCTCTGGCGCTCGTAACACTTATTGGATCAGACTTTAAAACAATTCTTTTATCAAATTTTCCCGGTTCGATGTTATTCATGGAATCTCCAGAACTACGCAGAAGCGGTCGGCCAGGTTGGGTTCAACATGGATTCGGCCGTGATGAGCCTGAACGATACGAAGTGCGAGGGGAAGATCAAGCCCAAACTCCGAAACATTCTGGCTTTCGAATTCATCCAGTTGCTTGCTCAGGTCAAAAAATTTATGGCAGTCATTTTCGCTCAGTTTTCCCGAGGTTGGATTGACGAACCGGCAGATAAAGCTCCCAAGGGGGGACTGAAAAGTTCCGATGGTTATGGTTGCACCGGGCATTGAATACCTGATGGCGTTGTCAATTAAAAATGAAAAAAGCTTTTCAAGCCATTCACCGTCGGCATTGATTTTGTTGCCACCAAATTCCAGCTGCAAATCAAGGTTCTGCTGTTTCATGTCCGCAAGTATTTTTAAATCCGCACAAACTTTTCGTAAAATGATTTCAGGGTCGACCTGATCTGGGTCTATTCTCAGGGGACCGGCTTCGAGATCGGTAAAAGCAACCAGCTTATCGACCTGCCGCAGCAGGGTCTCGATAGAAAGAGCTCTTTTCAGGTCAGGCTCTTTTTCATGACCTTTGCCATTGCCAGGTTTAAGCTTAATTTCTGATACCAGTCCGGCGATTTTGTGGCTGATAAAGCTTGCTATTTCCAGATTTCTCCGGGTACGGTTCCGGTCACGGGTAATATCTCGCAATTCGATCAGATAGCCGAAAAGAATCCCGCCCTCAGTTTCCATGGGGCTGACGTGCACGCCAAAATAAAGTCGGTTTGGTTTGAAAAGAATCCAGGTCATCGGCTGAAAAAAGGATCCCTTTCCCTGAATCTTGGTCAGTAAAACTTTCAGACTGGAAATTACATGATCGTTGCCTACCAGATCAGCATTAACTCCAAGTCTTTTCTGAGCTTCCTTATTTAAATGGGTAATTCTAAAAGCCTTATCAACAAGCAGAACCATGTCGGGGTGATCGTCAAGGGCGTTGAAAATCAGCTTTTCATTGGCACTTCTGATTCGCTGAGAAAGTAGATAAAGGGTGCTGCGGGTTACCTCACGCTGACCATAAAGAAACAGCTGAAAATGACTGCCCTGAATAACGTAAAATGCGGTTTTTTCAAGGGTCATCAGAGTGGCTGATCTTGGCTGCTCATCGATTAGAGCCATATCTCCGATTACTTCGCCTTCACCATAAACCGCAATATTTACCGCAACACCATTGCGGTCTTTCTTCTGAATCGCTACCCGACCACTTTTAACGATATAAAGAGAGTCGCCGATGTCGCCCTCGCGAAACACCGCAGTGTTTGCAGGAAAGGTTTTTTCGGTGGTAATAGCAGCAATACTTTTCAAAGAATCTTCAGAAAAATCTTTGAAAAAGACGCAATCTTTCAGCTTCTTCTGAGTAACGGCTGTACCGGGCGTCATACCCTGGCAACCTCTCATCTCTCGAACGGTTTATTTTTAATTTTCAGCTATATCTATCAGAACTGTCTTAATGATAACAAATTCTTCTGGTAAAATCATTGTCAATCTTTTCCCTTTTTTTTGATGATGACATTTGTTCCTCTCTTTTCTCTAACTTCAACCATCTGTCGATCAAAAAGATAAAAACTTTAGAAAGCAAAACGAGCCAGATTCTTAAAGAATCCGGCTCGTTTTAAATATATGAATAAAAATCGAAAGACTCGCTAAATTCGACCAAGCTCGACAGAGATTACGTTATTGCACTGCTGGCATTGCTGCCAGATAGCCACATTGTACGGGTTCAGCATGCTGAACCCCAACGAGCTCTTACGCCAATAACATGTCTCCCTAGAAAGGAGGTGATCCAGCCGCAGGTTCTCCTACGGCTACCTTGTTACGACTTCACCCCAGTCATCAATCCCACCTTCGACAGCTGCCTCTTGCGT
>JBMOKV010000111.1:0-3270 GCA_049325495.1 Candidatus Rifleibacteriota bacterium | reverse complement strand
AACAGAATTTTCTGTTTAATTTCATTCAGAGAAAGAAATTTTTCATTCTGCCATTCGGTGCCTTTTTTCGGCACAAAAATGGAAAAAGCCGGCGAAATACTGGCATTTCCCGCTGCCTTCTGCGCTTTTTCGATGAATTGCACTGTGGCTTCGAGGTCTTCTTCGGTTTCGCCAGGCAGGCCAGCGACGAAATAGAGCTTGATTTGTTCGAAACCGGCTTTGCCAATATTCGCCAGGCATGAAAAAAAGCGATCTTCATTCAGAGGCTTGTGCATGGCCCGCCAGAGTCTTTCGCTGCCCGTTTCGGGGGCAAGGGTCAGACTTTTTACTTTCGATTGGCGCAGAGCTTCGAGAATACCCGGGTCGAGCTTTTCCCATTTTACCGAGGAATTTCTGATGCGTATGTTGCGTTTGACAAGCCCGGCAAAAATTTCATCGATTTCAGGGTGATCGAAAAGTGAGGGGGCGACCAGGCCGAGATCGCGGCAGTCAGGGTGTTGATCGAGCCAGAGTGTCAGATTTTCAAAGCTCAGGTGTCTGACCGGCTGATAAATTACCCGTGCCAGGCAGAAGCTGCAGTTTCGCGGGCAGCCCCGCATCAATTCTATTATATGCGCCCCGCCAAAAGCATTGTGCGGTGAAACGATATGCGACCAGGCCGGATTCAGGTTTATGTCGCATTTTTGTTCGACCGGCTCAGGCTGATTTGCGAGGGTCTGAACTCCGGGAATTTTTACATCTTTGCAGATGCCATCGTTGAGAAATGTTTCAAG
The DNA here is from genome assembly GCA_049325495.1 of Candidatus Rifleibacteriota bacterium. GTDB lineage: Bacteria > Muiribacteriota > Ozemobacteria > Ozemobacterales > Ozemobacteraceae > DYKG01. Next base: position 2,497 of record JBMOKV010000111.1, on the reverse strand, counting down.
CATCGGAACCAGGGTGGTTTCAGCTTCTCCTGGAACCAGTATGTCGAAAATGCGTGAAAGAGCCGCGCTGTTCGATGCAACTGCCGCGCCTCCGGCTATCAGAAGCGGGTGGTGACGGTTGCGCCTTTCGGCGAAAATCGGCAGCCCAAGAGCTGAGAACAGACCGGGAATTTTGTCAAAATCGCCTTCATAGCTGAATGAAAAAAGCAGCAGGTCAAAATCGGCAAGCGGTCGCCCCGTTTCAAACGAATAAAATGGCGGCTTCAGAGGTTTTTCTGGTTCAAGTGCGGGAAAAAAGCGCTCAACGCCAATTCCAGGAACCGAGCTGGCCAGGCGATGAACGGTAAGGAAGCCGAGATTGCTCATGCCAAGGCTGTAAAGGTTCGGGTAAATGACGGCCAGATTTATTTTGCCGGCGGTCTGGGGCTGAATGTACCAGTGTTCAGCCGCTTTCAGCGCGGTGGTTACTGATTCATAGCCGTGTCGATGTTTGAGTCCCATTTATTTTTCCTGGCTGCTCTGCCGGGTTTCCAGTTCTTCCCAGCGGTGCAGGCAGCGGTCGAGCTCGGTTTCAAGCTGAGAAAGGCGCAACTGCACGGTTTTGCTGTTTTCCCCGGTGCGATAAAAATCCGGGTCGGCAAGAAGGTCGTGCAATTTTGCGATTTCTGCTTCAGCAGTTTCAATTATTTCGGGCAGGGCCTGCAACTCCTGTTTTTCTTTGAATGAGAGCTTGGTGGGCTTTGCCGTGAGGCTGTCAGCCTTTCTGGCGGGCGCTGCGGGCAGGTCAGCTTTAGCCTGTCGAGCTTTTTCAATGGTTTCTTTGCGCTCTGCCAGCCATTCGTCGTAGCCTCCCACAATTTCTTTCACTTCCCCATTTTCGGCGAAGACCACCGTGCTCGAAACGACGTTGTTGAGAAAACTGCGGTCATGGCAGATTATGAGAACAGTGCCCTTGAACTCGACCAGCAGTTCTTCGAGCAGTTCAAGAGTTTCGATATCAAGGTCGTTGGTCGGTTCGTCAAGAACCAGAAGGTTGGCCGGTGAAGCAAACAGGCGGGCGAGCATTACCCGGTTTCGTTCGCCCCCCGAGAGAATGCTGATTTTGCTGTTAGCCCGATCGGGTGAAAAGAGAAAATTCTGCAGATAACCGATTATGTGTTGCCCGGTGCCAGCGATGGTGTCGCAGCCTGGCGAAACATTTTCTCTGACGGTTTTTTCTTCATCAAGAATGGTGCGCATCTGGTCGTAATAGGCAATTTCGAGACCGGTGCCGTGCTTAACCAGGCCAGAATCAGGGGTTAGTTTCTGCAGAAGCAGTTTCAGCAGAGTCGATTTGCCGCAGCCGTTTGGGCCCACAATACCAATCTTGTCACCCCTGACAATTTTAAGCGAAAAATCGTTTAAAATTAGATTTTGATCGTAGCCAAAGCTTATATGATCGGCGATTATTACTTCATGTCCCGAGTTGTCGGCCTGAGAAATTTGCAGATTAACCCGCCCGGCGTGATTTCTTCTCTGCCGTCGCTCTTCGCGCATTTTCTTCAGAGCCCGCACCCGTCCCTCGTTTCTGGTTCGGCGTGCTCTGATGCCCTTTCTTATCCAGATTTCTTCGGCGGCCAGCTTGCGGTCGAAGCGATCCCATTCTTTCTGCTCTGCTTCGAGCATTTCTTCTTTGCGGCGCAAAAAGGTGTCGTAATCGCATTCCCAGTCATACAGATGCCCGCGGTCGAGTTCGATGATGCGGGTTGCCAGTCGGCGAAGCAGCATACGGTCGTGGGTAACGAAAAGAATTGTCATGCTGGTTCGCAGTAGAAGCTCTTCGAGCCATGCAATGGTGTCGATGTCGAGGTGATTGGTCGGTTCATCGAGCAGCAGAACATCAGGGCACGAGGCCAGGGCCCTTGCGAGCAGAACCCGCCGTTTCATGCCGCCCGAGAGCTGCTGATAGATTGCATCAGGCTCTAGGCCAAGTCTTGAAGTTACCCGGCCGATTTCTTCCAGACCTTTCCAGGCATCGGCCCGGTCGATTTGTTGTCTGAGTCTGGCAAGCTCTTCCGCAGATTTTTCATCTTCGAGGCATTCAGCTTGATGGTATCTGGCAAGCAGTTCGCCTTCTTCACCCAGCCCGCCGGCAATAATGGTAAAAACATTGCCATCAAGATTTTCGGGAATCTCCTGGGTAAAACATGCGGTTTTGACCCCGTGACTTATTTGCACCTGGCCGCTATCAGGCTTGACTTCTCCGCCAATACAGCGCATCAGGGTGCTTTTGCCGCTTCCGTTGCGGCCTAACAGGCCAATTTTCTGACCTTTCTCGATCTGCAGGCTGATTTGATCAAAAATACATGTGCTGCCATAAGACAGACTGAGGCTTTGCAGTGATACCAGGGCCATTTGTTATTGTCTCCGCGATTGTTTCTGAAACGACTACAATAACCTATCAGCCTGTTTTTTGCCAGAGGCTCTTGCACGATTTCAGGCGAATTTGATGACCAGG
>JBMOKV010000110.1:0-3276 GCA_049325495.1 Candidatus Rifleibacteriota bacterium | reverse complement strand
CTGGGGAGAACCGACATGAGCCTGCTGAAAACCTGGAAAAGAAGAATTCTTAGAGCATTTGATAAAAAAAATACTGCCGGAAAAGTGATTGACAAAGCCTGGAAAGGTTTTGCCACCGGTCTGGCAGGCCTTGGTTTCATGGCCTCTGCCCAGTGTCTTTCTGCCCAGTCGGTAATGTACACCGACGTTGTTCCTGCGGGGAATGATACCAATGTTTCTGCTGAGCCTTCCAACGATGGTTTTTATAATTATCACGTCGTTCCCACCAGAGTTTCAGGAACCAACTCCTTTGCATCGTTTCATACATTTAACGTTGCCAACCACGATACTGTTAACTTTTATCATCCGGCCGGCACAACCAATCTCATCAACTTCGTCGGGTCCCAGATCCAGATCGAAGGTATGGTTAATTCGATCAAAGATCATAAAATCGGGGGAAACCTTTTCTTCCTGAGTGCTCAAGGCCTGGTTCTCGGGAGTACCGGTGTGGTTAATTGCGGAGCGCTGTTTGCCATGACTCCGACTCAGGATTTCATGGATAAATTTACCGGAACCGGCGACATTGTAACTGCCGGCAATGAAAACGAAATTGCCCAGATCACCTCGTGCCAGTTCGAAAACCGCAACGGGGTCGTTTCTGGAAGCGGTGTTCCGCTAAACGCCGATGGCTCAATTGTGATCGCCGGGCGCGTGAATGCTATAGATAACGTTGGGGCATTTGCGGCAAATGTTACCCTTGAAAATGGTGCAAGAATTGACACCGGGGTCACTGATTTTTCGGCACTCGTCAACCTTGACAATATTAGAAAACAAACGGAAGATGGATCGTTTTTCGGGCAGACCGAAATGATTGATGTCAGTGTTTCGGGGCTCACGATGACCACCAACGAAGACGGCAACGTCGAACTGGTCGCAGTAGCCGACAATGTTAACAAGAGTTCTTCAACTTCAATTGGATCAGATGGCTTCAGTGTCTATAGCAAAGCTAAAGCTGAAGCCAAAGTTACGGTTAAGGGAACGGTCAACGCTAAACGCAACGCCACTTTTGAAGCCACCGCGGTCAACGGAACCCTTTCTGGTAAAGAAAACATCGTTCAATATGGCGAAAGCAGGGAAATAAAGAATTTTGTCGGTGCCGATTCAATCTCCTCGGTCAATGCAACTGTTGAAATCGATACCACTGCAGTAATAAACGCCGATAACGATGTAGATCTGAAGGCCTTTGCCATGAATATCTACAAAAGCTCTACCAGCCCGGTCGATCAGGCTTTATCGATTGTGGGAATGGTTGCCCCGGTCAATATTGCTGCTGAAACCGTGGTTGCTGACAGCAAAGCGCTGGTTAAGGTTAATCAGGGCTCAACCATAACCGCGAAGAAGAATGTCAAAGTAAAAGCCACGAGTGAAACCGATGTAATCGCCGGCGCCAGCACTTCTCTTGCCAAAATCAGGCAAACATCAGGGGCAGTCGCGGCCGGGGTCGTGTTTGCCGAAGTAAATTCAGATGCGAACGTTGAAATCAACGGCACGTTGAATGCTGGAACAGCAGGCGATACAACTGCCGGCGACGTAAATATCGATGCCCTGTCGGAAAACGCTTTCGATGCAACTGCTGCATCGAAGACTGCCAATGACCCCGCTGCCATTGCCACCGGCATTGTAATCGGCAAAGTAACCAATAAATCGGAGGTTAAAATCAACAATACGGCAGTGGTAAACGCCAAAAGGGCGGTAACCGGCAAAGCCACAACCCGCAGTGATGTTTCGACCACTGCAATCGTTGAAACCGGCGATGATTCTTATGCTGGTGTCGCCATAAATTTTACCGACTTCAGCTCAGCTTCAAATATAAATTTGAATTCAGCGATAACCGCACCAGGTAATATTGATTTCTCGGCTTATAACCTGGTTCTGCAGAACCGTTCAGTTTCACAGGGTAAAGTGGGCCACACAAAAATTTCCAAAGCGATTGCAGACCTTCAATCAAGCATCGTTTCAGGCATTTTCAGTCTGACCAAATTCACCTCAAAATTTACCGGGCCCCTCGAAGATAAATCGACGAATTTTCGTGCCGCCGGTGCGCTTACCTTCAATCGCGGCAGTCACAATGCCGGGGTTAATGTTGCTTCAAACGTAAAACTGGATTCTGGCAATGACCTGATTCTCAAGTCTTCATCAGTGGTACAAGACCTCTTTCTTCAGGCTGACAGTGTTGCCAGATCGAAAATGAATACTGCTGATGGCACCAAACTTTCGGTCAGCGCCGGGCTTGTTTATGCAGATATAACCCAGGATTCAACCGTAAAAATTGCTGATGCCACTTATAACACCACCACTGGTAATGGCACGGTTCTCAGCGGTAAGACAGTAGATATAAGCAGTGAGGCGAAAATTGAATATAATCGCGTCAAACGAATGATTGAATCAATCGAAGACGCAATCGCAACCCTGAAACTCGCCGTTTCCGATACCAACCAGCTTGCGATGATTAATTCGGTAGAAACCGCTTATCAGACGATTAAGAGCAAATTCAATGCCCTCGATTCAGAAGGCCTGAGCGTTGCCGACAATATTACCTCATTCATCAACTCTCTCTCATCTCTTACCACCTTGACCGATGCCCTGAGCAACCTGATAACTGGCGAAAACCGCATCGTGGCCGAGGCGGCCAAAATAGTCACTTCTGCCGCCGATTTCGCTTTCTATAACAACTTCCTAAATGCTGCAGTTTCAAGCGCAGTTCAAGGTGCAAATGATGAAAACACCAGTGATATTGGCTTTGCCGGTGCCGTCGGCCTGTGCGATTATAATGTGAATAGCGATGTGCTGATTGGTCGCAATGTAACGTTGAAATCCGTCAATCCCGCAACCACAGTTTCTGATGCGGTAAAAGTCTCGGCCACCACCGATGTCGATATGATCAGTGCCGCAGGCTATATTGTTCCCAGTTCGGGCTCTAAGGCCATGGGCGGCACTTATTTCTCACAGGATTTTAATTCTTCGGCACATGTAATGGTTCCTGAAGGAGCCAGCATTGTTGGTGGTGGCAAAGATATTCTGATCTCTGCAACCAATGATGTAAAAGCCGTTACTGCCGGCCTTTCGTCAGCCATGGCCGGAGCAGGCCTCCAGGGCATGTTCACTCACCTTACCGGTGACAGCGAAGCCGGTGTTTTTTTCGATAACGAAGCCGATGTAACCTCGGCGAAAAATTTTAAGCTTAACTCACTTAACAGCACCAAAATCATCAATTTCGCCGGCTCAGTAATGATATCA
>JBMOKV010000109.1:0-3279 GCA_049325495.1 Candidatus Rifleibacteriota bacterium | reverse complement strand
AGAAATATTGATGGCTCTTGTCCAAGACATTGTTCAAAATGGCCCGGTGCGTGGAAATTGGTCTAATTACAGCCAGTTAAGTAATGGTGAACATCATTGTCATATTAAAAAAGGACGACCAACTTATGTTGTGAAATGGGTAGTAGTGCAAAAAAACCTAGTTCACATTGTATATGCCGGCACACACGAAAAAGCCGGATATTAAAATCTAAATATATGGAGATATTAGATATGATGCCGAACAGCAATTTGATGAGCGTTAAGTTTCGTGTTCCGGCCAAAAAGCTTGAAGACATTAAAAACGTAATTGTCGCTCTTGGTGGGCAAATTGAGGAAGAAGAACTTGACGACAGCGTATCTTGGCAGGAGGTTCTGCCGGACAGCAAGCCTGGGAAGATCCTTCGCGGATTGCGATATCGCGATGGTAAATCTCAAAAATGGCTTGCTGAACAGCTTGGAATAAAACAGCCGAATGTTTCGGCAATGGAAAAAGGTGAAAGACCAATTGGAAAAGCCCTTGCCAAAAGGCTTGGAGAGCTTTTCGATATTTCGTATAAGGTATTTCTCTAAGTTTCTAGTCGGTTTAAAACCCTCGTTTGAAAGGCTATTTGCTTTTTCAAACGAGGGTTTTGTTATTCGGAGGCCCCTGGGGGCCGGTGGGAGGGATTGCGCCATTTTATACAGTACCTTTAAAACCGTTTGGCACACGGCCCCAATGTCCAGATGACGCGACGACTGAGACAATGAGGCGCAAAAACTCGTAAGAATGACAATAGATGACAAACAGCAGAGGCCTGGCCGGGTCATCTGGACATTGCAGCGACCTGCGGAAGCCCGAAGGGCTTTCCGGGAGGCGGCGAAGATGCCGAAGCGCTGACGCCTCGACAGGACGCGGGCCGTGTGCCTTTTAGGGCGGAAGCCGCGACAGCGGCGTGAGGATTCTCATTACCCCCGACAAGTTTGGTGGGGTCGAGGACAGGCGCGGTATTCGCCTTTCGGCAAACCAGTTTCCTATCCCCGCCACATCAAACCGTGCATGAGGTTCTCCCTCACCCGGCTCTGAACCTTGTGATAGCGAAGAAAAACCTGGCGTTTCTCACATAAATTAGCGGCGCTGGCCGGCAAGGCGGGCAATCGGTGTGTTCCAGCCCTCGGTCAGCAGATGTTCGACGGCAGATCGGTCTTTGACCTTGTGAGCAGTGCCAGTTCCTGTTTGTGGCTTTGACTGGCATTTTCCTGCCCGGATTTCGGGCCAGTGTTGTTTGAACAAAGCCTGAATCTCATGTTGAAGACGACCATAGGAAGTCGCCAGCGTATCATGTTCAAAATCAAGTTTTACCGGCTTCTGCACGATTATGTCGCCCGTATCTACGCCTTCATCGAGGTAATGAATGGTTACGCCGGCCGGAGTTCCTTCGAGAATGCTCCAGAGATTCGGGTCGGCGCCGCGGTTATAGGGCAGATATGAAATGTGCAGATTGATTGCCCGCCCGGGCAGCAGGTCGAGCACATCCTTTTTTATGATGTGCCGATAACCGTAGCTGACCAGAAACCAGATCTGCCGGTTCACCATAAAATCGCAGTCAATTTTGTCGCTGGTAGCCAGAACGTTCTTTTCATTCTGGCGCAGCCATTCAAGAATCGGCGACTGCTCTGGCCCAACGAAAAGAATCGGGGCATCTTCAGATTTCATGCAGCCTTGCCAAATTCATTTTCAAGATCATTGTAGGCATCGACCAGAAGCTTCAGCGACAGTCGGCACACATCACCGATGGTGGGAAACCAGCGCTTCATCAGCTTGATTCCCTGCAATTTACACCTTTTTTTATCTTCACACAGAGATGGCAGCTCATTGAAATCCATTTCGAATTTTACAATGATCATTTGAACTATATGCATCAGATAAAGGTTGAAATATTTGCCGAAAGTGATGATCTTACTGCGGGCCCGGGTCATTTCTGCATGAATAACATCTAGTTCTTCATCAGGAAAACGTTCGAGAAAGTCTTCGATTTTCGCGAAACCTTCTTTTTCCAGCCGGTCTTCGAAGTCAGCAATCATCTTCTCGCCGCGATCACAGTATTCAATTACCCCCTCAACCTCTTTTCTGGTATCGAGCATGGTCTGGCGAAAACGCTGGTATTCGGCCATAATCTCGCTCTCAGTCGGGTAGTGCAGTTTCTGCTGAAAAACATCGAGGGTTTCGACGGGTCTGGTGCAATATTTCGCAATAGACTCTTTGAGCGGCATCTGAACCGAACCTTCGATCCAGGCCCCACCTTCTGTAGAGTTCACACATGTACCGCGATATTGAGCAATATCTGTAACAAATGCCTTTCTGAACATGTCGTAAATATTATTGGTATAAACCCATTCTTCGACATTGCCTTTAACCTTGATCAGATCACGTTCTTTCAAGTTCAGATTGGTAACACTGGGGGCACTGTCGGCATGCGTTTTTTCGGCACTCTGGAAAGCGCAGTCCTGGCCCACCAGAATGATCGGGTCACAGCCAAGGGCTTCGAGAATTTTGAAAGCCATATTCGAGCATGATGGGCCAATATTGAGAGTGCCTTTGGGCATCTGAATCCACTCGAAATGAGCGAAAGCACGATAAACCATAAAGGTCGGCCCGGGCCACGCATCATAGGCTTCTTTGCGAATAACCGGCGTGGCTGCCAGCCAGATTTTTTTCTTATAATCATCTGGAAGTTCCCAGAACATGCGGGCCACGTTGAGAATTCGCTCAAGGCTGACCGCAGCATGGGGAGTGATGTCATGCTTCAACAACACCTTCAGCGCCGAATCGGCACTGACCATGACGCATTTTCCCAGCGCGTTTTTCAGCTCTTCAACGTTCTTGTCGAGCGACGGGCCGGTTGAAACGATGATGCCTGGAACACCCTTGAAAGCACCATACATGTCTTTAATACCCGGGTTTCGCATGATTGTCGAAAGATTTTTCATGATGTTTTCGACACCGATCATCGAATCTTCGGGGCAATTGCCGTAATTGAAAATTACCGCATGAGCAGCCTCGCGAAAGCATTTGATCATGTGCTTGTGATAATCGCCATGCACCTTGTTGATCGCCGGATGATCGAAAATCTGCAGGGTTTTCAGGAAAAGTTGAAACCCTATACCCGCCTGCTTGACCATATCATTGAGCACCGCATAGCCTTCATTTTCAGGAACGCCGATGACCCAGCGGATTCTCTCTGAAGCCAGCAGATCACTGATATCGACGCTTTCAATGGCAACGCGCAGCGCTTCGACATC